>NZ_JACMYP010000114.1 GCF_020889705.1 Bradyrhizobium altum | reverse complement strand
GCGACAGCAGCGGACCGAGGTCGCCGAGCTCGGCGTCGCTGACCGGCACGTTGCGCAGGATCAGGTCCCTGGCGCCGTCCAACCGGCTCTGGTCGACAAAGACCGGCAAGGTGGTCGCGCCCCAGGCGACCGACGAGCACGCGACCGCGGCCAGGAAGCCGCGCGCAAGCCAGACGGCGGCGCGCCGGGGCATCCCGCCTCGCGTCTCACTCGGTGTAGCCATATCGCCCATAATGCGAGTTGTAATAGTAGTTCTTGCCGCCGTAGCCGCTATAGCGGCTCATCGCGGCGATATCGGCCTTGTTGAGCACGACGCCGAGCAGGTTCTCGTTGACCGCACGCGCGCTGCGCAGCGCCCGCTCGACCACCTGCACCTGGGTCTTGCCCCATTCCACGATGAAGACAAAGGAATCGACGAAGTGCGCGGTGATGCGGACATCGACCACCGGCGTCAGCGGCGGGAAGTCGACGATCACGTAATCATAGCGGCTGCGGACGCCGTCGATGAAATCCTTCATCTGGTCGGAGGCCAGCACCTCGTGCGAATGCGCGATGCGCGACCGTGTGGCGCCCGGCAGGAAGGCAAGACCGGTCTCTGGATCGCGCCACAGCGTGTCCTGCAATGTCGCATTGTTCGACAATACATCCAGAATGCCGCGCTCGGCGTTCGCGGCGACCTTGCGGCTGAGCGAGGGATTGCGCAGGTCGCAATCGATCAGGAGCACGCGCGCCCCGCTCTGGGCGACCAGCTGCGCGAACACGAAGGCCAGCGTCGACTTGCCCTCGTTGGGCAGCGCCGAGGTCAGGCCAAGGATCTTCGACGGCTTGGCGACGTTGAGGTCGGCATTGACCTTGATCGAGCGGATCGCTTCCGAGAACCGCGAGAATGGTGAATCGATCGCCGCCCACAGCACCGGCTCGTCGCCGCGCTGGATCATGCGCGCGGCGACCGGCAGGTTCGGACGACCGGCCACCGGCGCCTTGAGCTGGCTCGGCGAGAGGCGGGGAACGATCGCGACGCAATCGGCATCGAGGATGGTCTCGACCATGTCAGCAGTGCGGAACACCCGGTCATAGAGGTCGCGCAACACACCGAGCGCGAGCCCGGCGATCAGGCCGCCGAGCGCCGAGAGCGCGAGCACGACGAAGGTCTGCGGGTGGCTCTTGCTGAGCGGACGCGAGGCACGGGTGATCACCCGCGCCTCGTTGACCGGAAACGACTGCTGCTGCACATTTTCCATGTAGCGCTGCAGGAAATTGTCATAGAGCGAGCGATAGGTCTGGGCCGCGCTCTCGAGCTCGCGCAGCGTGACCTGCGCCTGGTTGGTGGACTGCGACTGCGAAACCGAATCGTTCACGGCGCGCTCGATCTCGGTCTGACGCTGCAGGGCGATCGCATAGTCGCTCTTGTAGCTCTCGGCGAGCCGCTTCAATTCGTCGATGATCGACGACTGGATCTCGCGCATCTGGTTGCGCAGATTGACGGCGGCCAGATGATTGTAGCCGTAGCGCGACGACCAGTCGGCCTCGCGGTTGGCAAGCTCGAGATATTGCGAGCGCAGCTTGGTGATGACCTGGTTGTTCAGGGTATCGGCAACCGTCGCATCGGGGACGCCCCCCTTCACCACCGCCTCGATGCGGTCGAGCCTGGCCTTGGCGTCGGTGACCTGCGACTTCACATGGACCAGCTGGGTGTTGAGCTCGCCGAGCTGCTGCTCGTTGAGCAGCTTGCCGCTGGACGTGACGATGTTGTTAGTCTTCTTGTAGTCGAGCACCGCGCGCTCGGCATTGGATGCCTGGCTGCGCAGCTCCTGGATGCGGTCTTGCAGCCAGACGCTGGCGCGGCGGGTCGCCTGATACTTGGAATCGAGCTGCTCGACGATGTAGGCGTCGGCAACCGCGTTGGCGATCTGCGCCGCGCGCTCGGGATCGAGCGAGCGGAAAGAGACCTCGATCACATAGGTCATGCCGCGGCGGCGGACGTCGAGCTGCTTCTCGAAGGTGCGGACCGCGCGCCGGGTCCGGTAGAACTCGTTGGGCGGCGCGCTGCCGGCAAACAGGCCGGACACGAAATCCAGCACCGCTCCCGCCGCGCCGGCCCCGGACCCGATGAATTCCGGATCCTCGTTGAGCTTGAGGTCGCGGATCACCGCGAGCGCAACGTTCTCCGACTTCAGGATTTCGACCTGGCTCTCGACCGCGGAGGAATCGACCGGGGCGTCATTCACCGGCGATTGCTGCTGGGCGCCCTGGAGTTTGCGCATGTCGATGATCATCGTGGCAAGCGCGGTATAGCTCGGCGCTGCCGTCATCAGGTAGCAGATGCCGCCGAACAAACAGAGGCCGGCAGTCCCGAGGATGACCAAATACTGCCGCAGCAGATAGGTGACGAAGGCGTCGAAGGTCTCCGCCAGCGACGGCAGTTCGGCCGGACGATTTCTCAGATCGACAGCCGGCGAAATCTGGTTGCGCTGGAGCATCTCCGTCCTATCGCCGCGCCGGCAGGATGCATCCTGCCCTCGCGCCCTCCAATGATCCCGGGAAGCGTCCCGCCGCTGACGCCGAAGCGCGTTGCTGCAGAGAATTCTCCATTGGCGATCGCAAGCCGCTCAGAGAGCAACTGTTGGAGGAAGCGTGGTGCCGCCGGCGGTCGTACCTGTCGCCCCGCTGCCGGATCCGGTGACCGACGAGGCGAGGCTGAAAATGCCGGTGTTCACGCTGTTGCCATTGATGGCCTCGAGCGCGCCGCCGCCGGGCGCCGCGCATGCCAATACCGCCAGGCGCGGAGCGGAGAGACCGCCGGATCGCTCAAATGTGAACATTGCTATCTCCCTAACGAATACTAACAGTTCGTTAGCATAGTCAGAGTTATCGCGCCAATTAAAACCCCTGCCCCCGCCGCGCCCCCGGGCCGACCCGCGAATTCAACGTTAATTGGCGAACCCGCCACAACACAGGCGTCATTCTCGCCGCGACCACTGCCGGTGGTCCTGCTGGAGCGGAACGATTGCGACAGGCCCGCCCCGAGCAACGCCGCGATAACAACGGCGTAGCCGGTGATCTGGAGCGGGAAATCGATCATCGAATGGAGTGCGCCGGCAGCCGACGCGCAGAGCGCCGCGAGCGGCACGATCACGTCTCGGCGGCGGGTCCGCACGCCATGCGCGAGCACGCCGAAGGCTGCGAGCAGCGCGATCATGACCGCGCCGGCCATTAACATTCCGCCGTCGGACGCCAGCTCGAGCCAGCTGTTGTGGGCCCGGTTCCAGGTCCCGCGCAACGAGATTTCGTCGGTGCGATAGGCCGGATAGACCCATTCGAAGGACCCGAAACCATCGCCGAGCCAGGGATGGTCCCAGATCATCCGCAACGTCGTGCGATAGGTCGAGAATCGTCCCTCGTCCGACAGGCCGATCGTGCTGAAGCGCGCGCCGACGCCGCCGCCGAGCAGTTGCAGCAGCGCCAGCGCGACCAGGCTGCCGAGGCAAAGCGCCATAATCAGGCCGTAGCGGCGCGGCATCCGGTTACGAAAGAAGATCGCGGCGGCTACGACCGCAGCGAGCAGCGAGATCCCGACGCCGCCGCGCGATCCGGTCAGAAACATCGCCAGCAGGCAAATGAGCCAGCCGGATGCATGGCCGGCGAGCCGGCGCCGTGCCGGCACATCGAAGCGCGCCGACAGGCGTGGCAGACTGGTCCGACGCGACGGCCAATGCCGCTCGATCAATTCGCAGCCGTACAACAGCCAGATCAGCGCACAGCAGCCATAATAGATGCCCGCCGTGTTGCGGTTGACGAAGGGAGACGTCAACCACTCCAGATGAGCCTGCTTCTCGTGAAGCAGGTAGATCCGGGTGGGATCGATCGCGAAGGTGATGATGCCAAGGATCGCATAGACCAGGCCGGCCACAGCCACCGCCCGCAGCAACCCGCGCGCCAATGCGCGGCTCGCACCGAGCACGACCCCGATCGCAAAGCTGAGCAGGCAGACGATCCCGACGCCCACGGAATAGAACGGCTGATCGCGCGCGATCGTCACGGCTGGCGGAAGCTCGGCGGGCAGCAATTTGCCGGCCTCCGCCCACAGCGCGTTCGGCGCCACGCCCAACCAGGGCCGCACCGCCGACTGCTCGTGCAACACCAGCATGGCGAGCGCCGTCAGCAGTGCCGTCATCGCGAGGATTGCGAGCTGGCCGCCGCGCAAACGCATCGGCAGCACCCCGAGCAAGGCGATTCCGAGCAGGATCGACCAGATCGCGGACGCGACGCCGCCGACCGAGCCGAGCGGCAGTGGGGCCAAAGCGACGACGGCGCAGAACAGCCACGACGACCATCGTACCGGCCACGGCAATGCCGTCGCCCCGCGTGAGCCGGAAGGTGATCGTAAGCGTGTCATGAAGCCGGCCGGGCCGGCTCACGCCCCAGTATCAGGGCGCAAGCTTGATTGAATTACGAAGTAAAGTTGCGTTGTAGGCGGCCACGATCGGACCGTTCAGCGTTACGGATCTGGTGCATGACATTGCTCGAATGAAATTCGCACGCGACATTCAAATACTCCGGCAGAGCCGTAACGCGCCGACTGCCACAATCACAATAATCCGCGATATATTGCACTGCAATTGATAAAAAATGTTAGCAAGATGAGGCAATGCAGCGACCCCGCGGCGCCGAGAGGCAAGCGGCCCGCGCGACATCACTTGGGCTTTGATCTTGGGCTTTGATTTCGTGTGACCTTCCGACGATTTGCGACGACCGGGTTAACCCCGGCTTAGGACCCGGCCCGATAATATACGGGCGCAGGGTTTGGTTATGTTATTTGTTTTGCTTGGCAATTTGATCGGCGGCGCCGTGCTCGGGCTGCGCCAGCACTGTCTGGTGCTGGTGCCGGTGATGCTTGCCGAACTGATGCTGCTGGCCGCCATCGGCGTAGCGCGCCTCTCGTGGTCCGAGACTGCGCTGCTCATGGTCATCGCCATGGTATCGCTGCAGGGCGGATATCTCGCGAGCGCCCTCGCACCGTTGCTCCGCTCCCGCACCTCGCCGCCGCTCATCGCCGCGCGCCGTCCGCAGTAGCCCGCTACGCGGTCGCGCGATCTGGCGCGCCCGATTTCCATTGACCTTGCGGCGAGCCCGGGGCATCCCGCTGCCTTGCGTTCTGATCTTCCGCAGGACCTGTTTCCCAAGGATTTGCCCCTCCCGTGTGGAACGTCACGGCTTTCATCTGCATCTTGATCGGGGCGTCGATACCGGTGGGTCTCATCGATGCGTCGCTCGCCATTGGCCTGGTCGGCGCCGCAACGTCGCTCGGACTGCTGGCAAGCCTGACGGCGATCCGGCCAGGTGAACTGTCTTTCCTGAAGCGGGTCGCTGGGCCCGCCGTGGCGGCAGCGCTGGTGCCGATGCTCTGGATCATCCTGCAGATGCTTCCGCTGACGTTCTGGGCGCATCCGGTGTGGAAGTTCGCCGGCGAAACATTGGAGACACCGCTCAGCGGCAGCATCACGATCGATACCGGTGCAAGCCTTGGCGCGCTGCTGCTCTGGTTGTCGCTGCTCTCGGTCATGATCACCGCCGCGGCGATCGCAATCGATGCCCGCCGCGCCGACATGGTGGCCCGCAGCATTGCAGCGACGGCGGCCGTCGCGGCGCTGATCCTGCTGGCGTATAGCGATCCGATCAAAGCTTGGCTTGGCGCGGCCGACGCTACGCACGACGGGACGGCAAACGGATTCCTCGTCGTCGTTCTCATGGGCGTCCCGTTCAGCCTTGCGCGCGCGCTCGATGTCGGCGGACATATTGGCGGCCGCACGGCGGCCCAGTCGGCCCGATTGCGCCGGCTGCTCGCCGCCAGCGCGCTGTTTTGCGCCGCCAGCGCCTGCTGGTACGGACGGCGCGGTGCCGCAATCGCAATCGCAGCGGGCATCGTGCTCGTCCTGATGAGCTTCGCCGCGCGAAAACTTCATCTGCGTCGCTGGAGCAGCGCTGCCGCTGCGGCTGCGATCGCGCTGATCGCGCTGGTAACGGCGATCGCCAACCGTCATCCCGACGTGGCGCTTGCCATAGCCTTCACCCATGCGCCGGACGAGCTCGTGCAGTCGACCTACAATCTGCTCGCCGACCTGCCCGCGCTCGGCGGCGGTGCCGGCACCACGGCAAAGCTGGCATCGACCTACATGGACTGGCAAGGGGCGACCACGCGGCCCGTGGTGGCAACCAGCGCCGCCGCCTTGATCACGCAGTTCGGTTCCGCCATGTTCTGGACTTCACTCGCGGTTACGATCGTGGGCATCGCGGCGTTCATGGCCGGTGCACGCAATCGCGGCCGTGACTGGTCCTATCCAGCGGCGGCGGCAGCCGTGTTGCTGACGCTGGCGCTCACCGCCTTTACCTTGCCGGAATTGCCGGCGCTGCCCGGAGTGATCGTGTTGGGAGCCGTGATCGGAACAGGACTGGCACAGCGGATCAGCCGTTCACCGTTGCAGGCGGGCTAGACCACAGATGCGCAGCCTCCTCCGGCGTATGGTCGGCCAGACCGGCGACCTCGAACATGACGAGGGCGACGAGACCTGCATCTACGCCGTCGGCGATATCCACGGACACGCCGACCTGCTGCACGAGATCTGCGCACGGATCGACGCCGATATCCGCAAGTTCCGGCCGGCGCGGCCGATCCAGGTCTTCCTTGGCGACTACATCGATCGCGGACCGGATTCGCGCGATGTGATCGCGATGCTCGATCAACGCCGCCGGACCCACAGTTTGGTCTGCCTGCTCGGCAATCACGAGGCTTGCCTGCTGGAGTTTCTCGTCAATCCCGACATGCTCGCGCAATGGCGGCAATTTGGCGGCCTGCAGACGCTGATGTCCTATGGACTGACGCCCTCGCTCAATCCCGACGCCGCGGAACGCAGGGCGCTCGCCAGGCAGTTGGTCCGCCAGATGCCGCCGGCCCATCTCGCCTTCCTGCGCTCGTTGCCGATCACCTATTCCTGCGGCCGCTATTTCTTCGTGCATGCCGGCGTCAGGCCCGGGCTCGCGCTGAAGCAACAGCGCAAGGAAGATCTGCTCTGGATCCGCGACGACTTCCTGGTGTCGGAAGATGATTTCGGCAAGGTCGTGGTCCACGGCCATACGCCGGTGCACGAGGCCGAGCTGCTGCGCAACCGCATCAATGTCGACACCGGCGCCTATGCGACGGGCCGCCTGACCTGCGTCAAGCTGGAGGGCGCGCGGCGAACCCTGCTGATGACTGGCAACCGGGCAGCGCGCCATGGCTGATGCGAAGGCTGACGCGCCCCGGCGTCACGCACGTCAGCTGTCGCCGGCCTTCGTGCCGGCCGCGGCAGCGATCGGCGCCGCGACGCTGGCGTTGTCGATCTGGTGGCTGGCCGCCGATGCATTGCGCGGCAAACCCTGGCTCGCCGCCGATGTCGGCGTGGTCAGGAGCGAGCTGTGGCTCGCCGACGGCTGGAGCGAATTGCAGACCTCGCCCGAGGCGGCCGAAGCCGCCTTCACCCGCGCGCTTCGGCTCTCGCCGATGGACGCCGGCGGCTGGTTCGGCCTCGCCTCGGCGACCGGGCGGTTCGACTGGCTGAACCCGACCGCATCGAAGGCGCTGAAGATGTCCTACTACACCGGCTTCAACCGCAGCGACTTGATCGCGCCGCGGCTGATCCTGCTGGCGCAGGTCGACACGACGCGCGATGTGGAGCTGGTCGATCTGCTGCAGCGGCAGATCCGCCTGATCCTCACCCGTGCGCCGGAGCTGAAGGGCGCGCTCGGCCAGGCCTATCGCGTGGCGACCGATGCCAACCGGCGCACCATCGAGGCGGAATTCAAGGACGCCGGCCAGAGCATTCCGGAGTAGCGCGCGCCGGCACGCGGGCAGCCGCCGGATGCCCGACCCGCTAGATTCCCTTGTGCCGCAGCACCGCGCCGACGGTGCGCAGCAGGATCCGCAGGTCGAGCACGAAGCTCCAGCTCTTGATGTAGATGAGGTCGTGCGCGACGCGCAGCTGCATGTCCTCGATCGCGGGCGTCGCGCCGCGCAGTCCCTGCACTTGTGCGAGACCGGTGATGCCCGGCTTGACGTGCTGGCGCTGCGCGTAGCTTGCGATCAGCTTCGAATATTTGTCGTCATGCGCCAGCGCATGCGGCCGCGGCCCGACCAACGACATGTCGCCGCGCAGCACGTTCACCAGCTGCGGCAGCTCATCGATGCTGCGGCGGCGCAGCGTGGCGCCGATCCCGGTCAGCCGCGGATCGTTCGCGCGAGCCTGCGTGATGACATCGCCGTCCTCGAGCACATGCATGGAGCGGAATTTGAGGATGGTGAATTGCTTGCCGTCGAACCCGTTGCGGCGCTGCCGGAACAGGACCGGCCCCCTGGAGTCGAGCTTGATCGCAATCGCCGTCCCGAGCAAAAGCGGCGCGAACAGCACCAGAAGGCCACTCGATGCCACGATGTCGAACAGCCGCTTGCCGGCACGCTCGACCGAGGTCAGCGGTGAGCGCTGCATTTCCAGCGTCGGTATCGGGCCAGACGCCACCATCCGCAGCGCCAGGAACCGCTCCGCCGTCCGATCCGGCAGCAGCCGCACCGGCAGCGGTGACGCCCGCAGCTGATCGCACACGAACTGGATGCGCGGTTCCTGCTGCCAGGGCATCGCCAGGATGATCTCTTGGGCGCCGCACTCCCGTGCCGCGCGAATGGCTGACGCGACGGCGGCGCGGTCGCCCGCGTTGTCGGACAGGCCGGACAACTGGATCCGTCGCATCTCGCTGAGGCCGAAATCGCGCAGCAGGCTCGATTGCCGCACCCGGGACAATTCGTCCGCCATCCCGACCACGACCGCACGGCGCGTCGCCAGCATGCCGCGGTCGATCGCACGTTGCAGCGGCGCCTGCAGCAGCATCCGTCCGGCCACCAGCCCAAGGCCGCCGATCACGCCAAACGACATCACCGACCCGCGCGAGACGCCGGAGCCGACTTTCAGAAGGAAGATGATCAGGGTCATCAGCAGGACCACCAGCAGCCACCCGCCGAGCAGGCTGCTCCAGCGCCGGTCGAGACCGGCCAGCACCTGCGCATTGTAGAGGCCCTGCGACTTCGCCACGAACATGTGAAGGATGGCGGCGAGGACCCCGATCCCTAGAAAACCCTCGAAGCTGTTGCTATAAACCGTGTGGTAGTAAAACAGGTGATAGGCCGCGCCGCCGATGATGCTGGACAGCACCACGATGATCATCTCGAAGACGACAGCAAACGCCTCGAGCGAGGCAAAAGCGAACGAGAAGGCGCCGAAGCTAACCGGTACCTTCGCTATTCGAGCGTCCGAAAGGTCCGTCATCGGGAATTAACATTCGTGTTAACAATTCACATGTTTAATATCAGGCAGGTCGTGAGCTCGCAAGACCTGCCGGCAATATCAGGCAGAGAGCTTCCATGAGTTCATCGGCCGGCGAAACCGAGGCCGCGCTGTTGGCCCTCCTCCATCTCATCCGCCTGATGGGCGCCGAACTGGTCGCCGGCCAGCACCGCGACGACGTCGAGTTGCTGGTCAAGGCGGTCGAAACAAAGCTGCGTTCGGCCCGTTTTCCAGCCGAAATGCCCAATCAGGACATTGTCAACGGTCTGGACCTCGCACAGGCAAGGCTGCGTCCGATCCTCGAGGAGCTGCGCGCAAGATCAGAGAAAGCGCATCTGAGCGACCAGCTGCTGCTGGCTCCCAGGCCCTCGCGTATCCACTAGCGGGTCAGCTTACGTCAGCTCTGGACTTCACCACGGCGGGGCAAACCGTTCCCGCCGCTGGATCTGAGCGCAAGCTTCTCCTCGATCTTCATTTTCTCGAGCAGCAGGTCGGTCACAATCCGGCGCAGCCGTTCATTTTCCAGCCGCAATTCGTCAATACGGTTGTGGACGTGGGGAATACCATCTCGATCATCTGCGCGAGCGGCAAGCTCGGTCACAGTGCCATTCGGGTGATGGCCGCGTGCAGCCTCCTGCTTGCGCCAGCGGTGAAATGTCATCACGCTAACGCCCAGCACCTTGCACGCTTGGGCTTGTGACTGCCCCCGCGCCATGAGTTCCTCGGCTTGTTTGACCTTGGAACTGATCTCGTCAGTTGAATGACGCCTCATTGGTCATCTCATTGCCCCCTAGATTAGCAATCATCGCATGGCCTATAAGCTATGTAAATGCAACAGGAAATTCAAATTGAGGATTTCCCGGGGGGCCTTCGGGAGCCTCGAACTTGCCGTCGGCAACGCCGCATTGTGCGAAGAAACACCGAAGCTGCAAGGTGTTTACCGGAATATACGAGCAATATTCCTACCGTAAGGCGACCTCACAGAAAAAGTTATACGACTTTCTGCGCATGACAATTTGATCTGGATAACTGGCGCACCGTTTGCATCCCCGAATGAGAAGCAAATGAGAACATCCAATCGGTCCTGCGACAGATTGTGAGTGCGCCATGCCTCTCCGCGATATCTACGCCGCCGGTCAAGCGAGAGTTTCACAACATTCTAACAAATTAATCCCGCGACCTTCGCGTCCGGCAGCTTGCGGGCACGCACGCGCAACGGTAGTTACTAAGATGTTAGGTGCCACGAGAGTTTCAACATATTTGAGGATCATTTTCAGGAAACCCAACACTCACAGCTCGATCCGCGAATTATCAATTAGGCGCTTTCCCACCCGAGGCCATCAGGCGGAACCACGACCGCCCGACAATCCGCGAACTATTCTGTGCTGACGCTTGTCAGAGCCAGCCTCTGATCGACACATTTTACGAGGATCGACACTATGGCGCGTCTCAAGGTCTTCGAGGGGAAGCAATCCGCGTCCAGCGAGGCGACCGACGCCTTGGAACGCCTCGTCGCGGAGAATTCCGAGCTCCGGCACACCGCCGTCGAGCTGGTGTTGCAGACGTGGATCCTGCGCGAGCGCCTGTCCTACGTCGTGGCGCACAAGCCGGTGCGGCAAGAGCACTGACTGCCTGCCCTCACGACCACAAATTGTCCACGGCAACCACAGCTAGATCGAGCCAGATCGCCCAAAACGAAGATCGGGCGGGACAACATTCAATTTAAAATTGAATTGTCCATAGCAGCAGGCGCCGACATCCTCGCCGGACTGGCTTGGACGTGGCCGCAAATTCTGCTCAGTGAGAAATAGGCTGACGGACTTCAGCTGTGGTGAACCCGGCGCAATGCGACACGCGGGGCGTTCTGCTCACGCGACATGCCGAACGAACGAGACGCGGCTGGGCGCTCGTGGATTTCACGCAACGCGGCGATATCAAGCATCAGCGCAACGACTTCGTTGCGCAGCGATTGATTGGTCGCGAGCAACGCCTCTTCGATTGGCTGATGCGAATGTTGTACTTTGTGCTGCTTCATGGCGCGCCCTCGCTCTGCGGTTAAGGGTATGAGCGATGTGATTGAAGTTTCAATGACAGAGTTTTAGCTCACGCACATGGAATGCGGTTAATGGGGCAGGTTTGCGACGAACGTGGCTCCGCGTTAAATTTTCTCAACCAGGTTCCACAACCTGATCGCGAAACGTTCGATCGATGGCCTTATATGTGTCGTCGCGATGGGATGTCAGCGGCAGCGACGCGGCACGCGGCCAAAGAGCGCAGCTGGCACTGACCAGGAGGCGCGAGCAAGAGCATGAAATCATTTGACGATCGTTGATCGCAGCGATCGCCGTCGAAACCGGCGACACGCCTGCCGGCTATCACAATGTCGCCGCGTCAATGGCTCGGGACGTGATGAGGTGTTCCAGCCTCGAACCAGATATTCCACCACACACGGCGTGCACACACTAAATCTGCTGCTTTCGATCAATCAGTTTTTTCGCCGCGCATAACAGGTTGAACCGAGCAGCATGGATGCAGCGAACCGACACCGCGTCGTCTGCATTGATCGCAGAATATTTCGATCCGTTTCGGATATCGAGGCCGCGGATCTGAGCATTCTGATCCGCCCTGACGATGCGGCGGATGGAATCAACGCCACACGTTCGATCATGCAAGATATCCACCTCGACCTGGCCGAATGCGACAACGCTATTCGAATTCGAAATGAGCGGTAATGAGCGGTAATGAGGCATTTCGGCTTCATCAGAGGCAGCGAAATGCCTTCACTTTCTCACATGCGCTTGCACGATTGCCACGGCGGACAGCAGCGGATTCGACCAACCGCCATAAGCATCGCTAATTCGCAACGCGCGTCGCGATCGCGCGCTATTTCGATTTGGGAGGCGTGTGGTCGCCCATCTTGCCGCCATTGGCGACGCATGTGTTGAAATAGTCGCGCTGATCCCTCGCCCCGCCCCTCGCGCTGCCGGAAGCAGGATTGCCGGGCTCTCGCGGCGGAAACGCCCTCGCGACCAAGGCATCGCGGGCGCGTGCGACCTGGGCGTCGATCGCGTGCGCCGGAACGATTGCACTGGACATGATGATCACGGCTGACGCGAACGCAAAACCACTGATAACTCTCAGTGCCGCACTCCGTTCCGCCCCGCGCCAGGTTTTTCTCGAGCCGGAATTCGCTAACGAGCGCACTACGTCCGATCGACGTTGTGATAAGCCCGATACCAGGCGACAAATTTGGCAATGCCGTCCTCGATCCGCGTCTGCGGCCGAAAGCCGATTTCACGCTCCAGATCGGAGACATCGGCTGAGGTCTCCAGGACATCCCCAGGTTGCATTGGCAACAACTGCCTTTCGGCCTGCCGGCCGAAGCCCTGCTCGAGCAGCGCGACCACATGCATCAGTTCTTCCGGCCTGGAGTTGCCGATATTGTAGACGCGCCACGGCGCCTTGCTCGAACCCGGATCGGGATGCACGCCCGACCAGTTGACGTCGCCCTCGGGCGCGCGGCCGATCAGCCGCACCATCGCCTCGACCACGTCATCGACATAGGTGAAGTCGCGCCGCATGTTGCCGTTGTTGAACAACTGGATCGGCTTCCCCTTGGTGATCGCGTCCGCGAACGCATAGAGTGCCATGTCCGGCCGATACCACGCCCCATAGACGGTGAAGAACCGCAGCCCCGTCGTCGGGATGCGATAGAGGTGGCTGTAGGAATGGGCGAGCAGCTCGTTGGCCTTCTTGGTAGCCGCGTACAGGCTGACCGGATGATCGACGTTGTCGTGGACCGAGAACGGCAGCTTGGTGTTGGCGCCATAGACCGACGATGACGACGCAAACAGCAGATGCCGGCACGCAGTATGCCGGCAGCCCTCGAGGACGTTGAGGAAGCCCTCCAGATTGGAATCCAGGTAGGCATGCGGGTTCTGCAGGGAGTAGCGCACGCCGGCCTGGGCAGCGAGATGCACCACGACCTCGAAGCGATAGCGCTCGAACAGCGCCTTCATCCCGGCGCGGTCGGCGAGGTCGAGTTCCAGGAAGGTGAAGCCACGGTGCTGCTTGAGCAGATCGAGCCGCGCGTGCTTGAGCGCCGGATCATAGTACTGGTTCAGATTATCGATGCCGATGACCGGCTGCCCTGCCCGCAGCAAATGCTCCGCCAGATGGAAGCCGATAAAGCCGGCACAGCCCGTGACGAGTAGATTTCCTGCGATCACCACGTTTCGCCTGTGCCTTTCGCCTTGCGCCGGACCAGGCCGCATACGCCGTCAGGCGCGGGCCGCAGCGTCTGGCTTCGCGTTGCGGCCGCGGGGCGCGTCAGTTGCTGGCGGCCGGAGGTTTGTAGTCCGGAAAGCGGCTCAGTACCGCGGCCTTCATGAACTTGAAGTGCGCAATCTCGGTCGCCAATTCCTTCAGCCGACGCTGGCCGTTGGATATCTCGGCGTCAAACAGGTCTTGATGATAGTTGTCAAGCGCCTCGCGTTCCAGATACTCGTCGGTGCCGTTGCCCAGCGTCACCGCCGCGCGGGCCAGAACATCGTCGACGCGGCGGCCAAGGCCGGATTGCTCGCTTTCGGCGGCCTGCAACGCGGCCTCGATCGCGGCCATGATCGATCCGATCCGGGCGCGATCGGTCTCGGCATCGCGATCGGCCGAGCGTGCCTTGAAACCTTCCTCGCTCCGCCGCGACCTGATCAGGTCATGCGCGCGAGCCCGCAGAAACAGCTGAAACATCTGTCAGTATCCGGTTCGGGCCCACTCAGGCAATATCGCTCAAAATCGCCCGGTCTTAGTTAAAAAAGAGTGAATTATCCTGTTGCCCGGCCCTCAGGTCGGCCTTCCACTTGATCCAGGCCTTGTCGTGCTTGTCATAGAGCTCGACCCACCGTCCCTCGACGGCTGACGGCATCAGCTCCGCACCGTGGGCTTCCCCGCCCAGCACCGGCAGGGAGGCGTCCAGTCCTTCGAATTCCGACGTCTCTTCAAGCGTGAGGCCGACCAGCACGCGCCGTCCACTGACATCGACGACATACCGCCTTGGCGAATGCCCCCTGAGATCACTCATGCGTGCAAGTTCCCTCACGATGTGCGGGCCAACGGCAACACCCCGCCGGCACGCGAACCCAGCCCGGCTGCCGCAACGAAGACAAGATGGCCGATTGCATGTCGCCCGCCAACCCCAACTCACGCCACTGTCGCGCTACCTCTGCCGAGCTAGCCCGCTAGAACGCGCGGCGCATGTGGCCGAATGCGGTGAGCGGCTGTTCCCGCCTCGCCGATTTGGCGGCTGGCGGCGCCACATACGGCGCATAGATCCGATATTGCGCGCGGCGCTTGCGCGATCGCCACGAGCGCGCGGCGAAACCGGAGAAGAAGCCGGCGATGAACGCCGCCGCAAGGATGAGGACAGGAGAAAGCATCACATTCGTCCAAGTTAAACCGGATGTTATTAACATTCGGAGTTGTGACGACATCATGATTGCGCGCGCCGAAAGAATGTTCAGCCGCTGGAATTTTTTGTGCAATCGAACGGCGCAACAATGACCCGGCGCCCACATCGGTTGTTCTCGCGCTCAGGAGAACCACCACAGCATGAATTTCAGGAACATCGAACTGAGCAGATAAATCCACCCCGCCATCGCCAGCAGCGTCAGTCCGACGAAGACACCTGAAACGCTTTTCTCCTTGAGGCGCGCCAACAGCGAGTTTTTTTCTTCTTGCGGATAGAACATCTCAAGCTCAAGACGCATCTGATTCAAATCAGCTAGCAGCCAATTTCGATGATCTCATGACGCGTCACGGCAGCAATTCGCTTCGCACGTCACAGATCTCGGCTACAAGATCTCGTGAAAGCGCGGGCCATCGAAGACGATTCCTGGCTCACGTCCTGGCTGACAAAGTCTTGGCTGACAAAGTCTTGGCTGACAAAGTCTTGGCTGACAAAGTCTTGGCTCAAGAAAATTCCGCGTGACATGGTCAGCGATCGGCTCCCGCGACCTCAGCAGTCCGCGCGCCGGAATTTTCAGTTGCGTGATATCGCGATCTGCGCCGCGGATGCGCGTCGCGCGTCAAACCAATCGCCGAGCAAGAGAATGCCATGCGGCGACTGCCCTGCGACCGCACGCGCGACGGCCGTGGCGAGATGCAGGCGTGATCGACCGCACACCCCGCAAGCGCATGGTGGCCGCTCTGGGTGTGTCTCAGTTTAACAATCAAGACCTCGCATGCGGGAGAGCGCGATCGCAGCGTCACACCCGGAAAACGGCGAACCAGACAATTCCGGGGATCAAGACTGCGAGCCCGGTGGAAGCCGTGAGCAGCGCGAGAACCGATGGTCCGGGCTCGGCCTGGCACGCCTCGGTCGGGGTTTCGATGATCTGACCGTGTTGTTCCGTTGCCATGGCGACCTCATTGGTTAAGTGCCTGAAATTCCGGCGATTGCCGCCCCCTTCTGAAGGCCAACGCGTGTGATGTTCCGGGCCGCTTGACGGCTGTCCAACGGACAACGCAGCCGCCGCGTCAAACGGGCGCAGGCTCGAGGCCACGGTTAACGCCGTTGCCAGATTCACCGAGCCGCGTTGTTTCAAACCGGGGTTCCCGGTGTTATCCTCGATCGTTCCGTCGGTTGCGTAATCGGAGTTTTCCCTATGGCCCCCCGCGCCAACTGGAAGGGCTTTTTGCGCCTTTCGCTCGTGACCTGCCCGGTTGCCCTGTACCCGGCGACGTCGGATACCGAGAAGGTCTCCTTCAACCAGATCAACCGCAAGACCGGCCACCGGATCAAATACGCCAAGGTCGATGCGGAGACCGGCGAGGAAGTCTCCACCGACGACATCATGAAGGGCTACAAGGTCGACACCGACACCTATATCGAGGTCACCAAGGAAGAACTCGACGACATCGCGCTGGATTCGACCCGCACCATCGAGATCGACGAATTCGTGCCGCGCAGCGAGATCGACAGCCGCTATCTGATCCGCCCCTATTATCTCGTTCCCGACGGCAAGGTCGGCCACGACGCCTTCGCGGTGATCCGCGAGACCATCCGCAGCATGGACAAGGTCGCGATCGGCCGCGTCGTGCTGACCAACCGCGAGCACATCATCGCGCTCGAGCCGCTCGACAACGGGCTGATGGGCACGCTGTTGCGCTACCCCTATGAGGTGCGCAGCGAGAAGGAATATTTCGACGACATCCAGGATGTGAAGATCACCAAGGACATGCTCGATCTTGCCAAGCACATCGTCGAGCAGAAGTCCGCCGAGTTCGATCCGGAGGATTTCGAGGATCGCTACGAGCAGGCGCTGATCGACCTGATCAACCAGAAGCGCAACGGCATCAAGATCGCCAAGCCCGCGGCGAAGGCCGGCGGCAATGTCATCAACCTGATGGACGCGCTGAAGAAGAGCCTCGCCAACGAGAAGCAGGCCGCGCCCGCCAAGGCCGAGACAAAGGCGGCGAAGGGCAAGAAGCCGAAGAAGCGCATCGAAGGCCAGCGCGAGATGCTGCTGCCGATCTCGGGCAGCGGCAAGCGCGAGCCCAAGGAGGCCGTCAAGCCCGAGCCGAAGAAGGCCGAGAAGCCCGCGCGTGCGCAAAACACCGCGGCGAGGAAGAAGGCGGGCTGAGGTCGCGGCGCTGCCGCAGGCGGCCGGCTACATCATCAAAGTATCGGAGGACTCCCAGCAGCAGGCGCGCTGGCGGTTCCGGTTGAGCATCTGATCAATGCGGGAGAACGAGGTGCCGGCTGGCTGATGTTCGCGCGCATCGCGATGCTGCGCGCGTTGAATGGAGGCGGCGGAGGCGACTGAATCAGAAAGTGTGAAGCGTGTCCGGTGACGCTTACTTGAATGCCGAACTGACGGCAGTGAATTGGCCGCTCACAGTGGTGCCGATGCCTCTGACGCCGGCGACGATCACGATGCTGATGCCGCCGGCAATGATGGCGTATTCGATCGCCGTAGCCCCGACGTCATCTCGCAGAAATCTTGCAAGCAGCGCGCGCATGAAAAGCTCCTGTCCGACGCCCGCGGCTTTTTCTCCCGCGCCGTAGTAATATGCCAGCAAAACTAGGCCACATTGGTTGACGGCCCATTGATGGACACGATGAACGATCGCTTAAAGGTTGCAGAGAAACTCGCTGCTAGTTCTGCCTGCACCTGACCTCGCAGCGCGAGGCGGCGAGCCGCGATTGGGCGTAAACGCATATCAGGACTACCTGATCCGGCCCCGGCGGCGCTTTACCCTCGCGGCGGAATCCTGTTCCTTTATCGGACAGGACGACAACGAGGCCGGAACGAACCGGCCGCATCCAAGGGAGTGACCGTCATGAAGCTCGGCACCGCGATCGCGGAAATCATGAAGCGCGAGGGGATCGAGATCCTCACGGGCTACCCGGTCAACCATTTGATCGAGTACGCCGCCAGTGCCGACATCCGCCCCGTGATGGTGCGCCAGGAGCGCATCGGCGTGCACATGGCGGACGCGATTTCCCGCGTCACCTCGGGCGAGAAGATCGGCGCGTTCTGCATGCAGCACGGACCGGGCGCCGAGAACGCGATGGGCGGCGTCGCGCAATGCTACGGCGAATCCGTGCCGGTGCTGGTGCTGCCGATGGGTTATGCGCGCCGGCTTGCCAACATCGATCCGAACTTCAATTCCAGCCAGGCGATGAAGGCGTTCTCGAAATCCTCGGAGCCGATCAACATCGCCGCTGAGGTCTGCAACATCTTCCGCCGCGCCTTCACCAAATTGAAGAACGGCCGCGGCGGGCCGGTGATCGTCGAGATCCCCGCCGACATGTGGAACGAGGAGGTGCCGGAGCCCCTGAACTACACGCCGGTGCTGCGCACCCGCTACGGCGCCGATCCCGTTCATGTGAAGGAAGCCGCAGCCCTGCTCGTCAACGCCAAGCGTCCGGTGATCTATGCCGGCCAGGGCGTGCATTACGCAAAAGCCTGGCCACAGCTGAAGCGCCTCGCCGAGCGGCTCGCGATCCCGGTCACCACGAGCCTCGGCGGCAAGTCGTCATTTCCGGAGACACATCCGCTGTCGCTCGGCTCCGGCGGCCTTGCCGTGCCGCGTGCGGTGCCGAAATTCCTCTCCGAAGCCGACGTGATCTTCGGGATCGGCTGCTCCTTCACCGAGACGTCGTTCGGCATCGCAATGCCGAAGGGCAAGACCATCATCCATTCGACGCTCGATCCGAACCACATCAACAAGGATGTCGAGGCCAGGATCGGCCTCGTAGGCGACGCCGGCCTCGTGCTCGACGCGCTGCTGGAGGAGATCGGCAAGACCGTGACCGCGGACCGCAACGCCAGCGCGGTCACGGAGGAGATCGCGGCCTCCCACAAGGAATGGCTCGCCAAGTGGATGCCGAAGCTGACGCATAACGATGCGCCGCTCAATCCCTACCGTGTGCTGTGGGATCTGCAGCACACCGTCGACATCCACAACACCATCATCACCCACGACGCCGGCAGCCCGCGCGATCAGCTCTCGCCGTTCTGGAAATCGGTCGAGCCGCTGTCCTATATCGGCTGGGGCAAGACCACGCAGCTCGGCTACGGTCTCGGCCTCGCGATGGGCGCCAAGCTGGCAAAGCCGGACAAGCTCTGCATCAATGTGTGGGGCGACGCCGCAATCGGCTTCACGGGGATGGATTTCGAGACTGCGGTGCGCGAGCGGATTCCGATCATGTCGATCCTGCTCAACAATTTCTCGATGGCGATCGAACTGAAGGTGATGCCGATCTCGACCGAGAAATACCGTTCGACCGACATCTCCGGCGATTATGCCGCGATGGCCCGCGCCTTCGGCGGCTATGGCGAGCGGGTGACCAAGCCCGAAGACATCATCCCCGCGATCAAGCGCGGCATCCAGAAGACGAGGGAAGGCGTGCCTGTGCTGCTGGAATTCATCACCAGCAAGGAGACCGAGGTGTCGCGGCCGGGGACGTGAGGCACCTCACACGCCCCTCACCCACTTGATTTGACCTCGCCTGCGCAGGCAAGCTCTCTCCGCGAGAGGATCGGAGGGAGAGATGGCGCGCATCCTGGTGCTGGGGGCCGGCTTTGCCGGTCTGTGGGCTGCGCTTGGTGCGGCCCGCAAGCGCGACGAGATCGGCGTGCGGGCGGCGGACACCGAGATCCTCGTCGTCGATCGCAATGCCTATCACAACATCCGGGTGCGCAATTACGAGGTCGATCTCGGCGACGTCGCGCTGCCGCTCAAGGACCTGCTCGATCCGGTCGACGTCGGGCATAGGGTGGCTGACGTCACGGCGATCGATCCGGCCAAGCGCGAGGTCGTCGTCAAGACAGGCTCCGGCGCGGACACGCTGACTTACGACCGGCTGGTGCTGACGACCGGCAGCGAGCTGGTCCGCCCCGCGATATCAGGCCTAGCCGCACACGGCTTCGATGTCGACACCTTCGAAGCAGCCACGCGCCTCAACGCGCATCTTGCCGCGCTCGGCAAGCAGCCGCCCTCGCCGGCCCGCGCGACGGTGGCGGTCGTCGGCGCCGGCTTCACCGGGATCGAGGTCGCAACCGAGATGCCGGCCAAGCTCGCGCACGCCGGCATCGCCGGCAATCACCGCATCATCCTGATCGATCCCAATCCGGTGGTCGGCGCGACGTTCGGGGCGCATGGCCGTCCCGTCATCAACGAGGCGCTGGCCGCGCTCGGCGTCGAGACGCGGCTGAACGTCAGGGTCAGCGCCGTCGGCGCCGACAGCATCACGCTTGATAGCGGCGAGATCATTTCGGCCGCGACCGTGGTGTGGTGCGGTGGCATGCGCGCGAGCCTCCTCGCCACTCTGCTGCCGGTGAAGCGCGACGCGCTTGGCCGCATCCCTGTAGATCATTACATGCGCGTCGAGGGGATCGATGGCGTGTTCGCCGCCGGCGACGTTGCGGCCTGCCTGATCGATGGCGAGCATCCGACCGTGATGTCGTGCCAGTTCGCGCGGCCGATGGGCCGCTTTGCCGGGCACAATGTGGTCGCGGATCTGTTCGGCGAAAAGCTGCTGCCGCTCAATATCGACTGGTATGTGACGGTGCTCGATCTCGGCGCCTGGGGCGCGCTCTACACCACCGGCTGGGACCGCGAGGTGCACACCACGGGCGCCGCCGCCAAGCTCACGAAGCAGACCATCAACCAGCAGCGCATCTATCCGCCGCGCAGCGGCGATCGCGCCGCACTGCTTGCGGCCGCCGCGCCGACGATCCAGACGGCACCGCCGACGCGCAAATAGCAAAAGGGGCGGCCACCGCGTGACCGCCCCTGCTCATCTCGCGATGGCTAGCGCCGCAATTACTGCGACAGCTTCACAAAATCCGGAAACTTCAGCTTCCCTTCCGCGATCGCCTTCGGCCAGACCGTGATCTGCTTACCGCCCTGCCACTGGAACACGAGGCCGGTGACGGCGCCCGGGCCGGACTTGATGCCGTGGGTGAACTCGTCGCTCTTGCCGTAGAACTGGATCTTGCCGATCGTGCCATCGAAGTCGGTCTTCTCGAGCTCGCTGACCATCTTGTCCGGATCGGTCGAGCCGGCGCGCTGGATCGCTTCCGCAATGATGTAGACCTCGTCATAGGCGGTGTAGCCGGTATAGGCCGGCGGCGTGCCGAACTTGGCCTTGAAGGCGGCCGCGAACGGTTTTGTCTTCGGCGTCACCGCGACGTCGGGCGTCGCCACCGCGAGGGAGGGCACGCCTTCGGCCGCGCCGTTGGTGTCGCCCCAGAACGTCGGGCTCAGCGCCTGCGCGCTGATGCCGAACATCGGGATCGGCACCTGCTGGTTCTTCCACTGCACCGTCGGCTGCACGCCGACATGGGAGATGCCGGTGACGATCACGTCGGGCTTGGCGGCCTCCATCTTGTTGAAGATCGGCGTGAAGTCGGTGGTGTCGGGCGAGAAGCGGATGTGCTCGACGACCTTCAGGCCGGCCTTGGGCAGGCAGGCCTCGTAGCCGATGTCGAGCGGCTTGGTCCACGCCGCGTCCTCGCTCATGATCGCCACCGACTTGAACTTGAGCTGGTCGACCAGCAGCTCCTTGGCCGCGTCGCAGACGAGCTGCGCCTGCGCGGCCGAGGTCAGGTAACCGTGGAACGTGTACTTGTTCTTCTCATAGTCGTTGTGAACCGCCTTGGTGATCTCGTTCGAGGCGGCGCCGGGCGTGATCAGCGGCATCTTCAGCCGCGAGGCCCACGGCTCCAGCGCCAGCACGACCTCGCTGATGTAGCTCGCGATCACGGCCGAAACCTTGTCCTCGCTCACCGCACGCTGGAACGCGCGCACCGAATCCGCCGACGAGCTCTTGTTGTCGTAGGTGACGATCTCGATCTTGCGGCCCATCACGCCGCCCTTGGCGTTGATCTCGTCGGCCGCGATCTGCGCGCCGCCCGGGGTTGCGGCACCCGCGATCGACTGCACCTCGGCGATGATTCCGATCTTGATCGGGTCCTTGGACTGCGCATAGGCCGGCGCCGCGAGGCACAGCGCGAGCGCCGAGGCCAACAGGCTCACGCGGGTAGCGGTTGAATATGCTGGCATCATGATCTCCCTTGCTTGTTTTGTTATTCTTCAAACTTTGAGCGTCAGAGAAAGTCCTTGCCGGCCTCCGTGGCGAACCGGCCCGGATCGCCCTCCCAGACGATCCGCGCGTGCTCAAGCACATAGACGCGATCGGCATGCGGAAGCGCGAAGGTCACGTTCTGCTCGCCGAGCAGCACCGTGATCTTGGTGGTCTGGCGCAACTTCTCCAGCGCCTTCGACAGCAATTCGAGGATCACCGGCGCAAGCCCCAGCGTCGGCTCGTCCAGGATCAGGATCTGCGGCTGCATCATCAGCGCGCGGCCGATCGCCAGCATCTGCTGCTCGCCGCCGGACAGCGTCTGCGCCATCTGGCCCTGACGCTCCTTCAGGATCGGGAACAGTTCGAACAGCCAGGCGAGTTGCTTGGCCCTCGCCGCATCGTCCAGATGCTGGCCACCGAGGTCGAGGTTTTCCCGCACCGTCATCTCGCCGAACAATTCGCGCGATTCCGGGCATTGCACGAGGCCCGAGCGGGCGATCTTGGCCGGGCCCGTGCCGCGCAGCTTCTCGCCGCCGCGCAGGATCTCACCGGTGTAGGGCAGGAAGCCCGAGATGGTGTTGAACAGCGTGGTCTTGCCGGCGCCGTTGAGGCCGACGATCGAGACGAACTCGCCCTCATGGACGTGGATCGAGACGTTCTCCAGCGCCTGCGCCTTGCCGTAATGCACGCTGACATTCTCGACCTGCAGCAGCGGCACCTTGTCCTTGAACGAGGTCTCTGGCCGCGCGTGGGTCTCGATCGCACCGCCGAGATAAACCCGCCGCACGGTCTCGTTCTTCATCACGTCCTCGGCGCGGCCGGTCGTGATCTCCTCGCCGAGATACATCGCGAGCACGCGATCGACCAGCGCGGCGACGCTCTTGACGTTGTGGTCGACCAGCATCACCGCGCGTCCCTCGTCGCGGAAGCTGCGGATCAATTGCGAGAACACCCCGACCTCGGCGCTGGTGAGGCCAGCGAAGGGCTCGTCGACGAGCACCACCTTCGGGTCGCGCGCGATCGCCTTCGCCAGCTCAAGCCGGCGCAGATCGGCGAACGGCAATGTCGGCGGGCGGCGATCCATCACCGCCCCCAGGCCGACGCGCTCGGCGATCCACTTGGCGCGCTCGGTCAGCGCCTTGTCGGGAAACAGCATGAACAGGCTGTCGGGCAGCAGCGCGACCATGATGTTCTCGAGCACGGTCTGCCGGTTCAGCGGCCGCGAGTGCTGGAACACCATGCCAAAGCCCTTGCGCGCGATCTTGTGCGCAGGCAGCCCGGCCACGTTCTCGCCGTCGAACAGCACCTCGCCCGCGGTCGGGCGCTCGATGCCCATCACGCTCTTCATCGCGGTCGACTTGCCCGAGCCGTTCGGCCCGATCAGGCCGAGGATCTCGCCGGGGCGCAGCTCGAAGCTCAGATTCTTCACCGCGGTCAGGCCGCCGAACCGCTTGGTCAGGCCGCGAACTGCAAGTGTCGGAGTGGTGGTCACAATCTGATCCATTTAGGAGCGCGCCTCGCGTGACAGGGCCGCTCCGAGGAAACCGCCGGGGAAGAACAGCACGACGAGCAGCGCCACCGCCGAGACGATGAAGGTTGCGAGTTCGCCGGTCGGACGCAGGAATTCGCCGGCCACGATCAGGAAGATCGCACCTAATGCCGCGCCCAGCACCGTGCGCCGGCCGCCGAGCACGGCGGACACGATGACGTTCACGCCGACCGCGACGTCGACCACGGTGCCGACCGAGGCGGTGCCGAAGTAGAACACCAAGAGCGCCCCCGACAGTCCCGAGAAGAAGGCGCTGACGATGAAGGCCGCGAGCTTGTGCTTGACGATGTTGAAGCCGAGCGCGCCGGCCTGCACAGGGTCCTGCCCGCTCGCCTGCAGCACGAGGCCGACGGGCGATTGCGACAGGCCATACAGAATGGCCGCGCTGATGGTCATGAAGCCGAGCGCGATCCAGTAATTGGCGCCGGCATTGATGGTGATGACATCGGGGATGGTGAGACCGATCTCGCCGCCGGTCAGGTCAGCAAACACCACGATGAAGTTCTGCAGCATCAGCACCGCGACCAGCGTGGTGAGGCCGAAATACAGGTCCCCTCACCCGCAGCGCCGGCAGCGCCAGCACGAAGCCCGCAACCACCGACGCCAGCGCGCCGAGCAGGATGCAGACATAGACCGACCAGCCGTACTGGTTGTTGAGAATGCCGGCGGTGTAGGCGCCGGTGCCGATCAGGAAGGTCGGCCCGAAATTGACCTCGCCGGCGAAGCCGAACAAGAGGTCCCAGGCCATCGCGAACACGCCGAAATAGAACGCGACGGTGAGCAGGCCGAGGATGTAGCCCGAGACATAGAGCGGCAGCGTCGCGGCAACCACCACGCAGACCAGTGAAATGAAGAACAGGCGCGAGGAGAAGAAGTTGGCCATCTCAGCGCCTCCCCAAGAGGCCCTGGGGCCGGATATACATCACGAACACCAAAAGCAGCAGCGCCGGGATGGTGCGGTAAGCCGGCGAGATCATGTAGGCCGTGATGGTCTCGAGATAGCCGACGACGAAGGCCGCGATCAGCGAACCGGAGACGCTGCCGAGGCCGCCGAGCACCACGATCGAGAACGCGCTCGCGGTCAGCGGCCCGACGCTGTAGGAGCTGACGCCTAAGAACATGCCGAGCAGCACGCCGGCGATGCCGGCCAGGATGCCGTAGATGCCCCACACCACGATGTAGATCTGGGTGAGTTCGAGCCCGAGCAAGGTGACGCCGCGCGGGTTCATCGAGGCCGCCAGCACCGCCTTGCCGGTACGAGTGCGGTTCACCAAGAGCCACAGCAGGCCGATCACGAGGCAGCACACCAGCGCGGTGAAGATATTGTTGCGCGGCGTGCGGTTGCCGAAGATATCGACGACCCCCTCGACGATCGGCAGCACCGTCTTGGCATTGTTGGTGAAGAAATAGGCGATCAGCTCCTGGATCATGATGCCCCACAGCAGGGTGCCGGTGAGGACGAAGATTTCCTTCTCCTCATTGGGGATCCGCCTCGAGTTCTGGATCGGCTTCACGACCGCGAAATAGGTCGCGAACGCCATGATCAACGCCACGCCGACACCGAACAACGCGCCGGAGTAGATGTCGAGGTGCAGCACGCTCGCCGCGGCCCAGGCCGCGACCGCTGCGGCCACCATGATGGCACCGTGGGAGAGGTTGAGAACGCCGGAGACACCGAAGATCAGGGTGAAGCCGGTGGCGCCGAGCGCATAGAGCGCGCTGATGGCAAAGCCATCGATCAGGATTTGTAAGGCAAGCATCTCATATCGGCCGCGGCAGCAGGGCTGCCTGTTGTGGAGGACGCCGGGAGCATGATCATCGATCAGTTCGTGGTGAGCTTGATGAAGCTCGGGAACTTGAGATCGCTCTTGGCGACCTCCTTCGGCCAGACCGCGACCTGCTTGCCGCCCTGCCACTGCAGCATCAGTCCGGTGATCAGGCCCTTGCCGTACTTGATCGAATGGGTGAACGGATCGTCCTTGCCGTAGAACTGGACGCGCCCGATGGTGCCTTCCCAATCGGTCTTCTCCAGCGCATCGACCATCTTGTCGGCCTCGACCGAGCCGGCGCGCTTCACCGCATCCGCGATGTAGTAGACCTCGTCATAGGCGGTGTAGCCCGCATAGGACGGATAGTTGCCGTAATGCTTCTTGAAATCCTCCGCGAACGGCACCGACTTCGGCGTCACCGCGACGTTCGGGCCCGACACGCCCTGATACAGCACGCCTTCCGCCGCGTCGTTGGTGTCCTTGCCGAAGGTCTCGTTGGTCGCCTGCGAGGAGATGCCGAACATCGGGATCGGCACCTGCTGGTTCTTCCACTGCACCGTCGGCTGCACGCCGACATGCGAGATGCCGGTGATGATGACGTCGGGCTTGGCGGCTTCGACCTTGTTGAAGATCGGCGTGAAGTCGGTGGTGTCGGGCGAGAAGCGGATATGGTCGACGACCTTGAGCCCGATCTTCGGCAGGCACTCCTCGTAGCCGACGTCGAGCGGCTTGGTCCAGGCCGCGTCCTCGCTCATGATGACCGCGGTCTTCATGTGCTTCTGATCGACCAGCAGCTCCTTGGCGGCGTCGCAGACCGACAGGGCGAGCGCCGCCGAGGTCAGATAGCCGTGGAAGGTGTACTTGTTCTTCTCGTAGTCGGCGTGGACGCTCTTGCTGATCTCGTTGGAGGCCGCACCGGGCGTGACGAACGGGGTCTTCAGGCGCGAAGCCCAAGGCTCAAGCGCCAGCACCACTTCGCTGATGTAGCTCGAGATGACGACGTTGACCTTGTCTTCGTTGACCGCGCGCTGGAATGCGCGCACCGAGTCCGCCGAGGACGAGTGATTGTCGTAAGAGACGATTTCGATCTTGCGGCCGTCGATGCCGCCCTTGGCGTTGATCTCGTCGGCGGCGAGTTGCGCCGCCTGCGGGATCGACGCCCCGGCAATCGCCTGCGCTTCGGCGATTACGCCGATCTTGAGGGTGTCAGCCGCCAGCGCGCCGCCGGGGCTGGCTGCCAAAAGGCCCAACACGGCCGCTCCGGCAAGTTGCTGCATCGCATAAACAGGCAGTCGCGATGTTCTTTTCACCCTGTTTCTCTCCTCTTTTTGTTCGGCTGCTTCGAGCTCTTGGGGCCGGACTATAGCTGCGACAAAATACGCAGCAAGTGAAACTGCGCGCAGATCGCCATGCATGGACGACAACTAAAGTAGTGGGTCGGCGCTCACCGGCTGAATAAATTTGAGGCAGCGGGGAATAACAGCGCGGGTGCCGATCGCTGAGTTGCCCGACGAGAACCATCCTCACCGTCGTCCTGGCGAAAGCCAGAACCCATAGCCACCGGCTTTGGTTGTCGGAAGGATCGTTGCCCCAGCGTCGCGCAACAATTCGCATTTGGGGTAATGGGTCCTGGCTTTCGCCAGGACGACGCCAGGGATAAAGGCGCCCTACTCCGCCATCTCGACCGGCTGCGCGGCCGGACCGGCGAGCGGGCGCTCTTCCATCGTGATCATGCAGATGGACGCCGTGGTCAACAGCACGGCGGCGGCGCCGAACACGTAGCGGAACGCGGTGATCATGTCGGCCATCGGGATCGCGCCGACGGTGCCGGCGGACGCGGCATGATGCTCGCCGGCGAGCGAGATGTCG
>NZ_JACMYP010000113.1 GCF_020889705.1 Bradyrhizobium altum | reverse complement strand
CCCGGCCGCGATCGATCTGAAGCCGCGCGACGGCGCGGTCGGCATGCGCGGTCCCGAATGCGCCCGGCGATGCTGCGATGACGATAGCATCCTGATCCGCGCCGCCGCCGATACATTGATGATCTCACCGCCCCCGATCATCACCGAGGAGCAGATCGAGGCGATCTTCGAAGCGATCCGCCGCGCGCTGCACGCGATCGAGTGAACCTGGCCGAAATCTTCAAGCCGGATCCGCTCAACGCGAACACCGTCACCCTGAGGAGCCGCGGAGCGGCGTCTCGAAGGGCGACGGCCCAACTGTGACCGTGCATCCTTCGAGGCTCGCTCCGCTCGCACCTCAGGATGACGGTCGAGATGGCTTCGCAGGGACGACAGTCGCTTGGCGGAGGCGGGCTCGCAGTATCCCGCACAAGGCGAATCCTCGCCGCGCTTGATCTACACCCCGCCCCTCGCCCGCAGCCGGCTGTGGCGTCGGCCGTAGGCCGCATAGATCACAAGCCCGATCACGAGCCACACCGCGAGCCTGATCCAGGTGTCGAGCGGCAGGCCGAACATCAGGAACAGCGAGGTTCCCGCGGCAGCCGGGGCCACCAGCCAGATCGCCGGCGCCTTGAACGGGCGCGGCAAGTCCGGATCGCGCAGACGCAGCACCAGGGTTCCGATCGAGACCACGGTGAATGCGAACAGCGTGCCGATCGAGACGAGCTCTCCGACCAGCCCGATCGGCAACAGCCCGCCGAGAATTGCAGCGACGCTGCCGGCAAAGATGGTCGAGATATAGGGCGTCTGGAAGCGCGGATGGATCCTTGCGGCGATGCCCGGCAGCAGCCCGTCATGCGCCATGGTGCGGAAGATGCGCGGCTGCGCCAGCAGCATGATGAGGATCACCGACGTCAACCCGAACAGGATGCCGAGCTTGATGAAGGGCCCGAGCCAGCCGATCCCGACCGCATCGATGCCGACCGCGATCGGATCGGGCACGCTCAGCTTGTCGTACGGTACGATGCCGGTCAGCACGAAGCCGACCGCGACATAGAGCGCGGCGCAGATCACCAGCGAGCCGAGAATGCCGATCGGCATGTCGCGCTCCGGTGTCTTCGCCTCCTGCGCCGCGGTCGAGATCGCGTCGAAGCCGATATAAGCGAAGAACACCACCGCCGCGCCGCGCACCACGCCGGACCAGCCGAATACGCCGGGACCGGCATTCGGCGGGATCAGCGCGCCCGCCGGATTGCCCGCCGTCACCCAGTTCGCCAGCGATACCGAGGAGGCTGCGGTGGCGAGAAACAATGCGATGACGACGAGCTTCACCACGACGACGAAGCCGGTGAAGCGCGCGGACTCGCGGATGCCGACCACGAGCAGTGCGGTGACGAAAGCGATGATCGCCATCGCCGGGATGTTGATCACCGCGCCGGTCGACGACCACGCACCGCTGTTGGCGTCGTAGGCGAGCGGCGCCGAGGTGAATTGCTGCGGCAGGTTGATGCCGAAATCGCGCATGAAGCTGACGAAATAGCCGGACCATCCGACCGAGACCGCGATCGCGCCGACCGCATATTCGAGGATCAGGTCCCAGCCGATGATCCAGGCGATCAGTTCGCCGAGCGTGGCATAAGCGTAAGTATACGCGCTGCCGCAGATCGGCACGGTCGACGCCATCTCGGCGTAGCACAGGCCGGCGAAGGCGCAGGCGACTGCACCAAGCATGAAGGAAAGCGTGACGGCGGGCCCGGCATTGGCGGCCGCCGCATGGCCCGTCAGCACGAAGATGCCGGCGCCGATGATGCCGCCGATACCGAGCGTCACCAGTTGCAACGCCGAGAGCGAGCGCTTGAAGACCGGCGTCTCCGCGTCGCCGTCGGCACTCGCTGCTTCCCGCAGCAGATCCGCGGTCGACTTTCGGTCCCAGAAACCGGCCAGGGTGTCTGTCACGCCAGCTGCCCTCCGCCGCTCGGGCCCGGCGGGGCCCGACACGATCTGCGGACTATAACGCGCCCGACGTCCGGGCGTTCGGGCGCGGCGCGACGGCCGACGCGCTTATCCACCGCCAAGAACGACAGCCAGCGTGGTCCAGGGCCCTATTGGCAGGGATGGCGACGACCGTCGCGGCCAAGGAAGGTGCCGGACGCAGCATCGAACGAATGGTAGCGTGCGCAAGAGGACGATGGCGCCGCCGGTATGGCGCCATAGGCATTCGCCGGGTTGCCGCTACGTTGCGCCGCCTGCTGGGCCTCACCCCACGGCGTCAGGGCGCCGCCGTTGATCGCGCTCCGCCCCGGATTCTGCGCGTCGAAAAGCGCCGGCTCCGACATCTGGGCCGAGACTGGCGTGAACGTCATTCCCACGAGCAGCACAGCGGCTGCAACGGCCTTGAGTCCGGCCATAGGACCTCTCCGATGCATCAATTGAAATCTAACAAAGAAAGTATGCAAGGGCGGCAGCGCCGTCCCTGTGCCCACAATTGATGTGGTGACGGCCAAACTCCCGATGCAGGGACCACCACGTCACAATGCCGCGAGGCAGCCGTCGTCGTGGCACGACGACCGCGACGCGCGACGGCCGCCTGGTCCGCGCTTCACCGATTATGCACGTCAGGCCGCGGGTCGGAGACGAACCCGTCGCGGTTCGGCATTTTGACGGCGGCGAGCGACTTCGCATCGAGCACCGCATTGGCAGGGACGATGCCGTTGAGGCTGAGGATGTAGGCGGACACCGCGTAGACATCCTCATTGCTCAGCGACTGTGGCGCGTTCTGCGGCATCGCGCGGCGGATATAGTCGAACAAGGTCGAGGCATAGGGCCAGTAGCTGCCGACGGTGCGGATCGGCTTTGGGCTCGCTAGCGTGCCCTGTCCGCCGACCAGGCGGTCACCGACGCCGCCCTGCCCGCTGTCGCCATGGCACGCCACGCATTGCTCGCTGAACACGATGCGGCCGCGCTCGACGCTGCCGCTGCCCGGCGGCAACCCCGCGCCGTCGCGGCCGATATCGATGTTCCAGCCGGCGACCTCCGCCGGCGTCGCCTCGCGGCCGATGCCATAGCGCTCCTCGGCACGAACAGCGACACCGAGCATCGCGATCGCACTCACCAGCGCAACGGTGTTCAGACTACGCCTGGCCATTGGTCACCTCGCCATTCGCATCGATGCGCCAGGGCCAGATCGCGTTGTTGTGATAGAAGGAGTTGAAACCGCGTACCGCCACCAATTCCGCCAGCGTCGGTTGCACGTAGCCGGTCTCGTCGATGGCGCGGCTCTGGATCACTGCGGGGGTGCCGTCCCAGTGCCAGGGCAAGCGGAAGCGCGTGAGCGCGCGTGTCAGCACCGGCTCCTGCAGCTCCGCCTGTTGCCAGCTCTTGCCTTCGTCGAGCGAGATCTCGACGCTCTTAACCTTGCCGTGCCCGCTCCAGGCTATCCCGGTGATCTCGTGAAAGCCGTGCGTGGCCAGCTTCTGTCCGCCGGACGGCCGCGTGATGATCGACTTGGCCTCCATGTAGAAGGTGAATTCGCGCGACGTGCCGTCCGGCATCGGGTCGGTGTATTTCGAGGTCTCCTCGCGCGAATAGGCCGGCTCGGCGACCACCTTGAGCCGGCGCAGCCACTTCACGTTCATGTTGCCCTCGAAGCCCGGCAGCAACAGACGCAGCGGATAGCCCTGCTGCGGACGCAGCCGCTCGCCGTTCTGGCTGTAGACCAGCATGGCGTCGTCGAGGCATTTCTCGATCGGGATCGAGCGCGTCAACGCGGCGGCATCGGCGCCTTCGGCGACGATCCATTTGGCGCCCGCCTGCAGGCCTGCTTCGTCGAGCACGGTCTTCAACGGCACGCCGGTCCATTCCGCGCAGCTCAGCAGGCCGACGAGGTCGGAAGCCGTCTTGCCGTAGGGCTTGGTGTAGACCGGATTGCCGGAGCACTCGAGGAAGTGGATGCGCGACTGCGACGGAAAGCGGCGGATGTCCTCCATCGTGAACACCAGCGGGCGATCGACCATGCCGTGCAGCATCAGCCGGTGCTCGGCCGGATCGATGGTCGGCACGCCGCCATGGTGACGTTCGTAGAACAGCCCGTTCGGCGTGATGATGCCGTCGAGCTCCTGCAACGGCGTGCGGCCCGACGCGGAGATATATTGCGGTAGCGTCTTCGAGATGTTCTTGACCACGCCCTTCTCGTGAACCGATGGCGTGCCATAGGGCTGGCTTCCCATCGGATCGCCGGGCGCTTTCATCCATTCCGGCACGTTGGGCGGAAGATTATTCCCCTGTTCGGCAAGCGCGGTAGAACCGGCAACTCCCGCGATCGCGGAGCCACCGGCCAGTGCTGCGCCCGCCTGAAGGAATCGCCTGCGAGACGCCTCTCGCACGCGCTTGTCCGTCGTGTGTTTGCTCATCGACGTTTTCCTCTGACGTTACCAGAGCATGATCCGGAAAAGTGCGAAGCGGTTTTCCGAAAGGGTCATGCCAGGACAACAACCCGAAGCACGATGACGATTCATCGTGCTTCAGTGCAGCCTAACACCAAACGCCCGAAGCGAGGCAACACTCGCGCGCGCAGAGCTGCATCGACGGCGCGTCGTGGCCATTGCCCGCCGGTCCTGACCTGCGTGGCCACTCACATCCGTTCGCCGGGCAGTTGACTGGCTTGCTTCACCCAGGCGGTGAACTGGGCTTCGTCGAGCTCGTCGTTCTCATGAATATCGAGATAACGCGTGTGCTGCTGCTTGGACTCGCCCGGCGGCACCGGATGCAGCGATGCGCCGCGAAAGAACGCCACTTTGACATAGCGCGTGAAGACATGGATGCCGAGGAACCAGCCATCGCCTTCGATGCCGTAGAGCGGCGAGTTCCATTTCACCGCCTTGTGCACGCCGGGGATGGTACGCACGATGAGCGTGTCAAGCCTGCGTCCGACGTCGCGCTTCCACCCCGGCATCGCCGCGATAAAGGCTTGCACCGGAGCGTTACCATACGCCTTTGCGATCTGCGGATTGCCGCCTGCAAGCAGGCGCGGCTTTGCAGCCCCGCGCTTCGCAGCTCCCTTCCTTGCGCTCTTCGCCGACGTCTTGGGCGTCCTGCCAGCCATTGTGCCTGTTCTCAGTGTTCACGCGCCGCGCGCGACGCAGCGTCTGCCCTCTCAAAGCGAATCATGTCGGCTAGCATCCATATTGTCGTCCGACCGCGCGTGTTCGAGGCGACGTATCGACGCGCGAGGTCAGTTTGCTTACGGCGGTCGAGCATCTAGTCGATCACCGGCGGCGTGCCGTGGGTGTGAAACGACTCGATCGTCTTCAACCCCCAGGCCTGGCCCTTCTTGCGCTCCTCCTCAGTCCACACGATCGGCTTCCAGTCCGGCGCGAGGATCAGGCGGGCTCCCGCATTGGCGACCTCGACGCGATTGCCGCCGGGCTCGTAGACATAGAGAAAGAACGTCTGCTGGATCGCATGCTTGTGCGGTCCGGTTTCGATATGTACGCCGTGCTCGAGAAAAATATCCGCCGCGCGCAGGATCTCCTCGCGGCTGTCGAGCGCGTAGGTGACGTGATGGAAGCGGCCCATCTTACCGTAATGGTCGCGGGTATAAGCGAAGTCGTAGCTCTTGTTCGACATCGTCATCCACATCGCCGCTTCGGTGCCGTCGTTGAGCACGATCTGCTCGGTGGTGCGGCACCCCAGGTAGGTCTCGAAGAACAGGCGGTTGGCCTTGATGTCGACCGCGAGACAGTTGAGATGGTCGAGCCGGCGGACATTGACGCCGCGCGCCGGAAAGCGCTGCGCCTGGTTCTTCAACGCAGGCTTCAGCTCGGCCGGCGCATCGTACCATTCGGTCTCGTAATAGAGCTCGATGACGTGGCCGTCGGGATCGCGGCAGCGGAATGCCGGCCCCTGCCCCATGTCGCCCTCGATCCAGCCGATGTCGAAGCCCGAGCCTTTCAGCGCGGCGACGCGGCGTTCGAGCGCCTGTGGACTACGGGCCCGCAGCGCCATGTGCTCCATGCCGGAGGTCTTCGACGCGGTCAGCTTCAGCGAGTAACGCTCGTAATCGTCCCAGCCGCGCAGATAGACCGACTCGCCCTTCCGGCCGCTGACGGTCATGCCCATGACGTCGACGAAGAACTTAAGGCTCTCGTCGGGCTTCGGCGTCAGCAGCTCCATGTGCCCGAGATGCGCGAGATCGAAGATCGGTTCCGACTGCATGGGGCGGTCTCCTTCCACGACGACGACGCCCGATCGACGGCTTGCCGCTCTGGCGCGCGAGCTTCGGTGCGTCGATTTGTACTAGTGTACAAAGGATTAGGTCCCGTCAACAAAATGTTGATCCCGGAAATTGCGGCAGCCGTCGAGGCCAGCATCCGCGCCTAGCCCTTCGACACCATCACCGGTGCCGGACCGTGCGGCCGGGATAGGGTCGCCGACACCGTCAGCGCAACGGCGAGCGCGCACACCATGCAAAGCTTCATCCGCGCGGTGCGACGATCGGTCATCGGCAGGAAGAAGAAGAACGCGATTGCCAGAACGAGGAGCGCATTCACGAGAATGTACATGGCGGAGCCCTCTTGTTGCGTATCAACAAGATGGCCGGCGCTCGCGCGGCATTCCGTGGCTGAAATCACATATTGAAAGCGGCCGGGGCCGGCGGTCAGGCGACCGAGACGGCCCTCTCGCGATGCAACGACAGCAGTTTGCGGATTTCTACATCCGGCACCGGCCGGCTGAACAGAAAGCCCTGCATCTCGGTGCAGCCGAGGGTGCGGAGCAGGTTGCGCTGCTGCTCGGTCTCGACGCCTTCGGCGGTCGTGGTCATGTCGCTTGCGGCAGCAATGTTCACGACGGCCTGGACGATGGTGGACGACGCGCCGGTCCCCGCGAGATCCTTGATGAAGGCGCGATCGATCTTGATCTTGTCGAACGGGAAGCGCTGCAGGTAGCTCAGCGACGAATAGCCGGTGCCGAAATCGTCGAGCGCGATCCGGACGCCGAGCTCGCGCAACTGATGTAGGATATCGAGCGCGGCCTCGTCGTCACGGATCAGCACGGCTTCGGTGATCTCGAGCTCGAGCCGCGAAGGCGCGAGCCCCGACGCCGCGAGCGCGGCGGCGACGTTCAGCGCCAGCGTCTGGCTCTTGAACTGGATCGGGGACACGTTGACCGCGACGTTGATGTGATCCGGCCAGTTCACGGCTTCCCGGCACGCGGTGTTGAGCACCCAGTGCCCGAGATCGTTGATCAGGCCGGTATCCTCGGCGACCGGGATGAAATCTGCCGGCGAGATGGTGCCGCGTTCGGGATGCCGCCAGCGCACCAGCGCCTCGCAGCAGCTGACCCGGCCGTCCTCGAGATGGAGCAGCGGCTGATAGTGCAGCTCGAAGCTGCCGTCGGCGATGGCCTGGCGCAATTCCAGTTCGAGGCTGCGCCGCGCCTTGGCGCGCGCATCCATGCCGGCTTCGAAGAACCGGTAGGTGCGGCGGCCATCGCTCTTCGCGCCATAGAGCGCGAGGTCCGCGTTGCGCAGCAATTGATCGAGGTCGAGCCCGTCGGCGGGCGCGACCGCGATGCCGATGCTGGCGTCGGTCGTGATCAGGTGCCCGCTGCAATCGATCGGCTGGCGGATGGTCTGATAGATCGCGGCCAGCAGCTGCATGGTCTCGGTCTGATCGCGGACCGCGGTCTGGATCACGGCAAACTCGTCGCCGCCAAGCCGCGCTGCCACATCCGTCCCCCCGACGCAGGAGCGCAGGCGTTCGGCGATGGCCCTCAGCAGCTCGTCGCCGATCTGGTGGCCGAGCGCGTCGTTGACGCTCTTGAACTCGTCGATGTCGATATACATGACCGCGATCTGTTCGTCGGGTCCGATCGTCTTCAGGGCCTGCTCGAGGCGCTGACGGAACAGCAGGCGGTTGGGCAGATCGGTGAGCGCATCATAGTGCGCCATATGCGCGATCTTGTTCTCGGTGCGCGTCCGCTCGGTGATGTCCTCGATGGTCGCCACCCATCCGCCCTCCGGGAGCGGCTTGTTGACGATCTCGATCGCGCGCCCGCCCGGCGCCTCGGTCAGCTGACGCGTCCCGCGGCCGAGCTTCACATTGCGGATAATAGCATCGCAGAATTCGTCGACGTCGCCATCGAACGAGCCGGTCTCCTGCCGGTGCGCGATCAGCCGCTGCATGGTGCAGCCGGGCTTCGCCACATCGGGCGAGAGCCCGAACATCTCGATGTAGGGACGATTGCAGATGATGATGCGCGCCGACGCATCGTAGAGCACGAGCCCCTGCGGAATGTTGTCCACGGCGGTCATGAGATTGCGGCGTTCGGTGGCGAGCCGCGCGTCGGAGATTTCATGCCGCTTCAGCAACAGGAAGACGATCACGGCCATGATGGCGAAGGCCGCCATCAACAAGCCTTCGCGCTCGCTCCACTGCGCGGTCACGCTTCCGAACAGGCTGCCGGCGAGCAGGCCGGCACAGAACGCCAGCCCCTTGGTCGAGCCGGCGTCGGCATTTCCTGACGATGAATTGCGGTGTTCGATGCGCACGCTGATCTCTCCCGGGCGCGGCATCGTTACGCAGCACTGATGGAAAGGTCGTTACAACTCGCAGTTAGCAATCGGTTACACGATACCTGGAGACAGGGCGTAACACATCGCGCCGAAACCTCCGTAAGCCTACGGAGCTGCCGATGCACTCCTCGAAGATGGTGAATCCCGCCTTAACGGAAAAACCGCGAAACAAACCCGGCTGTGCCGGAAAGCGACGATTTCGCCGCCGATGGGCGCGACCGAGCGCAATCTCGCTGCACGATAGAAACAAATCGTCACCGGGAAGGTGTAGATTTAGCCGATGCGCAACCTCGGCGATTTAACGGTTTTTCCAAACCCGGGCGCGCATATTGGTCCGGACATTTAGATTTTGCGAACGAGCCAGGCTGGAACTGTGACATCCTTTGGACGTGTGATCTCTGTGCGCGGCTCGCAGGCCCGGGTTGGGCTGCTGACGGGCGGCCAGATACAGCTTTCAGAAATGCGCGCGACCGTTGGCCGGTTCGTCAGTATCCGCTGCGCGAGCTCGGTCATCGTCGCCATGATCACCGAAGTGTCGTGCGAGAACCTGGCGGCGTCCGACGAATACATGGCGACCGCCTCGGTCGACCTGCTCGGCGAAATCCTCGGCGGCGACCGCCCGAAATTCCAGCGCGGTGTCACCCACTATCCGACCATCGGCGACAGCACCGATCTGATCACCAACCAGGAGCTGCGCACGGTCTATGCGCCGAGCGGCTCGGACCAGATCAATGTCGGCACGCTGCAGCAGGACCGTTCGGTTATCGCCTATGTCGACGTCGAGGAAATGCTGTCCAAGCACTTCGCGGTGCTCGGCTCGACCGGCGTCGGCAAATCCACCGGCGTGTCGCTGCTGCTCAACGAGATCCTGAAGTCGCGGCCGAACCTGCGCATCTTCCTGCTCGACGTGCACAACGAATACGGCCGCTGCTTCGGCGAGCGCGCGCAGGTGCTCAACCCGCGAAACCTGAAGCTGCCGTTCTGGCTGTTCAACTTCGAAGAGATCGTCGACGTGCTGTTCGGCGGCCGGCCTGGCGTGCCCGAAGAGCTCGAGATCCTCGCCGAAGTGATACCGATGGCGAAGGGCATCTACACCCAGTACCAGAACTCCGACCGGGTCGGTCTCGGGCTGAAGCGGGTCGACCCCAAGCAGGTCGGCTACACCATCGATACGCCGGTGCCCTACCGCCTCGTCGACCTGATCTCGCTGATCGACGAGCGCATGGGCAAGCTCGAGAACCGCTCCTCGCGCATCATCTATCACAAGCTGATCTCGCGCATCGACGCGGTCCGCAACGATCCGCGCTACGCCTTCATGTTCGACAATGCCAATGTCGGCGGCGATACCATGGCCGAGGTGATCAGCCATCTGTTCCGCCTGCCCGCCAACGGCAAGCCGATGACCATCATGCAGCTCGCGGGCTTCCCGGCCGAAGTCGTTGATTCCGTGGTGTCGGTGCTGTGCCGCATGGCGTTCGATTTCGGGCTGTGGAGCGACGGCGTCTCGCCGATGCTGTTCGTCTGCGAGGAAGCGCACCGCTACGCCTCCGCGGACCGCAACATCGGCTTCGGGCCGACCCGCAAGGCGGTGTCGCGCATCGCCAAGGAAGGGCGCAAATACGGCGTCTATCTCGGCCTGATCACCCAGCGTCCGGCCGAGCTCGACGCGACCATCATCTCCCAGTGCAACACGCTGTTCACGATGCGCCTCGCCAACGACCGCGACCAGGCGCTGCTGCGCTCCGCAGTGTCGGATGCCGCCGCCAATTTGCTGTCGTTCGTGCCGTCGCTCGGCACCCGCGAAGTGCTGGCGTTCGGCGAAGGCGTGGCGCTGCCGACCCGACTGCGCTTCAAGGAGGTGCCGCCGCACCAGCTGCCGCGCGGCGAAGCCACCATCGCAACGGTGCCGTCGGTCACCGCCGGCCATGACATGCATTTCGTCAGCGCCGTGCTGGAGCGCTGGCGCGGCGCCACCTCGCATCGCGACACGCAGAGCGACGCCAACTTCAACCCTCCCGCACCGCCGCGCACGGTAGCGCCCGCCGAGGCGCCGATGCTGCAGCCGTCACTGGGCCTCGATCCGGACCGCTTCTCGCTCCTGAAGAAGCCGCTGCGCTGACGTCATTCTGGCAGGGCGCCGATGCGCCTTGCGCCCAAGCCGTCATCCACTATGGTTTCGCGTGACGCCGCGTCCCCGCGGCACGCCGGAACCATCTCATGACGCAGCCGACCGCAAAACGCTTTCCGACGCCCGCTCTCGACAAGCTCCCCGAGGATATCCGCAACCGCATCCTGGCGGTGCAGGAGAAGTCCGGCTTCGTGCCGAACGTATTCCTCACTCTGGCCTACCGCCCCGACGAGTTTCGCGCGTTCTTTGCCTATCACGACGCGCTGATGGAAAAGGACTCCGGCCTCTCCAAGGCCGAACGCGAGATGATCGTGGTGGCGACCAGCGCCGCCAACGAGTGCCAGTATTGCGTGATCGCCCATGGCGCGATCCTGCGCATCCGCGCCAAGAACCCTGAGATCGCCGACCAGATCGCGATCAACTACCGCAAGGCCGACATCACGCCGCGGCAGCGCGCGATGCTCGACTTCGCCATGAAGGTCAGCCGCGCGGCCGAGGAAGTCTCGGAGGCGGACTTTGCGGCGCTCGCCGCCCACGGCTTCAGCGACGACGACGTCTGGGACATCGCCGCGGTCGCGGCCTTCTTCGCGCTTTCGAACCGGCTTGCGAACGTCACCGGCATGCGGCCGAACGCCGAGTTCTACATGCTCGGCCGGCAGCCGAAATAGAGGACGCCTTGGTAGACTGGAGCGAGATCATCCTGCGTCTCGGCGCAGCCACTCTTGCCGGCAGCGCGATCGGGCTCGACCGCGACCTGCGCGGCAAGCCGATCGGGCTGAAGACGCTGGGCCTCGTCAGCCTCTCGACGGCCGCGGTGGTGCTGCTGGCCTTGCAGGCGGTTGGGCCCGGACAGTTCACCGATGCCGTGAGCCGCGTGATCCAGGGCGTGCTGACCGGCATCGGTTTTCTCGGCGCCGGCGTGATCGTTCGCCAGGGCGACCGCTTTCAGGTCCGCGGGCTGACCAGCGCGGCTTGCGCGTTCTTCGCCGCCTGCGTCGGGATCGTCTGCGGCGCCGGACACTGGCCGATCGTCATCACCGCGCTCGTGCTGGCATTCCTGCTGCTGACCTTCGGCAAGCGGACCGAGCGCTGGCTGCACCACGCGCTCGGCGGTAAGGAGGACCCGCACAGACCGGAGGCCGTGCCCGGTCAGTCGTCAGATGCTGGCCCGCACCAGCCGGGCAGATAGACCGCGTCCTTGCCGCGGCCCAGCGCCAAGCCCTTCTCCAGCGCCTTGGCGAAATTGTTCTCCACGGTCTTGCGCGGGATGTGGCGGCGCAGGAAGTCGGCCCACAGGAATTCGCTGAACGGCGTCGTGTCCTTGGCAAAGCCGCCGGCCCGGCGCATCTCGCCGGCGAGACTGCGGAACGGATCGTCCTTGAGATCCTTGATCGATCTCGGAATGTCCCTGAAATGGCAGCGCTCGCCCTTTGCATTATAGGGATAGACCCAGCGCTTGTTGTCCATCACGCCCCAGAACACGTCACGTTCGACCATCGTGAGATCGCCGATCACGGTGACCAGGATGTCCTTGACGCCCTCCTCGTGCAGCGCCCGCGCCATGTGATGATGGTCGACCACGTAGTAGCGATCGTCCGGTCCATGGACCACCGGGATCATGTGCTTGCCCAACAGCTCCGCGCGCTTCTTGCTTGAAGCATGCTCGCGCCAGCGCTTCCGCTTCTCCTTCACCTCGTGCATGCCGACCGTCATCTGGGTCGGTCGCAGCGACATGATCGGGACCGGTTTGACGTAGGGCTCGCGCGTATGGGCCATGCTTTGTACTCCCGTTTGACCGGCACTCCGGAATGGGTTCCATTATGACATGATGTCACAGGCAGGCGGAAGAGCCGGTTCGGCGGGATGGCACTGAGAGCAAGCGAACGCGTGAAGGCGCGCACGATCCGTTTCGGCAACCGCGAGGTCGTGACCGAAGGGTTGGAGCTCAGTTTCTGGGCAGACATCAGCCATCGCTGCATGACGGCATCCTGGCCCGCCTTTATTGGCGGTGCAGCATTGGTGTTCATCACCTTCAACGCCGTCTTCGCCTTGATGTATTGGCTTGGCGATCATCCGATCGCCAACGTGCCTGACGGCCAATACATCGACTACCTCTATTTCAGCATCGAGACACTTTCGACCGCGGGCTATGGCGACATGCACCCGCAGACGCATTACGGGCACTTCATCGCCACCATCGAACTCTTCACCGGCATCTTCTCGATGTCGCTGATGACCGGGCTGATCTTCGCCCGCTTCTCGCGGCCGAGCGCGCGCCTGCTGTTCGCCGACAATCCCGTGATCTCGGACCATGAGGGCCAGCTCACGTTGATGATCCGCCTGGCCAACGAGCGGCACAACATCATCGCCAATGCCACCGCGCGGCTGTGGCTGTTCAAGAACGGCGTCAGCAAGGAAGGCATGCCATACCGCCGGTTCTACGAACTGCCGCTCCTGCGCAGTGAAGGCCCGGCGCTCGCGCTAAGCTGGACCCTGTTTCATGTGATCGACCAGGACATCCCGCTCTACGGCCTCGACGCCGCGGAGCTGGAAGCCGTCAATGCCGGGCTCGGCCTCTTCGTGTCAGGCTATGACGACGTTGCAGCGCAAACCGTGCATGCGCGAAAATCGTACGAACATTCCGACGTCCGCTTCGGCCATCGCTATGCCGAGATCCTGCAGGCGACCGACGACGGCCGTCTGCGGATCGACTACAGTCGGTTCCACGAGACCATCGAAGGATAAATACCACCTCTGCGCGCATCAAGATTTTAGGTGTGAAGCGCAGCGAACATGCTAAACATTAGCGGCGACGCGACCGGACTGACAACAGTGAAGACGCAGCGGCCAATTTCCTCGGATGACGAGCACGTGGTGCTGAAATTCCGGCCGCGTACCTCGGCGCAGCCGCCCGGCAAGCGCGAGGAGCCGGTCCGATCGACCCGCCCGACTTCCGTCGCTCCTGTTTCCGTCGCCAACGACCTCTCCCGCTATGAGAAGCCGCGCGAGGAGCCGGACGATTTCCGCCAGCGCATGCTCGCCAACATCGCCGCCTTCGCCTTCACCGTGGCGCTCACCGCGATTGGTATCTGGCTCGCCATGAGCATCGCCGATTTGCGCAAGACCCAGGATTGCGTGCTGATGGGACGCCGGGATTGCGCGAAGATTACGGTGATGCCACGCACTTAGGCAGGCCGGAACCGTACCCAAAAACCGTCCTCGCCGGGCCGGCCAAGCTCCATTGAACTAACGGCCCTGCTCCGATATACGGGCACACGACTCCGGCAGCAGCAATCAGGCAATCCGGGGCACCGCGCCCGCCTCCTCCGAGCCGACCCGGAATTACCTTCAATATATCAAAGGCTTAATGATGTCCTCCACATTCGAGCAGATCGCCAACATTATCGCGGAGACCTGCGACATCCCGCGCGATACGATCAAGCCGGAGAGCCACGCGATCGACGATCTGGGAATCGACAGCCTCGACTTCCTCGACATCGCCTTTGCCATCGACAAGGCCTTCGGGATCAAGATGCCGCTTGAGAAGTGGACCCAGGAGGTCAACGACGGCAAGGCCACGACGGAGCAGTACTTCGTGTTGCAGAATCTCGCCGACCGCATCGACGAGCTGGTTGCGGCCAAAAACGCGGGCACGGGCTCAGCCTCGTAATCGCCCATCATGCAGCTTGAAACTTTTCAGCTGATCGATCGGATTGTCGACCTCAACCTCGACGCAAAGACGATTGTCGTCGAGGCGGATGTCCCGCCGGACAGCCACTCTGTGTTCACGGGGCACTTCCCGGGCTACCCGATCATGCCCGGCGTGTTGCTCACCGAAGCAATGGCCCAGAGCTCGGGCTGGCTGATCCTCGGTCTGACCAAGTTCGAGCGCATGCCTTTCCTCGCCATGGTCAAGGAAGCCAAGATGCGTGGCTTCGTCAGCCCCGGCTCGACACTGACGATCGAAGCCAAGATCGAACACGAAGGTTCAGGCTTCACCGTGACCTCGGCGAAGGTCCGCGTCGGCAAGGAGCTCAAGTGCAATGCCGAGCTGACCTTCCGTCATATCCCCTTCCCCAGCCCGGACTTGCGTGTGCACATGGATGCGCTCGCCAACAAGATCGGGTTTCCGCTGCAGGCAATGAGTCATGGCTGAGAAGGAAGTCTGGATCACCGGCGTCGGCCTGCTCTCCTCGCTCGGCGAGGGGCTGGATGCGCATTGGGAGGCGCTCGGCGCCAAGCGCGTCAATGCCGACGAGAAGCGTCTCGCGCCGTACGTGATCCATCCGATCGCCCCCGTCAGCTTCGACGCGCAGATCCCGAAGAAGGGCGATCAGCGTCAGATGGAGACGTGGCAGCGGATCGGCACCTACGCCGCCGGGCTGGCGCTTGATTCCGCCGGCGTCAAAGGCAATCAGGAAATCCTGTCGCGGATGGACATGATCATCGCAGCCGGTGGCGGCGAGCGTGACCTCAATGTCGACCTGGCGATCATGAATGCCGATGCGCAGGGCAAGCTGCCGCCTGCCGCCCTCAACGAAAAGCTGATGAACGAGCTGCGCCCGACGCTGTTCCTGGCGCAGCTCTCCAACCTGCTTGCCGGCAACATCGCGATCGTTCACGGCGTATGCGGGACGTCGCGCACCTTCATGGGCGAGGAAGCCTCGAGCATCGACGCTGCGCGGATCGCCGTCGCACGCATCGGGGCCGGACAGAGCGACATCGCGCTGGTCGGCGCGGCCCATAATGGCGATCGCGGCGACCTCTTGATGCTCTATTCGTTCGGCGACTTCGCCCTCAAGGATCAATACGCCTCGGTCTGGGCCCGCCGAAACAACCCGGGCTTCGCCATCGGCTCTGCCGGCGTATTTCTGGTGATGGAATCGCGCGAGCACGCCGAGGCGCGCGGCGCCAAACCGTACGCCAAGCTGACCAAGGTGGTCGCCGATCTTGCCAAGCGCAAGCAGCCCGGCGCAGTGACGAAGTCGCTGCAGGCGATGTGGCCGCAGCTCGGGGTCAGCAACGACAACGCGATGCTGATCACGGGCGCGACCGGCGCCGAGCCTGCGACCGCCGAGGAGCGCGAATTCCTCGGGCAGCATCCCGGCCTTGCCGTGCGCGCCACCGGAACGACCTTTGGGCACACCATGGAGGCGCAGTTCCCGCTCGGGCTCGCGCTGGCCGCGTTGTCGATTTCCCGCGGCGCGCTCTATCCGGCCAACGACCCGACCGGGCTGGAGGTTGAAAAGACCGAAGCGCCAACCCAGATTGTCGTGTTGGGGGTCGGCCACTGGCAGGGCGAAGGCATGGCACTGGTCGAGGCCGTCAAGTAATTCGGCGCAAGCACCGACGGGGACACCATGACAGCACCACGCGATAAATTCGGCCGACCGATCGTCGTCGTGACCGGCATGGGAATCGTGACGTCGCTCGGCGGCGGCAAGACCGACAATTGGAAGCGCCTCAGCGCGGGCGAGTCCGGCATCAAGACCGTGACGCGCTTCCCGCTCGACAGCCTAAAGACGACGATGGCCGGCGCCGTCGATTTCGTCACCGTCGACCCGTTCTCCTCGACCAGCCTGTCGCAGCGACTGGCGGAGATCGCGACCGAAGAAGCGCTGGAGCAGTCCGGCATCGGCAGCAAGGGCGACTTCCCCGGCCCGCTGTTTCTGGCGGTCGCGCCGATCGAGACCGAGTGGCCGCAGCGGCTCGAAGTGGCCCGCGAGGTCCCGACCAAGGACTTTGGCATCATCGACTATCTGGCGACCTGCAGCGGCGGCAAGTTCGCCCACTTCCACCGGCGCTTCACTTTCGGTTCGGTCGCGCTCAACCTCGCCGAGACCTTCGGCACCAAGGGGTCGCCGATTTCGCTCTCGACGGCTTGCGCGTCCGGCGCAACCGCGATCCAGCTCGGCGTCGAGGCGATCCGCCGCGGCGAAACCGATGCAACGCTGTGCGTCGCGACCGACGGCTCGGTCAATCCCGAAGCCCTGGTGCGCTTCTCGCTGCTCTCGGCTCTCTCCACCCAGAACGATCCGCCCCAGGGCGCCTCGAAGCCGTTCTCGAAGAACCGCGACGGCTTCGTGATGGCCGAAGGCGCCGGCGCACTGGTGCTCGAGAGCTTCGACGCTGCGATGGCGCGCGGCGCGCGCATCCTGGGCGTCGTCGCCGGCTGCGGCGAGCTCACCGACTCCTTCCACCGCACCCGCTCTGCCCCGGACGGTAAGCCGGCGATCGGCTGCGTGCGCAAGACACTTGCTGACGCGGGCATGGAGCCCGAGCAAATCGACCACATCAACGCGCACGGCACCTCGACGCCGGAAAACGACAAGATGGAATATCTTGCGACCGCGGCGGTGTTCGGCGAACACACCAAAAACATTCCGGTGTCGTCGAACAAATCGATGGTCGGCCACACCATCTCGGCAGCTGGTGCGGTCGAGGCGATCTTTTCGCTGCTCACGCTCGAGCATCAGCGGATTCCGCCGACCATCAACTACGAGGTGCCCGATCCCGCGATCCCGTTCGATGTGGTCGGCAACAAGGCGCGCGACGCCAAGGTGACCGCCGTGATGTCGAACTCGTTCGGGTTCGGCGGGCAGAACGCTTCGCTGATCCTGACGCGCGAGCCGGCCTAGCGCCCTCGCCTCATCAGATGAAACGCCTGCTCCTTCGCGCCCGCGCGCATCTACGTGATGCCGCAAAGCCTGTGACCGATGCGGCGATCGGCGGGCTGACCATCGGCCTGCTGCGCACCACGCGCTATTTCGATCCGGAGAAGACCGCACGGTTCTTCGGCCGCGCCGCGCATTTCATCGGCCGCCGGCTGCGCGAGGACCGCATCGGCCGCGAGAACCTCACGGCGGCCTTCCCGGAAAAGTCACCGCAGGAGATCGAAGAGATCCTGACCGGCGTCTGGCACAACCTCGGACGCATCGGCGCCGAATTCGCGCACATCGACCGCATCTGGGACCACGATCCCCGGAATCCCGACAGGCCGGGCCGCGTCGAATTCTCGGCGCGCAGCAAGCAGCTGTTCGACCAGTTGCGTGACGACGGCAAGCCGGCCCTGTTCTTTGCCGCACATCTCGGCAATTGGGAGCTCTCTCCGATTGCCGCGGCGGCACATGGGCTCGATGCTACGATTCTGTTCCGGCGGCCGAACATCGAAGCTGCCGACCGCGCCATCGAACGCATCCGCGCAGTCAATCTGGGCACGCTGGTCCCGGCCGGCCGCGACGCGCCCCTCAAGCTGGCGCAGGCGCTGAAGAACGGTCAGCACGTCGCGATGCTGGTCGACCAGTATTTGACCAACGGCGTTCCGGTCACCTTCTTCGGCCGCAAGACCACCGCGAACCCGCTGCTGGCGCGCCTGCGCCGGCAGATCGACTGCCCGATCCACGGTACCCGGATCATCCGCCTGCCCGACGGCCGCTTCCGCGGCGAGGTCACCGAGGAAGTGAAGCCGGCGTTCGACGCATCTGGCCAGATCGATATCCAGGGCACGATGCAGGCGATCACCGACATCGTCGAGGGCTGGGTCCGCGAATATCCGGATCAGTGGCTCTGGCTACACCGGCGCTGGCGGTAGGCGGAGACTGTCATTCGTCAAGCGAGCGAAGCGAAGCAATCCATCTCGCCACTTGCGGAACTATGGATTGCTTCGTCGCTGACGCTCCTCGCAATGACGGCACGCTACTGCGACGAGAATGTCACTTCCCGGTCTTCACCCGCGTCCACAGCCGGTTGATGATCCGCTGCGTCGCCGGATCGCGCGCCGTGATCACGAACAGCTTCTTCTGCATCGCCTCGTCGGGATAGATGTTCTTGTCGTTGAAGATCTTCGAATCGATCAGCTTCTGGCTCGCCAGATTGCCGTTGGCATAGGACAGGAAGTTCGAGTTCTTCGCTGCAACGTCAGGACGGTAGAGGTAGTTGATCAGCTCGTAGGCTTCCGCGACGTTCTTCGCGTCCGCCGGAATCGCGAGATTGTCGAAGAACATCTGCGCGCCCTCCTTCGGGATCGTGTAGCCGATCTCGACGCCGGACTTGGCTTCCGCCGCGCGGCTGCGCGCCTGCATGATGTCGCCCGACCACCCGACCACGAAGCAGATCTCACCCGAGGCCAGCGCGCTGAGATATTCGGATGAATGGAATTTGCGCACATAGGGCCGGATCTTGATGACGAGATCGGCGGCCTTCTCGAGGTCAGCCTGCTTGGTCGAGTTCGGGTCCAGGCCGAGATAGCTCAGCGCCGCCGGCAGGATGTCGTCGGCGGAATCCAGCATGTGGATGCCGCAATCCTTGAACTTGGCGAGGTTCTCCGGCTTGAACACCATGTCCCAGCTGTCGATCCTGGCGTCGGGCCCGAGAATCTTCTCCGCCATCTTGACGTTGTAGCCGACGCCGGTGGTGCCCCACATGTAGTTGGCGCCGTAATTGTTGCCGGGGTCGTAGGTCGCGAGCTGACCGTTCACCACCGGCCACGCATTGGCGAGGTTCGGCAGCTTCGACTTGTCGAGCTTGAGGAACACCTTCGCGGTGATCTGACGTTGCAGGAAATAGCCGGTCGGCACCACGACGTCGTAGCCCGACTTGCCGGCAAGCAGCCGCGTTTCCAGCGTCTCGTTGGCGTCGAACGTGTCGTAGACGACCTTGATGCCGGTTTCCTTGGTGAAGTCCTCGAGGACTCCCGGCGCCATGTAGTTCGACCAGTTGTAGAAGTTGACCGTGCGCTCCTCCGCGCTGGCGGAGGCAGCAAACAACAGAACCGTGGCGATCGCACCGACAAAGCTGACGAGACGACGGCTCTGCTTCTGCATTCTGGTCTACCTCTTGCGACGATGCACGGCGTCGGACAGCCGCTCCAGCGCGGTGTCGAGCGTCGAGTCCTTCTTGGCGAAACAGAAACGCACCACCGACGTCACCGCATCCTGCTCGTAAAACGCCGACACTGGAATAGCCGCAACCTTGTAATCCTGCACAATTCGCCAGCAGAACTCCGCGTCGGTCTCATTCAGACCAAGCGGCGACAGATCGACGGTCAGGAAGTAAGTCCCCTGCGACTTCAGCACCGGAAAGCCGATGCTCTCGAGCCCCTTGGTGAGGCGGTCGCGGCTGCGCGCCATGTCCTTGCGCATGTCGAAGAAATAATCGTCCGGCTTGTTGAGGCCGTACGCCACCGCCGCCTGCAGATTGGGCGCCGTCGTGAAGGTGAGGAACTGGTGCACTTTGGCAGCGACGCGCAGCAGTGGCGGCGCGGCGCAGACGAAGCCGATCTTCCATCCGGTCAGCGAGAAGATCTTGCCGGCGCTGCCGACCTTGATGGTGCGGTCGCGCATGCCCGGGATCGTGATCAGCGGGATGTGCTCGCGGCCGTCGAACACGACGTGCTCCCAGACCTCGTCGCAGATCGCGACCACGTCGAACTCCTGGCAGTACCGCGCCAGCAGTTCGAGGTCCTCGCGCGGATAGACCACCGCCGCCGGGTTGAGCGGATTGTTGAACAGCACCGCCTTGGTCTTGTGGTTGAAGACGCTGCGCAGCATCTCCTCGTTCAAGCGCCACTCCGGCGGCTCGAGCCGCAACAGCCGCGGAATGCCGCCGGCCTGGCGGATGATCGGCAGATAGGAATCATAGACCGGCTGGAAGCACACCACCTCGTCGCCCGGCTCGACCACGGACAGGATCGAGGAGGTCAGCGCCTCGGTGCCGCCGGAGGTGACCATCACCTCGGTCATCGGATCGAGCTTGAGCCTGTGCCAATGGCCGTAATGCGATGCGATCGCCTGACGGAGTTCCGGAATGCCCATCATCGACGGATACTGGTTGTAGCCGTTGATGGAGGCGTCCGCGGCGGCGCGGCGGATGTCCTCCGGTCCGGGATCGTCGGGAAAGCCTTGGCCGAGATTGATGGCGTTGTTGTCGCGCGCCGCCTGCGACATCGCCTCGAAGATGGTGACGGGAAGGTCCGCGAAGACCTTGTTCATGGAGGTCATGTCAGGGATCAGCCGCCGGTCTTGGTGGGCAGTCCCGCCGCCTTCCAGCCGATGATGCCGCCCGCCAAATGCTTGTCGTAGGGCAGGCCCGCGGCCTGGGCCGCCAGCGAGGCCGTCACCGAGCGCTTGCCGGAGCGGCAGGCGAACACCACCTGCTTGCCCTGCGGATCGGGAATTGCCGCGGGATCGAACGTCGACAGCGGCACCACGACGCCATCGGGATAGGCCTCGACGGCGACCTCATTGGGCTCGCGGACGTCGACGAGGAGATAACGGCCTTCCGCCATGCCCTTCGACACCTCGTCCGGGAACAAATCTTCCACCTTGTGGTCCGCCACGGAAATATCCTCCCGACATCAGCTTGGGCGAGCGTCGCGCGGCTCGCCGGTCCGGGCCGCAAAGTCGCCTCTCGCGCGGAGAAAATCAAGCACCCGAAACGGGTTAGATGCCGCGCGGAAACGCTGGATCGTGGCCCCTAGATCGTGACTTGCGTGCCGACCTCGACCACCCGCCCGGTCGGGATCTGGAAATAGTCGGTGGCATCGTTCGAAGAGCGGCTCAGCGCGATGAACAGATGGTCCTGCCAGCTCGGCATGCCCGAGTGTACCGCCGGCTTCAGCGCACGGCGGGACAGGAAGAACGAGGTCGACATGATGTCGAACTGCCAGCCGAGCTTGCGGGCGATCGCCAGCGTCTTCGGCACGTTCGGCTGCTCCATGAAGCCGAACTTCAGCGTCACCTTGGAGAAGGTCTCGGTCAGCTGCTCCATCCGCACCCGCTCGGACGGATCGATGCGCGGCGTCGGCGCGGTCTCGATGGTGAGGATGACGTTCTTCTCGTGCAGCACCTTGTAGTGCTTGAGGCTATGCATCAGCGCGGTCGGCGCACTGACAGGATCGCTGGTCAGGAACACCGCTGTCCCGGAGACGCGCTGCGGCGGCCGCTTCTCCAGCATCGCGACGAGATCGGCGAGCGGGAATTCCAGCTTGCGTGACTTCTCGAACAACAGCCGGCTGCCGCGCCGCCAAGTGTACATCACCACGATCATGGCCCCGCCGAGCGCAAGCGGCACCCAGCCGCCCTCGAACACCTTGAGCAGGTTGGCGGCCAGGAACGTGATGTCCAGGAACAGGAACGGCGCAACCAGCGCGGCGGCGGCGATCGGCGACCAGCGCCAGACCTTCCAGATCACCACAAAGCCCATCATCGCCGTCACCACCATGGTGCCGGTCACGGAGATACCGTAGGCCGACGCCAGCGCGCTCGACGAGCGGAACATCAGCACCAGCACGATGACCGCGATGAACAGCAACCGGTTGATGCGCGGCATGTAGATCTGGCCGGAATGCGCCTCCGACGTGTGGCGGATTTCGAACCGCGGCATCAGGCCGAGCTGGATGGCCTGCCGGGTCAGCGAGTAGGCGCCGGTGATGACGGCCTGGCTCGCGATCACGGTCGCCATGGTCGCAAGCGCGACCATCGGGATCAGCGCCCAGTCCGGAAACATCAGGAAGAACGGGTTCTCGATGCCCTTGGGATCGCCGATCAGAAGCGCGCCCTGCCCGAGATAGTTCAACGCCAGCGACGGCAGCACGATGAACAGCCACGCGGTCTGGATCGGGCGTTTGCCGAAGTGACCGAGGTCGGCATAGAGCGCCTCCGCGCCGGTCACCGCGAGGAAGACCGCACCGAGCGTGATGAAGCCGATCACGCCGTGATGCAGCATGAACGACACCGCAAGGATCGGGTTGAACGCGTACAGCACCTCGGGGTGCCGCACGATCTGCGGCAGCGCCGCGATCGCGATCACGGCGAACCACACGCACATCACCGGGCCGAAGAAGGCCGCGACGCGCGCGGTGCCGCGCGACTGCACTGAGAACAGGACGACCAGGATCACCACCGTGAGCGGGACGACGTAGGGGTCGAAGGTGGCGGTGACGAGCTTGATGCCTTCGATCGCGGACAGCACGGAGAGCGCCGGGGTGATGACGGCATCGCCATAGAACAGCGCGCCGCTGATGATGCCGAGCAGCACGATCGCGGCCGCGCCCTTGGTGGCCGCGCGCTGCGCCAGCGCCATCAGCGCCAGCGTCCCGCCCTCGCCATTGTTGTCGGCGCGCAGCAGGATCACGACATATTTCAGCGTCACGACGACGATCAGCGCCCACAGGATCAGCGAGAGCACGCCGAGCACCGCATGCGCCGTCACGGCGCCCTCGCCGCCGGCAGCCGCGACGACGGCTTCGCGCAGCGCATACAGCGGGCTGGTACCGATGTCGCCATAGACGACACCGATGCTGCCGAGCATCAGCGCCTTGAAGGTGGCGGTTGAATGCGCCTCGCCATGGCCGTTTGCCGCGGGCGTTTCCGCCGCGGTGATCGCACTCTCGGATGACATGGGAAGCTGCGCCTCTGTCTTCTGCCGCACTGCACAATGCCGGGTCGCAGGCCTATACTCCCGGCAGGAATGCATAGGTTAGCCCGGATTCAGGCCTCCGCCATGCATATCACGCATAGATCACGGCTTTTCAACTGTCGAATCCGTTGCCACATCAAATAGTTACCTGGGTACCCACTTCAACCACCCGGCCGGTCGGGATCTGGAAATAGTCGGTGGCGTCGTTGGCGGACCGGCTCATCGCGATGAACAGGTGATCCTGCCACTGCGGCATCCCGGACTGGGCGGACGGCTTCAGCGACCGTCGCGACACGAAGAACGAGGTCGACATGATGTCGAACTGCCAGCCGAGCTTGCGCGCGACCGCGAGCGCCTTCGGCACGTTCGGCGATTCCATGTAGCCGAAGCGCAGCCGCACCGCGGTGAACTTGTCGCTGACCTTCTCCATGGTGACGCGTTCCGACAGGTCGACGCGCGGTGTCGGTGCGGTCTCGATGGTCAGGATCACATTGTGCTCGTGCAGCACCTTGTTGTGCTTGAGATTGTGTAAGAGCGCGGTCGGCACGAAGCTGGGATCGCTGGTCAGGAACACCGCGGTGCCCTTGACGATATGCGGCGGCCGCTTCTCCAGGCTGTGGATCAGGTCACGCAGCGGCACCTCGATGCGGCGGGTCTTGGCGATCAGGATCGCAGCACCGCGACGCCAGGTCCAGATCATCGTCGCCATCACGACGCCGAACAGCAGCGGCACCCATGCGCCCTCGAACAGCTTCAAGAGATTGGCGCTGAAGAAGGTCATGTCGACGATCACGAACGGCAGGATCAATGCGGCGGCCGACGCCACGCGCCAGTTCCACAGTTTCCAGATCACGATGAAGCCCATGATGCCGTCGGCGACCATGGTGGTGGAGACGGCGATGCCGTAGGCCGAGGCGAGCCCACTCGAGGTGCGGAACAGCAGCACCAGCAGCAGCACGCCGATCAGCAGCAGCCGGTTGACCCGGGGCAGATAGATCTGGCCGGCATGGGTCTCCGAGGTGTAGCGGACCTCGAAGCGCGGCAAGAGCCCAAGCTGCACCGCCTGGCTGATCAGCGAATAGGCGCCGGTGATCACGGCCTGGCTCGCGATCACGGTCGCAGCGGTGGCGAGCCCGATCAGCGGCAGCAGCAGCACCTCCGGCACCATGCGATAGAACGAGTTCTCGATCGCGGCCGGATCGGACAGCACCAGCGCGCCCTGCCCGAAATAATTCAGCAGCAGCGAGGGCAGCACGAAGAACAGCCAGCCGGACTGGATCGGCTTGCGGCCGAAATGCCCGAGATCGGCATACAGCGCCTCGCCGCCGGTCACCGCGAGGAACACCGCGCCCAGGGTCACCAGGCCGACGGTGCCATGGGTCAGCAGGAACTGGATTGCGTAATAGGGATTGATCGCCGCCAGCACCGACGGATCGTCCATGATGTGGACCACGCCCATCACCGCGAGCGAGGCGAACCACACCACCATCACCGGCCCGAAGGCGGAGGCGACGCGCGCTGTGCCGGTGCGCTGCACCGAGAACAGCAGCACGAGGATCAGGATCGTCAGCGGCACCACATAGTGCTCGAGATGCGGCGTGGCGAGCTTGAGGCCTTCGACCGCTGACAGCACCGAGATCGCTGGCGTGATCATGGAATCGCCGATGAACATCGAGGCGCCGACCACGCCGAGCGCGAGCAGCGGCCAGCTGCGCCGTCCGATCGCGCGCTGGCCGAGCGCCATCAGCGAGAGCGTGCCGCCCTCGCCGTTATTATCGGCGCGCAGCAGCAGCAGCACGTATTTGGCGGTGACGACGGTGAACAGCGCCCACAGGATCAGGCTGAGCACGCCCAGCACCATGATGCGGGTCACCGGCTGGCCGTGCGCAGCGCCGCCGACCGCCTCGCGGAATGCGTAGAGCGGCGAAGTTCCGATATCGCCGAACACCACCCCGATGCTGCCCAGTGTCAGGGCCCAGAAGCCGGAGGTGCCTTGGCCCTTGCCCTGCCCCGTGCCTTGGGTCTCCTGGGCTTCGGTGGATGAGACGCTGACAGCCATGGCGAGGTTGGAACGCTCGATCGGTTGATTTTGATCCGCGCGGCTATCGACGCTTCCGCCCCGCCTGTCAACCAAGCAGCACGGCCAGCGACGGTAGCAGGGTAACCCGGAGCTACGGCTTCAGGTCCGGCGGCAATGGCGGATTTTCCCGCATCAACGTGATGGTCACGCGACGGTTCGCCGGCAGCGTCGGATCGTCGGGAAACAGCGGCTGGCCGTCGGCCTTGCCGGAAACCGCGAAGATGTGGGACGGCGGCAGCCCTTCCCGCTCCAGGATCTGCCGCACCGCATTAGCGCGGTCCGCGGACAGGTCGAAGGCGTCGTAATCGCTGCGCGCCGGCACGAAGCCTGCGGCTGTATGCCCCACGATCGCGATCCGCAGCGGCGTCGCCTTCAGCGGCGCGGCGAGCTTCTGGATCAGCCGGCGGGTGCGCTCATAGGGCTCCCTGGAGCCGTCGGCGAACATCGAGCGGCCGTCCTGGTCGACGATCTCGAGGTTGAGCCCCTCCTTGGTCTCCTCGAACATGATGTTCTTGGAAATCTCGGTCAGCTCCGGCATGTCCTGCAGCGCTTGGCGCAGCGAAGCGGAGGCCAGCGCGAATTCGCGGTCGATCTTCAGCCGCGCGCCGTTGATCTGGCTGCGCTCCTTTTCGTCCGGCGTCGGATTGGCGGAGGATTCCTCCGGCGAGATGTGCTCGACATTCTTGAGCTTCGGCCGGGTCGGCAGGCCATCCGACTCGACGATGCCGGAATAGCGCACATTGGTCTGCACGCCGAAGGCGTCGCGCATCGAGCCGGCGACGATCTTCAGCTTGTTGTTGTCCATGGTGGAGAACGCGACGAGCATCACGAAGAAGCTCATCATCAGGCCCATCAGGTCGGCGAAGGTCACGAACCAGCCGTGACCTCCGGTATGGGCGTCGCCGCGCTTTTTCTTGGCCATCGCTGCTGTCCCGGGAGCGCCAGTCGGGGCCGTCAGGCCGGAACCGGCTCCCCCTCCTCGTTGCGATGCTTCTCCGGCAGATAGGCCAGCAGCATCTCGCGCACCAGCGCCGGGCTCTTGGAGTCGCGGATCATCAGGATGCCGTCGATGATCAGCGTGCGGTTAGTCTCCTCGTCGAGCAGCTTGCCATGCAGCTTGTCGGCGATCGGAAGACAGAACAGGTTGGCCACCAGCGCGCCGTACAGCGTGGCGAGCAGCGCGGTCGCCATGAACGGGCCGAGCTTGGAAGGGTCGGTCATGTTGGCGAACATCTGCACCATGCCGATCAGCGTGCCGATCATGCCGAAGGCCGGCGCGCAGTCGCCGATCGCGCGGTAGATCTTGCTGCCCTCGTCGAGGTGCATCAGAAAGTTGTCGCGGTCGCGCTCCATGTTGTCCCGGATGAATTCGAGGTCGTAGCCGTCGGCGACGTAGCGGATGCCCTTGGCGAGGAACGGCTCGTCGGTCTCGACCTTCTCCAGGCCGACCGGGCCCTGCTTGCGGGCGATCTCGGCGATGCGGGCGAGCTCGTCGACGAGGTCGCGGGCCGACAGCCGGCTCATGGTGAAGGCAAACTTGGCGCCGAGCGGCAGCCCGTGCAGCATCACGCCGAGCGGAAAACGGATCATCGTCGCCGCGATCGAGCCGCCGAAGATGATGATCATGGCGTGTTCGGAGATGAACATGTGCAGGTCGCCGCCCATGAACATCATCACCGCGATGACGATGATGCCAGCCAACAGCCCGGCGCCAGTCATGATATCCATAGGAGACTCCAACGCGTACGCAACCTGCCCGTCCTGGACGGCGCGCAGCCCAGTGCGAGCCGCGTGGAAAACCCTAACGTTAACGCCATTAAGGACGCGTTACCGAATTTGGTAGGGATAACAACGGGTAAACGTCCGCCTTTTCGCGATGTCGTTGAAGATGCTGGCTTTCCGCATGGGACGCCGCCGCTGCATGCGCAAAAGGCCTCCCCGTAGAACAACGGAGATGAGATAGGTTTGCCAAGAGCGTTTTCGAGCGAAGTGGGTACCGGTTCGCGTGAAGAAAACGCGTCAACACAAGAATCTGGAGCCCCGTTCCGATTCAATCGGAACGGAAAAGGCTCCAGAGGAAACGAACCAATGAGCAGGACAGGATGAAGGCGGTCGTCGTCGAGCAATACGCGCCCATCGATCAGATCGGGCTGAAGGAGATCGCCACCCCAAGACCCGCCGCCGGACAGATCCGCGTCCGGGTCCACGCCGCGAGCATCGGCTTCGTCGATGGGCTGAAGGTCGAGGGCCGCTACCAGACCAAGGATGCCCTGCCCTTTACGCCCGGTGCGGAATTCGCCGGCGTGGTCGACGAGGTCGCGGGCGACGTCGCCGGCATCACGCCGGGGATGCGGGTGATGGGCGCCGCGCGCTCGGGCGCGCTGGCCG
>NZ_JACMYP010000112.1 GCF_020889705.1 Bradyrhizobium altum | reverse complement strand
GCCGCGGCGCCGGCCGCGCGATCGGCGCAGTCTCGAGCCGGCCGTCGGCGACCTCGCCGCGCACCGATGACGGCGGCAGCATGGTGTATCCGAGCCCCTCCTCGACCAAACTCGTCAGCACCCGGAACGAATCCGCCTCGAGCTTGACGTCGAGCGTGACTTTCTTCTTCGCCGCCGCATGCTCGATCATGGCGCGGAGCCCGTGCGAATGACTTGGAAGCACCAGACGCTGGCGCAACAGCCAGCCGATATCGACCTGCTTCTTCTGCTTCAGCCCGCTGCCGCGCGGGCCGACCGCGACGATGCTATCGCGGCCGAGGCTCTGCACCGCCAGATGCAGATCGACCGACGGGCCGTAGATCACGGCAAGGTCCATCTCGCCGCGATGCAGCCACTCGATCAGATGGCCGCTGTAGCTTTCGACGATGCAGAGCGAGATGCCGGGATAGCGTTCGACCGTGCGCCGCGCCAGCCGCGCCGAGATCACGCAGCTCACCGTCGGCACCAGCCCGAGCACGACGCGCCCGGACGGCGCGCCGCCCGCGGACTGGATGTCATCGCGGATCTGGTCGATCTGCCGCACGATACCGCCGGTGCGCGCGAGCAGCAGCCGGCCGGCATCGGTCAGCACCATGCCGCGGCCGTTGCGCGTGAACAATTCGGTGCGCAGCTCGTGCTCCAGAAGCTTGATCTGCCGGCTCAGAGCCGGCTGCGCGACCCGCAAGGTATCGGACGCCTTGCTCAGACTCCCGAGTTCCGCGACGCACGCAAAGGTCCTAAGCTGGCGGAAATCCATACTTGCCAATCCTGGAAGGCAGGTTCATACGCTTTAACAAAACAGCATAGGGAGTTTACCGGGACCCCACAACAGCGGGCGTTTTCCTCACGCGAACCGGTTTCCGCTTCGCTCGACAACGCCCTGGCGCAACCTCTCGGCAAAACGAAATCATGACCGCACACGATCAGCACACCGACGACCACACAGACATCCGCGACGCCGTCGCTAAACTCTGCGCGCAGTTTCCCGGCGAATACTGGCGCAAGCTCGACCGCCAGATGGCTTATCCGAAGGAGTTCGTCGATGCGCTGACGGAGGCCGGCTATCTCTCGGTGCTGATCCCCGAGGAATATGGCGGCGCGGGCCTGAAGCTTTCCGCCGCGGCGGCGATCCTGGAAGAGATCCAGCGCGCCGGCTGCAACGGCGGCGGCTGCCACGCCCAGATGTACACGATGGGCACCGTGCTGCGGCACGGCAACGACGCGCAGAAGGCCAAATATCTGCCGAAGGTCGCGACCGGCGAATTGCGGTTGCAGGCGTTCGGCGTCACCGAGCCGACCAGCGGCACCGATACCTCGTCGCTGAAGACCTTCGCGCGCCGCGACGGCGACCACTACGTCGTCAACGGCCAGAAGATCTGGACCAGCCGCGCCGAATATTCCGACCTGATGGTGCTGCTGGCGCGCACCACGCCGAAGGAGCAATCCAAGAAGCGCACCGACGGGCTTTCGGTGTTCATCGTCGACATGCGCGAGGTGAAGGGCAAGGGGCTGGAGATCCGCCCGATCCGCACCATGATGAACCACGCCACGACCGAGGTGTTCTTCACCGACATGAAGGTGCCGGCGGAGAATCTGATCGGCGAGGAAGGCAAGGGTTTTCGCTACATCCTCTCCGGCATGAATGCCGAGCGCATCCTGATCGCCGCCGAATGCGTCGGCGATGCCAAGTGGTTCATCCAGAAGGCGACCAACTACGCCAAGGAGCGTAGCGTGTTCGGCCGCCGATCGGCCAGAATCAAGGCATCCAGTTTCCGATTGCAAAAGCCTACGCCTCGATGCGCGCGGCGGAATTGATGGTGAAGGAAGCCACCCGCAAATACGAGGCCGGGCTCGACTGCGGCGCCGAGGCCAACATGGCCAAGATGCTGGCGGCGGATGCCTCCTGGGAAGCGGCCAATGCCTGCGTGCAGACCCACGGCGGCTTCGGCTTCGCCGAGGAATACGACGTCGAGCGCAAGTTCCGCGAGACCCGGCTCTACCAGGTGGCGCCGATCTCGACCAATCTGATCCTGTCATTCGTCGCCGAGCACGTGCTCGGCATGCCCCGCTCCTACTGAGTTGTCTGATCATGCTGCCGCTTGAGGGATTGACCGTCATCGCCGTCGAACAGGCGGTTGCCGCGCCGTTCTGCTCGTCACGCCTGGCCGATGCCGGCGCCCATGTCATCAAGATCGAGCGGCCCGAGGGCGATTTCGCCCGCGGCTACGACGCCGCGGCGAAGGGCCAGAGCAGCTACTTCGTGTGGCTCAACCGCGGCAAGGATTCCGCCGTGGTCGATCTCGCCACCAAGGAAGGTCGCGCGCAGCTCGAGGGGCTGATCGCGGGCGCCGACGTGCTGCTGCAGAACCTCAAGCCGGGCTCGATGGACAAGCTCGGCTTCTCGCGCGAGCGGCTGCGCAAGGCCTATCCGAAGCTGATCATGTGCACCATCACCGGCTATGGCGACACCGGCCCCTACGCCGACCGCAAGGCCTATGACCTGCTGATCCAGGCCGAAAGCGGCCTCGCCTCGATCACCGGCGGACCCGAGGGCGCCTCGCGCGTCGGCATGTCGATCGTCGATGTCGCCACCGGCGCCACCGCGCATGCATCGATCCTCGAGGCGCTGATCGGCCGCGGTCGGACCGGCCAGGGCGCCGATATCAGAATTTCGATGTTCGACGTGATGGCCGACTGGCTCACCGTGCCGCTGCTCAATGCCGAGGACGGCAAGTCGCCGAAGCGGATCGGCCTCGCCCATCCCTCGATCGCGCCTTACGGCGTGTTCCGCTCGAAGGACGGCAAGGAGATCCTGATCTCGATCCAGAGCGAGCGCGAGTGGAAGACGCTGTGCGCCAAGGTGCTGGGCCAGCCCGGCCTGCCCGACGATCCGCGCTTTGCCAACATGGTCGAGCGCGTGCGCAACCGCGCGTTGACCGACCAGATCGTCAGCGACAGCTTTGGCAAGCTCACGCGCGAGGACTTGCTGGGCAAGCTCGCCGAGGCCGACATCGCCTTTGCCGAGGTCAACAGCATGGACGACCTCGCCAAGCATCCGCATCTGCGCCGCATCGAGGTCGACACGCCGAACGGCCGTGTCAGCTATCCGGCGCCGGCCGCGATCGTCGTCGGCGAGGACCGGCACTACGGCAAGGTGCCCGCAATCGGCGAGCGCATCAAACGATCCTGAGATCCCTCCTGCCCGGGCAACCCAGTCATGACCGATAAACTCGACCTCGATCATCTCCGCCAGTGGATCGGCCGCAGCACTGAGGCCTCCGACGTCGTCACCAAATATCTCGTGATGGGACTGCGCGCGACGCTGTTCCAGGAGATCGGCGAGCCGAAGGCCGGCGACGCCGCGCCGTGGACCACGCATTGGTGCCTGGCGCAGCCGGTGTTTCCGATGTCGCAACTTGGCCCCGACGGCCACCCGACCCGCGGCGGCTTCCTGCCGCCGGTGCCGCTGCCGCGCCGGATGTGGGCCGGCGGCGAACTGGAATTCTTCGATGCGCTGCGCATCGGTGACGACGCCAAGCGGACCTCGCGGATCGCCGACGTCACGGTGAAATCGGGCTCGACCGGCACGCTGTGCTTCGTCTCGGTCAATCACGAGGTGACGACCTCGCGCGGGCTTGCGGTCCGCGAGCGGCAGGACATCGTCTATCGCGAGATGACGAGCACACAAGCCGCAGCACCGGCCAAGGCACCGCCTCCCCCGGTCGCGCAACACCGCGAGAGCCACGTCTCCGATCCGGTGCTGCTGTTCCGTTATTCGGCACTGACCTTCAACGGCCACCGTATCCATTACGATCGCGACTACGTCACCAAGGTCGAGGGCTATCCGGGCCTGATCTTCCACGGCCCCTTGCAGGCCTCGTTCATCGTCGAGCTCGCCGCCAAGCTGCGCGGCGGCAAGCCGCCGAAGAAGCTCACCTATCGCGGCGTGCAGCCGCTGTTCGAGGGCAGCGAGTTCTCGATCAACGCCAACGACAAGGACGGCGGCATGGAGCTGTGGACCGCGAATGCCGAGGGCCAGCCGACCATGAAGGGCACGGCGACCTGGTAAGGCACCAGCGCAGCACAGATCAGAATGCGAGGAAATAAAGAGGCGCTTTCATCAGCGCCTCGTATTCCGTATTGTGATCGCATTCATCCTTGGATCACGGGATCATGAGTCGCTTCTGGAGTTCGGTCGTCCACAATCTGTCGCCCTACTTGCCCGGCGAGCAGCCGAAGATCGATGGCCTGATCAAGCTCAATACCAACGAGAATCCCTACCCGCCATCGCCCCGCGCGGTAGCGGCGATCACAGCGACCACGGATCGCCTGCGGCTCTATCCGGACCCGCGCGCATCCGCCCTGCGCGAGGCGATCGCAACGCGCTATGGCGTCACCGCCGACGAGGTGTTCGTTGGCAACGGCTCGGACGAGGTGCTGGCGCATGCCTTTCCCGCTTTGCTGAAGCACGATAAGCCGCTGCTGTTCCCCGACATTACCTACAGCTTCTACCCGGTCTATTGCCGGCTCTATGGCGTCAGTCACGAAACCGTACCGCTCGATGCCGCGATGCGGATCAACCTCGCCGACTACCGGCGCCCGGGGAGCGCCATCCTGCTGTGCAATCCCAACGCGCCGACCGGCATCGCGCTGCCGCGCGCCGCGATCGAGGCGCTGGTCACTGAGCATCTCGACCGGCTGGTGGTGGTCGACGAGGCCTATGTCGATTTCGGCGCCGAGAGCGCGGTGCCGCTGGTCGCGCGCCACGACAATCTGCTGGTGATCCAGACGCTGTCGAAGTCGCGCGCGCTGGCGGGACTGCGCGTCGGCTTCGCCGTCGGCCAGCGCCCGCTGATCGAGGCGCTGGAGCGCGTCAAGGACAGCTTCAACTCCTATCCGCTGGATTGCTTCGCGATCGCAGGTGCAGTTGCTTCGATCGAGGACGACGCATGGTTTGAGGAGACCCGGCAACGCATCATCCGGAGCCGCGAGGCGCTCGCCCGCGATCTCACCGAGCTCGGCTTCGAAGTGCTGCCGTCGCATGCGAATTTCGTGTTCGCCCGCCACGGTGGCCATCGCGGCGCTGATCTCGCCGCGAAGCTGCGCCAGCGCGGCGTCCTGGTGCGGCATTTCCAGAAGCCGCGGATCGAGGATTTCCTGCGCATCACGGTCGGCACGGACGATGAATGCGGCCGCCTGATCAGCCTGCTGCGTCAGATGGTCTGATCCCGTGCCTGCGACGGCGACGCCGGCGACAAGGTCTATTCGGCGGGCGTACACCGAACAGCGCTGATCTTGCTGCCGAATCCCGCGCTCTCTTCACGAAACTGCTTGATCGAGTGCGCATTGCGATGCGCCTCGAACGCGGCGTCATCCTGATAGACCTCGTAGATCAGGAGCTTCGCTGCATCCTCACGCGGCACCAGGATCTCGAAGTGCAGCGTGCCCGGCTCATCCCTGAGCGACCGGGCGCCGTGCGCCGAGAGCAGCGACAGCACCTGATCCCGCTTTTCCGGCGCGACCTCGACCGTAGCGATGAGAGCAAGCTTGGCCATAATAGATACTCCTTTCAGTTCTTCAGTGAATGTTCAGATCAGCTGCGCAGCGGTCGGAACGCGTCCCGAACCTCTCTGCTGAAGATGTCGGGCTGCTCCCACGCCGCGAAATGGCCGCCGGCCTCGGCCTGATGGAAGTAGATCAGCTTGTGATAGGCCTTTTCCGCCCAGCTCCGCGGCGCGACAAAACTCTCGCCGGGGAACGCCGTCACGGCGGCGGGGATCGCGACATTGGCCGGCAGATAGAGGTTGGTCTTGTTCTCCCAGTACAGACGCGCCGAGGAAATCGCGCTGTTGGTGAGCCAGTACAGCGTGATGTTGTCGAGCACATCGTCGCGCGTCAGCGCGCCCGCGGAATGGCCGTTGACTGCATGACCGAGCACCGCCGATGTCATCGCCGCGGCCGGCTGGGCATAGCCGTCGCCGTGATCGAGCAGCCAGGCGGCGAGGCCCGCCGGCGAATCCGCAAAGGCCGCAAGCGTCTGGGGGCGCGTGCCCATGATCTGCGCATAGGCGCGCCGTTTCGCGAATTGAAGCTTGATCTGGTCGAACGCGTGCTGCTCCTCCGGGGACAGATTGTCCGGCGCAGGGCCGCCGGTGCTGACCGCCTTGACGACCTCGGGCGGAACGACGCCGGGCAGGTTGACGTGAATGCCGAGCAACTCCGGCGCACCCAGCTTGGCCATTTCATTGGAGACCGGCGAACCCCAGTCGCCGCCCTGCGCCACGAACTTGCTGTAGCCGAGCCGCTTCATCAATTGAACCCAGGCCCGTGCGATGCGCTGGGGATCCCAGCCGACCGTGGTCGGTTTGCCGGAGAATCCGTAGCCCGGCATCGACGGGATCACGAGATGGAACGCATCCGACGCGCTACCGCCGTGCGTGGTGGGATCGGTCAGGGGGTCGATGATCTTCATCTGCTCGATGACCGAACCCGGCCAGCCATGCGTGACGATCAGGGGCAGTGCATTGTCATGCTTCGAGCGAACGTGAATGAAGTGAATCTCCAGCCCGTCGATTTCGGTGACGAACTGCGGCAGGGCGTTGAGCCGCGCCTCCACCTTCCGCCAGTCGTAGTCGGTCTGCCAGTAGCGGACGAGATCGCGCAGCATCGCTTGCGGAACGCCTTGAGAGTCGTCGTTGACGGTCTCCTTGTCGGACCATCGGGTCGCGGCCAAACGGCGGCGAAGGTCGACAAGGTCTTCTTCGGGAATGCTGATGCGGAATGGGCGGATCGCATCGCTGCTGGCCGCCGCGGCGGGATGCGCGGGAAACAGGCTGGCAGCACCGGCAGCAATCAAGCCCAACGCCGCGCCCGTCAGCAGCCTGCGCCGGTCCTGGTCGATGGCGTCCTGGTTCAATTGGCCTATCGCGATTGCAGCTGGTGTCTTCGATGTTGTGGTCATTTGACTGTCTCCTTGGAATGAGAGGCCGCCGGCAACGCCGCGATCACCTCGGCGGTTGTCAGGATGGAATGGGCGTAGGTCGGGCCATTCAGTTCGTGAGCGGCGTGCATCATGTCGTGCGAGAAGGCGGCGGTGGCATCGCGCACCAGCGTCACGTGGTAGCCGAGTTCCATCGCGAAGCGGCCGGTCGATTCGATGCAGGTGTTGGCCAGCAGCCCGACCACGATCACATGCGTGATGCCCTTCTGCTTGAGCAGGAAGTCGAGATTTGTGTTGGCGAACCCGCTCTGCCCCCAATGCTCCTGGGCGATCAGATCGCCGGCCTTGGGCGCAAAGTCCGGATGCCAATCCCCGCCCCATTCACCGCGCGCAAAGCTATGGCGCTGCATGATCAAGCGCTGGGTTGGATTGGGATGATCCCAATCCTCATAATCGCCCGGCTCCCAGCGGCGGTGCGGGACGATCACCACCTGGATGCCGGCGGCCCGGACCGCGCCGTCGAGCTGGCGCAGATTGTCGAGCAGCCCGACCTCGTCAGCGATCGGCTTGATACGTGGAAAGACCATGCCGCCCTCGGACAGGAAATCATTGTAGGGATCGACGAGAAGCAGCGCGGTTCGCTCGCGTGGATAGATAATCTGGGACATCGATCGCTCCTTGGCCATCAGGCGCCCGGTTGGATTTGCTTCAATGACGCGCTCTGTTCACTCGGGCAGCGGCTTGCCGGCCTGTTCGCGGACCATGTACTCGGCGTACCAATCGGGCCAGTTCGCATCGTGGCCGCCGGTCCGCTTCTCATGCTCGCCATGGGCTGCTGCCGCGCGGCGCAGCGCGGCAGCGAGATCGGCCGATGAGGAGAAATTCGTGCTGTTGCCGTCGACCCGCCCGGGCAGGCGTTGCGTCACCTGCTGCAGCAGCCAGGCGTTTCCGTCGGGATCGTTGAACGTGGCGAGCGCCCCGTAGCTCGGCCGTTCCGGGTCCGGACCCTTGATGCGGCCTTCCGCGCCGCGGTGAAACACCTCACTGACATCAGCGCCGCGCGCGATCAGCTCGGCGCGCGCCGCTTCGATATCATTGACGATCAGGAAGCGCGGCAGCGCGGATCCCGAGCCGAGATGGATCGAGGTCGGCGAACCCGGCGGCGTCAGTTGCACGGCGCGCGAACCGTCGGGCCTGACGAAGTCGGCATCTAGCCGCCAGCCCAGGTCCTGATAGAAGCGCTTGGCGCGGTCGACATCCGAGACCGGAATGACGACGACTTCGAGCTTCAAATCGACTTTGGCCGCTGTCGGCCCCTGTTCGGTGGTCATGGCTCGCTCCTTGGTGATAACAGACCGGGCCATCAGCGGCCCATTGCATTTGCGATGATGCCGGGCCATATTACTATGAAAATCATAGTAACAAGCCTGATGAAGAAAACGTGATGGCCAAAATGAAGGACAACACGGCTGACCAGACGCTCTGCCCTGTCGCTCGCGCTGAAACGGTTGTGGGCGACCGCTGGACGGTACTTGTTCTGCGCGAACTGTTCGCGCGGAATCATCGCTTCGAGGAGATCCAGGCGCAATCCGGCGGCACGCCGCAGATGATCACGGCACGGCTGAAAAAGCTGGAAGCGGACGGTCTGGTGACGCGGCGCGTCTACAACAAGCGCCCGTTGCGCCACGCGTATCATCTCACCGAGAAGGGCGAAGCGTTCTTTCCGGTGTTGATGGCGCTACGTGCCTGGGGCGAGACGTGGTGCAAGTCACCGCGGGAAGGCCGCGCAATGAACTACACCCATCTCGTCTGCGGCAAGCCGGCCGGGCTCGGTCCGGTCTGCGAGTCCTGCGGCGAGCCGGTCCGCCGCGCCGACATGGTGGGCGAGCGGACCCCCAAGTACCAAAAAGAGCGCGACGCGCGATGGGACGCCTTCAAGGCAAGCCGCTGAGCCCCTTTGGCGCCGCCGCCGACGAAGCGGACAACGCAATTGCTGTCACACTGCTGAACCATTTCCATCACGCGGGTCTCTCATGGCCGAGCCCCGCATAACAAACGGAGACCACCATGCCATTCGTTCGTATCGATTTGAAGCGCGGCAAGTCCGCCGAGTATCGCAAGACCCTGGGCGAGATCGTCTACAAGGCGATGCGCGAGGTGATCAACGTGCCCGAGAATGACAAGTTTCAGATCATCACCGAGCACGACCGCGGCGATCTGAACTACGCCGACAACTATCTCGGCAACAATTACAGCGACGATCTCATCTTGATCCAGATCACGCTGAATGCCGGGCGTACGGTCGAGATGAAGAAGGCGTTCTACAAGCGGATCGTGGACGATTTCCAGAGCCAGCTGCAGGGACGCCCGGATGACATCTTCATCAACCTGGTCGAGGTCGCCAAGGAAAACTGGTCGTTCGGCAACGGCATCGCACAATACGCGAGCTGAACGCGGAACAGGCATGCGCCGGACGGACGGTCGCCTGCGTGCCGGCTTGCCGTCCGCCGCTTGCGGTCGGCCTTGGCGGCACGCATAGTGCGCCCGCACGAACAAGAACAAACAGGGAGGCAACCATGAGGACGACCGCAGCCGCGCTGTGCGCGCTCGCGCTGATCGCAACCGGTGCGCAAGCACAGACCCTCAAGGATTTCATGGCTGTTGTCATGAAGAAATGGACCGCGCCATTCGAACCGTTCCAGCTTGTCGACAATATCTACTACGTGGGCACTGACGGGATCGCGGTCTATATCATCAAGACGTCGCAAGGCCTGATCTTGATGGACACGGCGATGCAGCAGTCGACCGGCATGATCAAGGACAACGTCGCCAAGCTCGGCTTCAAGGTCGCCGACATCAAATATATCCTCAACACCCACGCCCACCTTGACCACACCGGCGGCTTTGCCGAGATCAAGCAGGAGACCGGCGCGCAGCTGATCGCCGGCGAGCGCGACAAGCCCCTGCTTGAGGGCGGCTACTATCCGGGCGACGAGAGCAACGCCGATCTTGCCTTTGCACCGGTCAAGGTCGACCGCACCGTCAAGGAAGGCGACAAGGTGACGCTGGGCGACGTGACGTTGACCGCCCACACCACACCCGGCCATTCGCCCGGCTGCACGAGCTGGGAGATGACAGTCAAGGACGGCAACCAGCAGCGCAACGTGCTGTTCTTCTGCAGCGGAACGGTGGCACTGAACCGGCTGGTCGGCCGCCCGACCTATCCCGGCATCGTCGACGACTACCGCTCGACCTTAGCCAAGGTCAAGGCGATGAAGGTCGACGTGCTGCTCGGGCCGCATCCCGAGGTCTACGACATGCAGGCCAAGCGTGCGCAGATGAAGGACGGCGCACCGAACCCGTTCGTCAAACCGGGCGAAAATGCCAGCTATGTGGCGGGTCTCGAGCAAGATTTCGACAAGCAGCTCGCCAAGCAGACTGCTGCGCTGCAGAAGGCCAATTAGGGAGCACAGCGAAACACCATCCCGTCATCCTGAGGAGCGCGAAGCGCGTCTCGAAGGATCGACGGCCCCACTCAGGCCACGCATCCTTCGAGGCTCGCTCCGCTCGCACCTCCAGCGACAAAGGCGACGGCTTTGCGCGGGGACGATGTGGAACACGCGCCGCAGTTTTTCAGCCGTTGCCGCGGCAACTATGGGTGCGGCGGCTTGACATCGTCAGGCAATCCATCGAGAGGTGGATTGCCTTTCCGCTTTTGCTCCGGGCAATGACGGAACGTAACAAGACAGTAATGGGAGCCGCCCGATGTCCTCGCGCAAACCCGCCGCCAGCAAAGGCAAGACCGTCACCGTCAAGGACGCCACCTTCGGCCTCCTGCGCGCGTGGGGCATCAAAAAGGTGTTCGGCAATCCCGGTTCGACCGAGCTGCCGTTCCTGAGCGACTGGCCCGACGACATCGACTACGTGCTCGGCCTGCAGGAGGCCTCCGTCGTCGGCATGGCCGACGGCTATGCGCTGGCGACGCGCAATGCTGGTTTCATCAATCTGCATTCGGCGGCCGGCGTCGGCAACGCGCTCGGCAACATCTACAACGCCTATCGCAACCAGACCCCGCTGGTGATCACAGCCGGCCAGCAGGCGCGCTCGATCATGCCGCTGCAGGCGTTCCTCTATGCCGAACGCGCCTCCGAATTCCCGCGGCCTTACGTGAAATTCGCGGTCGAGCCGGCGCGCGCCGAGGACGTGCCCGCCGCGATCGCGCGGGCCTATTATGTCGCGATGCAGCCGCCCTGCGGGCCGACCTTCGTCTCGGTGCCGATCGACGACTGGGCGCATGCAACGCAGCCGCTCGACGCGCGCCAGATCAGCCGCGAGTTCGGCCCCGATGCGGCCGCGATGCAGGCGCTGGTGGCCGCGCTCGGCGAGGCCAAGCGCCCCGCCCTCGTCGTCGGCCCCGCCGTCGATCGCGCCGAGGCTGTCGGCCTCATGGTTGACGTCGCCGAGAAGACGAAGGCTGCGGTCTGGGCCAGCCCGTTCTCGGCGCGCTGCTCGTTCCCCGAGCGGCACCCTCAATTTGCCGGCTTCCTGCATGCCGCACCGGGCCAGCTCTCCGATGCCTTGCGCGATCACGATCTTGTCGTCGTGGTCGGCGCGCCGGTGTTCACCTTCCATGTCGAGGGCCATGCCGCGATCTTCGACGGCACGACCACGATCTTCCAGATCACCGACGATCCCGATGCCGCCGCGATGACGCCCACCGGCCACAGCATCGTCGCGACCATGAAGCCGGCACTGACGGCGCTGCTCGAGATGCTGCCCGAGACCAGGCGCACCGCATCGCCGGGCCGCGTCCTGCCGCCGGCGCCCGCGGCCGGCGATCCGATCCCTGCCGAATACGCGCTGCATGCACTCTCGGCCGCGATGGGACCGCACGATGCGCTGGTGGAGGAGGTGCCGTCGCATCGCCCGCTGATGCAGAAGGCAATGCCGATGCGCGGCCAGGACAGTTTCTACACCATGGCGAGCGGCGGCCTCGGCTACAGCCTGCCGGCCGCGGTCGGCATGGCGCTCGGCCGCAGCACGGGGCGCACGGTCTGCCTGATCGGCGACGGCTCGGCGATGTATTCGATCCAGGCGCTGTGGACCGCCGCGCAGCGCAAGCTGCCGCTGACGGTCGTTGTGATGAACAATTCCGGCTACGGCGCGATGCGTTCGTTCAGCCAGGTGATGCAGGTGCGCAACGTGCCGGGCCTCGACCTGCCCGGCATCGATTTCGTCAAGCTCGCCGAAGGCATGGGCTGCGACGCAATGCGGGTGACGAAATCGGCCGAGCTTCCGGGCGCCTACAAGCGCGCCCTCTCGCATCACGGCGCCAGCCTGATCGAGGTGATGGTGGATTCCGCGGTGCCGCTGCTCTACGCGCAGAAGGGGTGAGCGGCGAGAAGGCCGATCCGTAGGATGGGTAGAGCGCAGCGAAACCCATCATCTGCGCCGCGGATGCAAATTGATGGGTTTCGCTTCGCTCTACCCATCCTACGAGACTACGACGAGAGTACGTGTTGCTCCTCCAACGCCCGCTCCGATGGCGTCGGCACCTCGCAGCCGGTGACGCAGCAGCGGCCGGGCTGCTTCGACACCCGCTGTCCTTCGTCGACAAGGCCGCGGCCAAGCAGATTCTCGACCAACTCGGCCTTCTCCATGACCGGATAGTTGCGCCAGATCTCGCGCTTCATCGCCTCCGGCGAGCCGCCGCCGTGCAGCGAGATCACCGAGTACCAGCCGGCTTCGTGCGACACCGTGAGGTCCTCGATCAACCGCGCCACCTCGGCGCGCTGCTCCGCCGGAATATCGGGCCGCCCGCCCATGACAGCAGCGAGCGAGGCGCGCGTCTCCGGATTGTGGTCCTCGTCAGGACCCGGCAGCGCGACGATCAACCCGCCGGAGACGTAGTGCGCGACGCGGTGCATGTCGTAGATCTTGGTCGCCAGCAGCAGCTTGCCGATGTTGGAGAATACCGCATCGGGCATCACCGAGCCGGCCGGATCCTTCGTGCAATAGACCGAGGACGCGACGCCGCAGGCATAGAAACTCTCGGTGATGGTGATCAACTCGACCATCGCCTCGCGGATATGGGCGTGCTTCTCGGCATCGAGCCCGTTGGCCTCGATCATCAGCGCGCCGGCGCCGATCAGCAGATCGCCGAAGCCGGCACGCGCGCCGATGCAGGAGTGGCGGTGATGCGTGGCGTAGGACGTGGTGAGGAAGCCGCCCTCCTCGGTCTCGCCGGCGAGGAAGACGCGGTCATGCGGCACGAACACGTCGTCGAACATCACGACGCCGACCGACTGGCCATACTTCGCCGAGAATTTCGCCGATGCATCGCCGGGCCGGCCCGCCGGGCGCGCGACGATGGTGACGCCGGGCGCATCAACAGGCACGGCGCAACACACCGCGAAATCCCTGTCATCGGGCACATGGGTGCGGCAGGGCATGACCAGGAATTCGTGCATGTAGGGCGCGCCGGTGACGATCGCCTTGGTGCCGCGGATCACGATGCCGTCGGGGCGGCGCTCCTTGATGTGGACATAGACGTCCGGATTGGCCTGCGAGCCCGGGCGCTTGGAGCGGTCGCCCTTGGCATCGGTCATGGCGATGCCGAGCGTCAGGTCCTGGTCCTGCACCTCGTGCAGATAGTTGAGGAAGCGCTGGCTGTAGTCGGTGCCGTGGCGATCGTCGGTCAGCTTGGTCGCCTGATAGAGGCCATTGAGCGCATCATGGGTGAGGTAGCGCTGGGCACAGCCCGACGTCCTGCACACCAGCCGCACCGCTTCGAGCTTGTACAGCAGGTCCTGCGAGCTCTCATTGATGTGGAGCATGCGGTTGACGGTCTTGCCCGAGGTGCCCTGCCGCGCCGTCATGATCGGCACGTGCTCGGCGCGATGCGCGAAATCGTAGGTCACGCCCACTCCGGCCACGCCCGGCGCCAGCAGCGGCTCGTCGGCAACGCTCGCTATCGCCGCGCCGTTGACGAACACAAGCGGCTTGTAGCGGCGCAGGGACTCCCGGTAGTCCGCGGCCGTCATCAGCATGGCGTTCTCCCTTGCTCATTTTTTCTAACACCGTTAAATTATCTAACGCTGTTTGAATTGAGTCAAGAACGGATTCGCCGATGCAGATGCGCGAGAGCAGGAAGGAAGCGGTCAGCCGCCACAAGCGGGAGTTGATCCTCGATGCGGCGCGCAGCGTGTTCGCGGAAGAAGGGCTCGAGGGTGCGAGCCTGCGGGCGATCGCGACACGGGCCGGCTACACCCCGGCGGCGCTGTACTTCCACTTCGATTCCAAGGAAGCGATCTATGCCGAGGTGCTGCGGCAATCGCTGGCCTCGCTCGGCGAAGCCGTCACCGCGGCGGTCGCGACGACGCGCAGCGCCAAACAGAGGCTGCACGCCGCCGGCATGGGCTTCTTCCGCTATTATGCGGACCACCCACGCGACCTCGATCTCGGCTTCTATCTGTTCCGCGGCGGCATGAAGCCGGCCGGGCTTGGCCATGATCGCGACCACGAGCTGAACGCGGCGCTGGAAGCCGCGCTGCATCCGATCGCGGAAGCCGCCGAGGCGCTCGGCGCGTCCAGGCAGAAGGCGAACACCGTGATGGTGGATTGCTTCGCCCACGCCACCGGCCTCTTGCTGTTGCTGCACACCGGCCGCATCAGGATGTTCGGCGCCTCCGCGCCCGATTTGATGGACGCGTATCTGCGCGACAAGATTGCGCAACTCGCGAGGGACTGAAGCCACCTCACGTGAGGATGACACCGGCGGAAGTTTCGTAGCCCGGATGAAGCGGAGCGAAATCCGGGATTCACGCGTGCACGCTCGACCCGGATTACGCTGCGCTCCATCCGGGCTACGGATCCCAAGATTCCGGGTTCGCTTCGCGCCCCGGAATGACCTTCGGTTACTTCCCCTGCGCTTCCCGCATCTTGGCCTGAATCTTCGCCATGCCGCCGATCCAGCGGTCGTAGTTCTCGGTCTTCTTGCGCATGTAGCCGAGCACCTGCGGGTGCGGCAGGATCAGGAAGGTCTCCTGCTCGATGCCCTTGAGCGCATCCTGTGCGACCTGCTCCGCCGTGAGATCGCCGTCGCCGGATTGCGGACCCTTCGGGATCGAGCGCAGCATGTTGGTGTCGACGCCCTGCGGGCAGAGGATCGAGACCTTGATGTTGTCGGCGCGGTGCGAGATCGCGAGGTTTTCCGCAAAGCCGACCGCGGCGTGCTTGGTGGTCGAATAGGCCGGGCTGCCGACCTGCGACAACAGGCCCGCGGCCGAGATCGTGTTGAGGAAGTAGCCGCCGCCGCGCGCCTTCATGCGCGGCACCAGATGCCGGGCGGCATAGACATGCGCCATCACATGGATCGCCCAGCTTCGCGACCACGGCTCGTCCGAGGTGCCGCCGGCATTTTTCGACAGCGGATCGAAGCCGCCGCCGATCCCGGCGTTGGAGCAGAACAGCGCGATCGGGCCGAACATGCGCTCGGTCTCGTCGATCACGTGCAGGATGTTCTTCTCCTGCCCGACATCGCATTTGAACGCGGCGCCGCCGACCGAGGCCGCGACCTGCTCGGCCGCCGCATGATCGAGGTCGACCACCACGACCTTGGATGCGCCCGCGGCGTGGAACGCCTCGCACAGCGCCCTGCCGATGCCATTGCCACCGCCGGTGACCACCACAACCTTACCTGCCACCTGCATGGCTATCCTCCCGATATCTTTGCTTGCACGCTGTCACTTTGCTCACCTGCCCTATGTATCCCGTCATCCTGAGGAGCGCGAAGCGCGTCTCGAAGGATGCACGGCCCGGCTGGTGGCGTCGACCCTTCGAGACGTGCGTGCCGCGCTCCTCAGGGTGACGGGAGAGAACAGGACGGGCCCATGGGGCTTATGATAGCCCATCCGCCGCGGATGGCGAGAACTTCAGCTCGCCAGCACGACGTCGAACACCGCCGTATAGTGGCAGGCGGCCCCGAGCAGCACGAAGCCGTGCCAGATCGCATTCTGGAAGCGCAGCCGCCGCCAGGAGTGGAAGATCACCCCGAAGCTGTAGAGGATGCCACCCGCCAGCACGAAGCCGAGCGCCTTCGCCGGCAGCGCCTTGACGACGGCGTCGTAGAGCATGATGCCGCTCCAGCCCATCGCAAGATAAAGCCCGACCGAGAGCCGGTCGAAGCGGCCGGGATAGGCGAGCTTCAGCCAGATCCCGACGATCGCGACACACCACACGCCGACCAGCAGCGCGATCGCGAAAGTGCTGTCCTTCAGTTCCACGATGAACGGCGTGTAGGTCGCGGCGATCAACAAATAGATCGCGGAGTGATCGAAGCGCCGCAGCACCCATTTGGCGCGCGACACCGGCCAGAGATTATAGGTCGCCGACAGCGTCAGCATCGCGAGCAGGCCCGCGACATAGACCGAGACCACGGCAATATCGAACGGGCCGGCATAGACCGCGGTCAGCACGATCAGCGCGGTGGCGGCAACCAGCCCGAAACAGACACCGACGAGATGGACGACACCGTCGGCGATCAGCTCGGCACGGTCGTAGTTCCACAGAGCGGCGCCGGCCGCGTGGATCGAGGTCGAGATTTGCTTCAGGCGAAAGACCGTCATGCAGGCTTTCCGGTGTGCCGATTTGACAATGGGGTGGCGTGACGCGTTCAATCCCCCTGCAATCCCTCGCCCGCAAAGGCGCCGGAAATGTGAAGCTTGATTTTGGCCCGATAATCGCCACCTTGCGGGTGGTCGCCCGCCTTTTTTGGCTCCTCCTGCCGGGTCTTTTCGTTAACCCTCCATGCCCCCCCGCTTCTCTGATATCGTCGAGGAAGCGCGTCTGTCGGCGCGGGCGCTGCTCGACTATAGCGAGGGCCTTTTCAAGCCGACGGTGCGGCTCGGCGTCACCGGCCTGTCGCGCGCCGGCAAGACCGTGTTCATCACCGCGCTGGTCCACGGCCTGACCCGTGCCGGCCGCTTCCCGGTGTTCGAGGCCTATACCTCGGGGCGGATCGCGCGCGCCTATCTCGCCCCGCAGCCCGACGATGCGGTGCCGCGCTTCGCCTACGAGAACCATGTCCGCACTCTGATCGAGGAGCGGACCTGGCCGAGCTCGACCACCGACATCTCCGAGCTTCGCCTCGTGATCGAGTATCAGCGGCAAAATGGCGCGGACCGCACGCTGACCCTCGACATCGTCGACTACCCCGGCGAGTGGCTGCTCGACCTGCCGCTCCTGAACAAGAGCTACGAGCAATGGTCGGCGGAGAGCCTTGCATTGTCGCGCGAGCCGTTGCGCGCAAAACTGGCGGCGCCATGGCACGCCCATCTCGCAACGCTGAAGCCTGAGGCCAAAGAGGACGAGCAGGCCGCGCGCACCGAAGCAAGATTGTTCACCGATTATCTGCGCGCCTGCCGCGACGAGCGTTTCGCGATGAGCTTGCTGCCGCCCGGGCGCTTCCTGATGCCGGGCAACCTCGCCGATACGCCGGCGCTGACCTTTGCGCCGCTCGACGTGCCCGTGGACGGCAGCGCGCCCGATGGCTCGCTATGGGCAATGATGCGGCGGCGCTACGAGGCCTACAAGGACGTCGTGGTGCGGCCGTTCTTCCGCGATCACTTCGCGCGGCTCGACCGCCAGATCGTGCTGGCCGATGCGCTCGCCGCATTCAACGCCGGCCCGGAGGCGCTGCACGATCTCGAGGCGGCGCTTGCCGGCATCCTCGACTGCTTCCGGATCGGCCGCAGCACGATCATGAGCGCGCTGTTCCGGCCGCGCATCGACCGCATCCTGTTCGCGGCGACCAAGGCCGACCATCTGCATCACCAGAGCCACGACCGGCTGGAAGCCGTGCTGCGGCGGATCGTGGCCAGGGCCACCGAGCGCGCCGAATATGCCGGCGCCGCCATCGACGTCGTGGCGCTCGCCGCGGTGCGCGCCACACGCGAGGCGCAGGTTCAGCGCGGCCGCGACCGGCTGCCGTCGATCCTCGGCACGCCAGCGCAGGGCGAGGTCGCCAATGGCGGGACACTTGACGGCGAAACTGAAGTTGCGACCTTTCCGGGCGACCTGCCCGACAATCCGGAGGAGCTGTTCAACGGCGGATTCCGCGGCCTCTCGAATGCCGGCGCGGATACCGCCGATTATCGTTTCCTGCGCTTCCGCCCGCCGAAGCTGGAACGAAACGGCGATGCGGAGCCGGCGCTGCCTCACATCCGCCTTGACCGCGCCCTCCAGTTCCTGATCGGAGACAAACTGCAATGAACGAGAAGACGCCCCCGCGGCGGCCGGCGACGTTCAAGCTCGACGATCCCGGCGTGGTCGTGATGGATCCGGACGACAGCGGCCGCCTCAGCCGCGGCACCATCCAGATCGTGCCCGAGGCCGAGCCCGCGCAGCTTCCGGTGCCGGTTGACACGCCGCTGCTGCCGGCGCGCCGCGGCTTCCGCTGGGGCACGCTGTTCTGGAGTTCGGTCGCGGGCCTTGTGGTGCTCGGCACCGGGCTTGGCGTGATCAACCTGGTCGAGGATCTGTTCGCGCGCAACGAGGGCCTCGGCGTCCTCGGGCTCGGGCTCGCGGTCATCGCCACGGTGGCGCTGGCCGTCGTGACCACGCGCGAGCTGGTCGGCCTGGCGCGGCTGGCGACCATCGAGAAGCTGCATCTGCGCGCCGCCGAAGTGCTGATCAGCGACGACCGCGCCGCGAGCCGGGCTGTTGTCGCCGACCTGCTCAAGCTCGCGCACCAGACCCCGCAGCTCGCCCGCGCCCGCAGCGCGTTGCAGAGCCACACCGACGACATCATCGACGGCGCCGACATGATCCGCCTCGCCGAGCGTGAATTGATGACGCCGCTCGACGAGGAGGCGCGGCGGCTGGTGTCGACGGCCGCGCAGCGCGTCTCCGTCGTCACCGCGGTCAGCCCGCGCGCGATGATCGACGTGCTGTTCGTGTTCGTGGCGAGCTTGCGGATGATCCGTCAGCTGGCGCGGCTCTATGGCGGCCGGCCCGGCGCGCTCGGCATGATCCGCCTGCTGCGCCACGTCATCGCGCATCTGGCGATCACCGGCGGCATGGCCGCGAGCGACAGCCTGATCCAGCAGATGCTCGGCCACGGCATCGCGGCAAAACTCTCGCAGCGGCTCGGCGAAGGCATGCTCAACGGCCTGTTGACCGCCCGCCTCGGCCTCGCCGCGATCGACGTGACCCGCCCGCTCCCCTTCAACGCTTTGCCGCGCCCGGCGCTGACCGATCTGGCGAAGGACCTGATCCGCAAGCGTGAGGAGGAGGAATAACTCCTCACCCTTCCCGCGCAGAACGGCGCCCATTGCTGCGCCCTCTCCCCTTGTGGGAGAGGGCAGCTCAGCTGCTCAACACGAACTCGCTTGGGTGAGGGGTATCCATCCACGCGCACCTCAGCCGCGGAGAGAGACCCCTCATCCGGCGCGCGAATGCGCGCCACCTTCTCCCACAAGGGGAGAAGGAAGACGCATCGCCAGCACGCGCCAGCGGAAGAACGTGGTGTCCGGCGGCGGCGACAGATCGGGTGTCCAGCCGCTGATCTTCTCCAGCGCATAGGTGTCCATTACCATGCCGCGCCAGCTTCGCGTCACGCGCTCCAGCGGCTGGCGCACCGCCGATGTCTCGCTCCACAGCGGCAGATTGTTCTCGGGCTCGCGCCCGACATAGATGCCGACGTGATCCCTCATCAAGTTCATGCCGGGATCGGCAAAGCCCTGGAAGCGGCCGCGCTCATTGATTTCGATGACCGGCACCCGCCCGCGCAGCATCCAGCGCAGCATCGCATAGGTGCGATAGTCCGTGGTCGCGACCCAGGTCGCGCCGGTCGCCTGCACCTGCGCCAGGGCATGCGCGGCCACCAAATCGTAACCCGCCTCGGTGCCGATCGGATCAGTGCGGCCGATCAGATTCCACGGCGCGAACATGTAATAGAGGAAGACGCAGACGACGAAGACGATGCCCGATGTGATCGCAGTCCGCGCCCAGGAGACGGTCGACTTGATGAGCCCGACCGACCAGCCCTCGAACGGCATCCGCGTGACGTTGATGGCGACCGCCGCAAAGCCGGCCGGCCACAGGAACATCGGCCAGGTGTCGCCGACCCGCAAGGTCAGCGATTTCCAGAGAAAATAGACGAACGGCACCAGCACCGCGGTTGCAAGCAGGATCGCGACCGGCTCGCGCCTGACATAGCCGCGCCATGCCGTCAGCACTGTCCCGAACAGCGTCACCGGCAGCAGCACGAAGCCGACCAGGCCGAACTGCATGCCGACGAACTCGCCGAGCGTACGGAACGTGAGATCGCGCTCCACGGTGGCGCGCACCGCCTGGAAGCGGAACGAGGCCCAGTCATGCTCGGCATTCCAGATCAGCACCGGCGAGAACACGACGATCGCGATCAGCGCGGCGAGGTAGGGATACGGACTGCGCAGCCAGCGCCAGCGCCAGTCCGGCACCAGCGCAAACGCGAGCACCGCCGGCGCGAACATGATCGCGGTGAATTTGGATAGCAGCGACAGCCCGGCGAACAGCCCCGCGGCCAGCCACCAGCGCCCGTCATTGCTCTGCGCGAGCCGCATCAGCGACCACAGCATCGCAACCGAAAACGGGATCAGCGCCGTGTCGGGCGCGACCTTCGCCATTAACAATCCGTAATACAGCGCCGCCTCCGGCAGCAGCAGCGCCAGCATCACGGCACGGATGTTGTTTGATGTCACGCGGCGGACGATGTCGGCGAGCAGGAGCTGGGTGGCCAGCATCGCCACGATGCCACCGAGGCGGACGCCAAGATTAGTGTCGCCGAGGATCGCTGTGCCAAAACGGATGAACCAGGCGACCATCGGAGGATGGTCGAGGAAGGACAGCACGTTTTCCTTCGACCAGGTCCAGTAATAGGCCTCGTCGGTGCGCAGATCGAGCGCATGGGCATAGACCAGCCGCATCGCGGTCATGGCGACGATCACGGCGATGACGCCGCGCCAATCCGGCGCGCGCGAACGGGCCGGCTTGACGCTGATGTTATCGGCTCCGGATTGGGCTCGGGTTATCGTCACGGCGCTTTTTGTTCGACTCTTAACGGAGTGTCAACGTGCTGCACGCCCGGCTACCGCGGCCCGCCCGGACCCGCGGTGGTGTTCAGCGCGGGAATTAAGCACTAGAATTGCAGATATGAATCACATGGCCTCCCCCTCGCGCGAACATTTGCAGGAAATGGCCCGCGGCGTCGGCCAGCGGCAGGTTCGCCTGGTCACGGGGGCGATCATGTTCGCCTACCTGATCAGCCATTTCCTCAACCACGCACTCGGCAATATCTCGACGGAGGCGATGGCGATCGGGGTGCACTACCACACCGAATTCTGGCAGTTCCTGCCGATCGCGATCGTGTTCTACGGCTCCTGCCTGGTGCATACCGGGCTCGGCATCTGGGCGCTGTACCAGCGCCGCGAGTTCCACTGGAAGGCGATCGAGCCGCTGCAGCTGGTGCTCGGCCTGAGCATCCCGGTCTTCATCACCATCCACATCGTCGGCGTGCGGCTCGGCCAGACCCTGTACGGGCACGAAAAGCTCTACCCGCAGGAGCTCTACACCTTCTTCATCGCCTCGCCGGTCCGGCTGTGGTTGATGTTTGCGGTGCTGCTGATCGCCTGGGTGCATGGCTGCATCGGGCTGTATTTCTGGCTGCGGCTGCGCGCGTTCTTCCGGTGGGCCGCGCCGTTCCTGCTGGCCACAGCGGTGCTGATCCCAACGCTGGCAATGCTCGGCATCTATCAGGGCGGCCGCGCCACGATGGAGGACTATCAGGATCCCGACTGGCGGCGCGAGGAGCTGTCGGTGCAGAAGCTCGGCACGGCGGCCCAGGCTGCCACGCTCGAGAAGATCACGGGTGGCCTGACATCCGGCTATCTCGCCCTGCTCGGCCTCGTGCTGCTGGCGCGGGGCGCGCGTGCCCTGCTTGAGCGCCGCGGCGGCATGATCGCGCTGTCCTATGGCAACGGCCGCACGCTGCGGGTGCCGAAGGGATTGAGCGTGCTGGAAGCGAGCCTGCGCTACAACGTGCCGCATGCGAGCGTTTGCGGCGGCCGTGCGCGCTGCTCGACCTGCCGCATCCGCATCATCGGCGATCACGCCGCCCTCCCCGAGCCTTCCCCGCGCGAAGCCTTCGTGCTGCACCGGGTCGGCACCGACGATCCGTCGATCCGGCTGGCCTGCCAGTTGCGGCCGACCACCGACCTGGCCTTCTTTCAGCTGTTCCTGCCGCACACGATGTCGGCCAATGCGCACGCCTCAAATCCGACGCGGGTCGGCCAGGAGCGTTATCTCGTCAGCATGTTCGTCGACATGCGCGGCTCGACGCAGCTTGCCGAGAAGCGGCTGCCGTTCGACACCGTGTTCATCGTCAACCGCTTCCTCGGCGCGGTGTCGCAGGCGGTGCTGGAAGCCGGCGGCCGGCCCAACCAGTTCATCGGCGACGGCATGCTGGCGCTGTTCGGGCTCACCACCGACCGGCGGGTGGCCTGCCGCCAGGCGCTGCGCGCGGCGGCGCTGATCGCAGCCAATATCGACGAGCTGAACCAGTTTCTCAGCCACGATTTGCGCGAGCCGATCCGCTTCGGCATCGGCATCCATGGCGGCGAGGTGATCGTCGGCGACATCGGCTATCGCGACCACATGGTGTTCACCGCGCTCGGCGATGCCGTCAACGTCGCGGCACGGCTGCAGGACATGACGAAAGCGCTGGCCTGCGAGGCGGTCATCTCCGACGAGGTGCGGGTCACCGCGGGCCTTGCCGACGATGCCCTGCCGGCGCAGGAGGTCGCGATCCGCGGCCGCAACGAGCCGATGACCGTGCGCACCGTCGAGGCGACACGCGTCCTGTCCACGCTGGTCGACGACCGGCGTGCCGTCGCGGCCTGACCGGTTCATCTCCCTCTTCACCGAATGTGACCTGCCGCACATCCGAAGCTGCGTTCAGCAGAGATGCTCGAACGTGCCCGGTGCCGGATGCGACTGACTGGCGATGGGTAACACTGCAACCGCGCCGCGACAGAGTTCAACGCGCATCTGAAGGAGACGACCATGCTTCGCAAAGTCACGCTTGCTCTCGCGACCGCCGCAACGCTTGCTGCCGCCGCGCTGGCGCCGACCTCGGCTTCGGCCAAACCGTTCTTCTGGCATCCGTATCACCATCACTTCTGGGGCGGCCCGGGCATCTCCGTCGGCTTCGTCGATTCCGGCTGCTACGTCACCCGCCTGGTGATGACGCCCTACGGCTATCGCTATCGCACCGTGAACGTCTGCTACTGATCGAACCTTCGACTTCGATGGAAATGCCCCGGTCGTCTGATGCGGCCGGGGCTTTTCATTGTTGCGACGCAACGCTGCGAAAGCTCAATTGACTTGGGGTTGTCAGGTGCGACATTTGTCGCCGTGCGCATTCCATGATGCGAAAGCGCGCAAGGCAAGGTGAGCCTGGTGATGACCAGCTCACGACAGAACAGCTTCGGAGGAAGCGGAATGCTCGATCGACGAGACTTGATGAAGCGCGCCGGCTTGGCCGCTTTGGTGACGGGGCTGGGATCAAGGGGCGCATTCGCCCTCGACACCGTGACGCTGCCCTTCGGCAATGGCGAACGGCCGCTGGTGCGCTACCCGCAGAAGCGCCCGATGATCGGCCTGACCGCCCGGCCGCCGCAGCTGGAAACGCCGTTTGCGGTCTTCAACGACGGTCCGCTCACGCCTAACAACGCGTTCTTCGTCCGCTATCACCTCGCCGGCGTCCCCTACGATCTCGATCCGGACAAGTTCACGCTCGAGATCAAGGGCAAGGTCGACAAACCCGTGAAGCTGTCGCTGAAGGAGATCCGGAAGCTGAAGGCTGTCGAGCTCGTCGCCGTCAATCAATGCTCCGGCAACAGCCGCGGCTTCTTCAATCCGCGCGTTGCCGGCGGTCAGCTCGGTAACGGCGCGATGGGCTGTGCACGCTGGCACGGCGTGCCGCTGAAGACCGTGCTCGACATGGCCGGCGTGCAGGCCGGCGCCAAGCAGGTCACCTTCAATGGCATGGACGGTCCGGTGATGGACACCACGCCCGACTTCGTGAAGGCGCTCGACATCGACCATGCGCGTGACGGCGAGGTGATGCTGGCCTGGGGCATGAACGGCGAGGATCTGCCGTTCCTCAACGGCTTCCCGCTCCGCCTCGTGGTGCCCGGCTATTACGGCACCTATTGGGTCAAGCACCTCAACGAGATCACCGTGATCGACAACGTCTTCGAGGGCTTCTGGATGAAGTCCGCCTACCGGATTCCGGACACGCCGAACAATGCGGTCGAGCCCGGCACCGCGCCAAAGGCGACGATCCCGATCAACCGCTTCACGGTGCGCTCGTTCATCACCAGCGTCGCCGACGGCGCCAAGCTGAAGCCCGGCCGCACCACGCTGCGCGGCATCGCCTTCGACGGCGGCAAGGGCATCAAGGAGGTCGTGGTCTCGACCGACGGCGGCAAGAGCTGGACACCGGCCAAGCTCGGCAAGGATCTCGGCAAATACGCCTTCCGGGAATGGAAGCTGAAGGTCGCGCTCCCGGCCGGCGCCTCGGATCTGAAGGTGCGCGCCACCAACAATGCCGGCGACACCCAGCCGATGGATCCATTGTGGAATCCCGCCGGCTATCTGCGCAACGTCGTCGAAACCGTGCGCGTCACCGCGGCGTGAGGAGAAGCATCATGACCAGCAAGCTGCTTCCCTCCCTCGCCGCGATCGCCCTGCTGTCGATCGGCGGCGCTGTCGCCGCGCCCGTCAACTACACACTTCCCGAGGAGTCCGCGGCCTTCAAGCCGGGTCCCAACCTCGACGTGGTGCAGAACAATTGCACCGCCTGCCACTCGGCCGACTACATCAAGACCCAGCCGCAGGGCGAGAAGTTCAAGAAGGACTTCTGGCAGGCCGAGGTGACCAAGATGATCAAGGTCTACGGCGCGCCGATCGACCAGGCCGACGTCGCAAGATCGTGGAGTATCTTTCCGCGACCTATTGAGACGCGGCCGATCCATCCCCCCGCGCACTGGCAGAAAGCTCGCGCGCGGGGCCATTGATCCAATTCGGCTCAGTGGAACCGGTCTTTTTTTGCAGCGCATCAATTGACCACGAAACAGGCAATCCGGCACCAAAACCCTGCAAAGCAGGTTGTTTCCGGGCAAAAACACACCGTGGTTTGATCTACCCAGCTTTTTTCAAACTGCTATCCTGTGCGGTACGGACAAGCCGGTTTGTGCGGGGACCGACTGGTCTGTTTTCGATTGATTCCGCGGAGACGACTGGAATGCCCAAAGGTACAGTGAAGTGGTTCAACCCGACCAAGGGTTACGGATTCATCCAGCCCGCATCGGGCGGCAAGGACATTTTCGTGCATATTTCAGCAGTTCAGAAGGCTGGTCTTCAGAGCCTCAACGAAGGTCAGTCTGTTGAATACGAAGAAATTGCCAATCGCGGCAAGACATCAGCCGAGAACCTCAAGGTCTAGCGCACCGCGCCAGATCCAGCGGCGCACTCTCGGACACGATCCGGGAGTGAGGGCCGATCCAACATCACACGACGTGACGTTCGGCGGGGCGGGCACGACGCCCGCGCGCCACGGCGTTGAACTTTTTGGCCGCCGTCGATCGCGCGCCGCTATTGGCCATTTGACCGTCACATCCGGCACCGCCCGATTGCTGTGGCCCGCCGCACGTCAGCCTCACCGACAATCGCGGGATATCTCTCTCTCCATCATGCCGCGGGCCGTGACGGAAAATGCTGCGCCGTGAACAGAACGCGCACGGCAGGAGCGTTCAGGCGTTCAATCTTCCGTCACCCATTTGGCGACGGTCATGACGTCAGGCGGTTGCAGATAGCCGCGGGGCCAGAGATCGACGGCCCATTCCACCTTGGTGGTGCGTTCGAGCAGAACGGCGGTGTTGTGCGGCGTTTGTCCCAGCGAAAACCCGCGATAGTGGGGATCCCCGACGTCGTGGAACTTGAACAGGTTCCACGATTGCATCACCAGCATCAGGCTGGTCGTGTTGCGCGTGGTGTCCCAGCAATCGTAATTGTGCTTGTCGTCGTTGGCGCGGAAGTCAGCTTTCGCCACGCGCTTGTCAGTGCCGAGGATCGGCCCCATCCGGCGGTCGAACCAGATCACGGCCTTCTGCACGGCCGCGCGTTCGGCGGCGGCGTTGGCGCGGCCCGTGGCCATGATCCTGGTCAGGGCCGCCCGGTCGGCTCCGCTGAAGTCGAGCATCTCGCGGCGCCGGCAGACGAAGCCGTAGCACACCGTCATCGCCGAGGCCGACGGCGGATAGATCGAGACCGATGTATAGAGCTGCATGATGCCGGAGCTGAACTCCGCCGCGCGGGACGGCGTCATCGCGGACAGGGACAAGACGGCTGCACATAGCGCGCCGGCAACCTCGGTTCGCTTCGCACCTATCGGCTGATTGGCATCGTCCATATTGCGGCCCCCAACTGAGGGCAGAATTATCGCGGGTGCGTCGCGATGCCAAGACATCCTGCGCATGGCTGTGGATCAGATCCGGAGCCCATCAGCCGACCGGCAGCGGCGCGTCGCGCTTGACTTCCTCCATCACGGCGTAGGTTCGCGTCTCGCGCACGCCCGGCAGCGCCAGCAGAGTCTCGCCGAGAAACCTGCGATAGGCGCTCATGTTGGCGACGCGCGCCTTGACCAGGTAGTCGAAGCCGCCGGCCACCATGTGACACTCCAGCACTTCCGGCGCGATCTGGACTGCCTTGGCGAAGCGCTCGAACACATCGGGCGTGGTTTTGTCGAGCAGCACCTCGACAAACACCAGGAGGCCGAGCCCGAGCCGGTGCGGATTGAGCCGCGCGCCATAGCCCTCGACGAAGCCGTCACGCTGCAACCGCTTCAACCGCTCGCCGACCGAGGTCGGCGACAGGCCGATCCTCTCGGCCAGTTCCACATTGGCAATCCGGCCATCCCCTTGCAGTATCGAGAGGATTTTGCGGTCTATCTTGTCTATCTCTGTCATATCCACGGCAATATCTGAAATGATCCAGATTTTCTAAGGCAAATCTGCTAATTTGTCTATCGAACTACGGTGCGACCGCGCGTAGGTGTTCCGGTGCAACCCCAAGGAATCGCCAAGGACCGCCAAGGAACCATCATGCCAGACCCGTCCCCGCTCCCGCCGCCGTTCAGCGCGCCCTACGCCCCCGATGACACCGCGATCGCCGGCCGCCTGCGCGAGGACACCAGGCTTGGCGCAGACCAGGAGGCCGGCGTCGACCGCACCGCGCGGCGCCTGATCGAGGCGATCAGGGCCAACGACGATCCGCTCGGCGGGGTCGAGGACATGCTGCGCGAGTTTGCGCTGTCGACCAAGGAGGGCCTGGCGCTGATGGTGCTGGCGGAGGCGCTGCTGCGGGTGCCCGACGCGCGCACCGCCGACCAGTTCATCGAGGACAAGCTCGGCCAGGGCGACTTCGTCAACCACGAGACCAGATCCAGCGCGTTCATGGTCAACGCCTCGGCCTGGGCGCTCGGCATGTCGGCGCGCGTGATCCAGCCCGGCGAGACGCCGCAAGGCACGATCGGGCGGCTGACCAAGCGGCTCGGCGCGCCGGCGGTGCGCGCCGCGACGCGACAG
>NZ_JACMYP010000111.1 GCF_020889705.1 Bradyrhizobium altum | reverse complement strand
CGTCGCGCGAAACGCCGGCTGGACAGTTTTCCGGCCTGCACCGGCTCGCGGGCCGCGATCCCGTGCTGACCAAGGGCGTGAAGCGGCTGATGACGGTCGGCAATCTCGATCTGCCGATCCTGCTGCGGGGCGAGACCGGCGCCGGCAAGGACGTATTCGCACGCGCCATTCACACGGCCAGCAACCGCGCCGGCCGCAACTATGTCGCGCTGAACTGCGCGGCGATGCCGGAGAGCTTGATCGACGCCGAGCTGTTCGGCTACGAGGCCGGCGCCTTCACCGGCGCGCGGCGCGAGGGATCGAAGGGGCTGATCGTGCAGGCGAGCGGCGGCACGTTGTTCCTCGACGAGATCGGCGACATGCCGCTGTCGCTGCAGACGCGGCTGCTCCGCGTGCTTGAAAATCGCGAGGTCTGGCCGCTCGGCGCGCTGAAGCCGGTCGCCGTCGACATCCGCCTGATCAGCGCCACCCATCGCGACCTCGCGCGGATGGCGGAGGACGGCAGCTTCCGCTCCGACCTGTACTATCGGCTGCGCGGCATGGAGATCCGCCTGCCCGCCCTGCGCGAACGCGCCGACCGCAGGGACATCATCACGCAGATCGCCGACGAGGAAGCGCCGCACTGCCGCATCGCACCCGATGCCTGGACGCAGTTGATGGCCTATCCCTTCCCCGGCAACATGCGCCAGCTCCGCCACGTGCTGCGGCTCGCGGGCGCCACCGCCGAGGGCGGCGTCATCACCGAGGCCGATCTCGACCTGCCGCCGTTTGGCGCGCGCGGTGCGGAGGCCGATCACACAGCGAGCGAGCGCGCCGCGATCGTCGATGCGTTGCGGACCAATGACGGAAGAGTGACGGACGCTGCCCAGGCGCTCGGGCTCAGCCGCGCGACGTTGTACCGGAAGATCAAGGCGTTAGGGATCGAGCTGGACAGCTAGACCGGAAGCGCACCTCCTGTTCCGGCCGCGCGGGAACGGTGTTATCCTACGCCCTTCATTCAACGCCACGGAGCGGGTCCCATGACACGGTTTCCCCTCGCTGTGGTCGTTGGCCTGGTTGCCGCGACCATTTCGCAGCCTGCCGCCTCGGATTCTACTGAACAACGATTGGGCAAAGTCCATTTTGCGACATCCTGCAAACCGGAGGCGCAGGAGGCGTTCGATCGCGCCATGCTGTATCAGCATTCGTTCTGGTACAGCGCATCGCGACGCACCTTCGAGGAGGTGCTCGAGGCCGACCCGCAATGCGCCATCGCCTATTGGGGGATCGCGCTCAGCTATCTCTACAATCCGCACGGGCCGCCGCCGCCGGAGAACCTTCCGCTCGGCCTCGAGGCCGTGGAGAAAGGCCAGGCGCTGAACGCGAGCACGCAACGCGAGCGGGAATACATCCACGCGATCGCGGCGATGTATGTCGACTATGACAAGGTCGATCACCGCACCCGCGTGCAGAGATTCCTCGCAGCCGAAGAGCAGGTCGCGACGCACTATGCCGACGATGACGAGGCGCAGATCGCCTACGCGATCACGCTCAACGTCGCGGCATCCCCTACCGACAAGACCTATGCCAACCAGCTGAAGGGCGCGGCGCTGCTCGAGCCGATCTTCAAGCGCCAGCCCGAGCACTCCGGCATCGCTCACTATCTGATCCATCTCTACGACTATCCGGCGCTCGCGGAGAAGGGCCTCCCCGCGGCGATGCGCTATGCCAAGATCGCCGAACGCGCGCCGCATGCCCAGCACATGCCGTCGCACATCTTCACGCGCGTCGGCTACTGGAATGAGTCGATCGCCTCGAACAAGGAGTCCGCGCGCATCGCCAAGGAAGACGGCGAACAGCAGGATCAGGCACACGCGATGGACTACCTGGTCTACGCCTATCTGCAGCTGGGCCAGGACAAGGAGGCGCGCGCGGTGGTCGACGAGCTCGGCAAGCTCGCGTTCAAACAGGATCGGTTCGCCGGGCCTTACGCGGTGGCGGCAAGCCAGGCCCGCTATGTGTTCGAACGCGGCGACTGGAAGGGAGCCGCCGCGCTTGAAGTGCGTCCGACCAAGTACGCCTATGCGGATGCCATCACCTATTTTGCGCGGGCGGTCGGCGCCGCGCGCTCCGGTGACCCGGCCGCCGCCAAGGCCGATATCACCAAGCTCGTCGAGCTGCGCGACAAGCTGAAGGACGCGAAGGACGCCTACTGGTCCAACATCGTCGACATCCAGCAGCAGATCGCGAGCGCCTGGGTGCTGTACGCCGAAGGCAAATACGACGAGGCGCTCAGCGCAATGGATGCCGCCGCGGAGGCGGAAGACAAGACCGAGAAGCATCCCGTCACGCCGGGACCGCTCGCGCCGGCGCGCGAGCTCTACGCCGCCATGCTGCTCGATCGCGGCAAGGCCGCCGACGCGGTTGCCGCCTACGAGGCCGTGCTCAAGAAGGAACCGAACCGGCTGGCTGCCTATGTCGGGATGATCAAGAGCGCCAGGGCGTCCGGCGATCAGGCGAAGACCCGGGAATGCGCTGATCAGATCGCCCGGCTCACTGCGGATGCGGATCTGTCGAGGCCGGAGCTGATCGAATTGCGCCAGACAACCGGAAGCAAGCTGTGATGCCACGGATGACATGGCGCAACGGTGGTGCGGCGCTGCTCGGCGCCGTTGCGCTCTGTCTTTGCCACGTGCCGCCGCTCGGTGCGATGGAGATCCTCGGCCAGGCCGGCGTGCTCGGCGAATGGGAGCTGACCGGGCATCTCACCGAAAGCGGACCGGATGCGCGCAAGCAGTTCTCCGGACCGCTGAAGATGAAGCATGTCGGAATCTGCGCCCAGGATGGACCCGAGGAACGCGCCGGAGAGATCCGGCTGCAATTCACGGGTGCGGATTCGCAGGTGACGGCCGAACTCGTGCTGGACGGCGCGCCCTGCACCTACAGCGCCCGCAAGAAGCACAACTACGAGGGCACGCTGTCCTGCGAGGGCCGCGCGCCCGTCCCGCTGCTGGTGTGGCTCAAGTAGCTACTTCCGTCAGGCTGCCGGCCGCGAGCGGCGCAGCCATTCGTTCAGATCGATGCGGCCGATCCGCGCCTCGCCCAACGGCACCAGCGACTGCTCCTCGACCCGGCCGCCCCAGTAGAGGGCGTCAGGGTCTCGCACCACCTGACGCGGGTCGCCGATCGTCTTCAGGTAGCGGGCGACGATTTCGTTGAATGGCGCGCGTTCCGGTCCGGCAATCTCGACGATGCCGTTGCGGGGCGGCTCGAGCGCCACATCGGCCACAAGGGCGGAAACATCCTCCGCCGCGATCGGCTGGAACAGGCCGGGCGAGAGCCTGATGGTGTTTCCAACTGCACCCGCATCGGCGATGGCTCCGACGAATTCCATGAACTGGGTCGCGCGGATGATGGTGTAGGGGATGCCGGACGCCTCGATGAGTTTCTCCTGGGCGACCTTGGCGCGGAAGTATCCGTTCTCGGGCGTGCGGTCGGTTCCGACGATCGAGAGGGCGACATGGTGCTTGACGCCGGCCGGCGCCTCCGCCGCCAGAAGGTTGCGTCCGGAAGTCTCGAAGAACGCCATCACCGCCTTGTCCTCGAATGATGGCGAGTTGGCCAGGTCGATCACGACAGCCGCGCCGGCCAGTGCCTCCTTGAGCCCCTCGCCGGTGATGGTGTTGACGCCGTTTTTTGGCGAAGCGGCGACAACCTCGTGGCCGCGCTCGCGCAGAATGGCTGTGGTCCTGGAGCCGATCAGTCCGGTGCCGCCGATCACAACAATCTTCATGGATGATCCTCCTTGTCGGTGACGAGGTTTCTTGAGACACCCTTGCCGGATTTGCCGGCGGAAATCGTCATGGATACGTCGATCCGCAGAAGCTTCGATGATTGCCGCGCGCGAGCCGACCACGGCCGCGGGGAGAAGGATTGGTGAGTTCGCGCTACCGCCTCGACCGCTCCCTCGCAGGCAACCACACTATAGCATGCTACGGGCTGTCCTGATGTCGCGGAACCTGTCATCGGATGCGCGCGGGCCGTTGGCGGGCCACGCTTGCTGAACCTTTTACCGGCGCGTAGACTAGGATGTGCGTCCCAGCCAGCGTGCTGGGGTACCGAAAGCTTCAGCCGCTGCCGGGATATCACCGCGGGCTCTCTTTCGTGCTGCAACGCAAATGCTGGGCATGACGTATAGCCCGCTGTGCACTCCTTGATTTGATTTCAGCAAATGCAGGAGGAGTCTATGCGGAATTTTATCACCTTTTTCGTTTCCAGCGTGGCAATCGTCGTTGCGGCGTCAGCCGCCGTAGCGGGTGAGAAGGTGCTCGAGTTCAAGCTCGTCACCAAGCCGATCGACGTCAAGGTCATCGAGGCAGCAAACGTCGAGGGGCAGACGGTCGTTGCCGGCAAGTTCTTTGGTGTCGCCATCTTCAATGATGGCCGTATCGGGGTAAAAGAGTTCGTCCATTCGGGAGACATGCTGAAGGGCTCGGGCCCCTATTACGGTTACAGCACCTACACGTTCGAGGATGGCGCGATCACGGCGCGTTACACCGGCGCGGTCAAGGACGGAAAATCAAATGGCGAATATACGATCCTTTCGGGCACGGGCGCCTATGCGAACGCGACGGGCACCGGAACGATCGAAAGCGCGCCGAACCCGTTTAAGGGGGTCAATCTCCTGAACATCAAACTGGTCGTGAGAACGCCGGGGTCATAGCAGCGCAGCGTCCGCGGGACCACAGCAAGGACGGTGACGCCTCGCATGTTGGCCGGGGCGGCAGGTCGGATGGCCGCGCTGGCCCACGCCATCAAACGCGGCGTGAGGCGGACCAAGTCTGTTGGCCGGCGGAGTCCAAGTCTCCGCCCCTCGAAAATCTGGCGATGTGGCGAAGCGCAGCGCCAGCTTGATCAGCATTGCGCCTCCAACGGCGATGCTTCCCGACAGCTCTCAAGCGGATCGAGATAGGATCAGACGCCTGGGCCGTCCACCTTGCTGATGTCGGCACCGTACGTTTCAGGAAAACTCGTTCCAGCTCACGCGCCGCGCGTCGATGTCGCCGAGCACGACCGGATCATGGATGTTGCGCACGCTCTGGAAGCCAGAGCGCAGATAGATCAGCGGATCGACCGTGGTCACGGCGCGGACATGCTGGACTTCGCCGATGAAGATCGAATGGGTCTTGGTCTCGAGCTCCTGCGCCAGCACGCAATCGAACGCCGCGACGGCATCCTCCAGCACCGGGGCGCCGGTCGCGCCGGTGGTCCAGCGGCCGAAGCCAAAGCGGTCGTCGCCGTTGACGCCCTTCTGGCCGGAGAAGGTCAGCGCCAGCAGCGCGTGGTCCTCGTTCAGGAAGTTGATGACGAAATGGCGCTCGGCGCGGATGCGCTCATGCGCGCTGGCATTACGGTTAACGCAGACCAGCACCGAGGGCGGATTGTCCGACAGCGAGCAGGCCGAGGTCACCGTCAGGCCGGTACGCTGCCCCGGCTCGCGGCCGACCGTCACCAGCGCCACCGCGCCCGCGCAATGCCGCATCGCCTGCTTGAAACTCTGTGCGTCGACCGTCATGCCCTGACCCTGAACCGGAATAGTTCCGTCAAAGATATGCGAGACCGGGTGCGAGGCAAGCCCCGCACCCTGCCTATCTGTCATGCAGCCTTCTCGAACTCGGTGCCGAGATGCTTGAGCCGCGGCATCACCTCGTTCTTGAGCAAGTCCAGCGAGTGCCGCCAAGCCTCCGGCTTGTGCTTGTAGTCGAAGCCGAACACCAGCAGCACGCCGAAGCCGCCGACCTCCCGGTAGATCTTCTCGATCTTCTCGGTGACGGTCGCGGGCGAGCCGACGACCCAATTCCGGCGCGCGCAATATTCGACGGTGACGTCGCTGTCAGGCACGTCGGGCGCGTGCTTCAGGTAGTCCTTGAAGCCGAAATGGCCGAGCAGCGGCAGGAAGTACTCGCCCATCATCCGGCCCATCATGTCGCCGGTCGACAGCCTCCACGCCTCCTCATCAGTGTCCGCCACGAACACCTCGCGCACCAGCCGCCAATCCCTGCGGCTCGGCTTGCGGCCGGTCTTGGCGGCGCCTGCTTCCACCGAGTCCCAGTGGCTGCCGACATAGGCCGGGTTGAGGTTGAGGCTCATCGGGATGAAGCCGCGCTCGCCTGCGAGCTTGAGCGTGTCGGAATTCTTCGACAGGCCGGCGACGCCGATCGGCGGATGCGGGCCCTGTAACGGCTTGATGTGGGGCTTGAGGAAGTCGAACATCGTGTCCGGCTTCGACACCGTCCAATACTTGCCCTTGTGGGTCCAGGGTCCCGGCTCGGACCACATCTTCAGGATGATCTCGAGCGCCTCGCGGGTCATGTCGCGGTTCTGGCCGGACATGCCGTCGACATTGAACATCGCCCAGTCGCTCGGCAGGCCCGAGGCGGCGACGCCGAAGTTCAGGCGGCCGTTCGAGAGATGATCGAGCATCGCGACACGGTTCGCGAGCTCCGCCGGGTGATGATACGGCAGCAGGAAGCCGCCGGGTCCGATGCGGATGTTCTTGGTCTGCAGCAGCGCCTGCGCGACCAACAGGTCGGGCGACGGATGCGGCTCCCACGGCGCGGTGTGATGCTCGCCGATCCAGGCTTCCTGATAGCCGAGCTCATCGAGCCAGCGCAGCGTCTGCAGGTCCCAGTCGTGGCCCTCCTTCAATCCGCACTCCGGCGGGTGCGAGGGCATGGTGAAGTAGCCAAGCTCCATGTGCGTTTCCTTCCTTCGCTTGTGATCCAGTCATGCAATGCGTCTTGCCGCGCATTCGAAAGATGCGTTGAGCAAGCGCTGTGCCAGCGTGGAAATCGCAGGAGAGGAGGAGAAAGGCGGCGTTTTCGGCCAGGTGCAAGCCATGCCTCGGGCCCAGCGAGGCCATTGGCGTCTCACCGTCGCGAGACGGTGTCGCATGCCATGAGACTCGCCGATAAGCATTCAGCTAGTTTGCTCCCTCTCCCCGTTCTTACGGGGAGAGGGTTGGGGTGAGGGGCTTGCTCCGCACACACGGTAGCAGTTGAACTCGCGGAGCCTCCCCTTCACCCGGATCGCATCTCCGATGCGATCCGACCTCTCCCCGCACGCGGGGCGAGGTGAACCGGAGCCCGTCGATCTAGCCCGCGGCGCGGCGCGGCAGCTTGTTGGAATCCGGCTCCGACGGCGCCGGGAGCTGCATCAGGATGGTCTGGCCCATCGAGGCAATCTCGATGCCTTCCTCCTGGAAGCGCCGCTTCATGCGGCGGTTAAACTCGCGCTGCACCGACCAGCGGCCGCCGTCGGTGCAGCGGATCTGGCCGACGATGGTCACGACCGAGCCGTCGACCTTGTCGACGCCCCACAATTCGAGATCGCCGCGGATCAGCGCGCGATACGCCGTCTCCTGGCGCATTTGGGCGACGATGTCCTTCAGCACCTCGCCGGCGCGATCGGTGTCCTCCTTGTAGGACACGTTGACGCTGACCGCGGCATTGCCGGCGCCGCGGCTGGCATTGGTGATCGTCGTCACCGCGCTGAACGGCACGATATGCACCGAGCCGTCGCCGGCGCGCAGCCGCATGGTGCGGATCGAGACGTTCTCGACCACGCCCGACAGGCCCGACACCGTGACGGTGTCGCCGACCTGCACGGTGTTCTCGAGCAGCAGGAACAGCCCGGTGATGAGATCCTGCACCAGCTTCTGCGAACCGAAGCCGATCGCGATGCCGACGATGCCGGCGCCGGCGAGCAGCGGCGCGACATTGACGCCGATCTCGCTGAGCGCGGTGAGCCCGACCACCGCGACGATTATGCAGAACAGCGCGGTGCGCAGCATCGGCTGGAAGGTGCGCAGGCGCGCGGCGCGGGCGAAATGCCCCTCGCGCGACAGCGTGTCGATCTGCCGGTCCATCAGCGCATTGGCGACTTCCCAGATCACGGCCGCGGCGAGCGCGGCAATGCCGATCGTCACCAGCGCCGAGATCAGGCGAGAGCCGATCTGGCCGCCATAGAACCAGACGATGGCATCGACGCCCCACACCTCGAGCAGCGCGACGAGGCCGACCAGGGCGATCACCGCCGTGACCACCTTGCGCAGCAGCGGCAGATAGCGGTTGGCGCGGGTCTCGAGCCCCGGGAAGCGCTGCATCAGGTCCGGACTGATGCGGAAGCCGCGATCGATCAGGCTCAGCACCACCATGGTGACGAGGCGGGTGACCAGCAGCACCGCGACGGTGCCGACGAAATATTGCAGCAGCAGCGAATAGCCGTTGCGGATGTTCAGCGCCCACACCGCCCACAGCGCGAGATCGAGCGCGATCGCCAGCACATGCCAGAGCGAAGCGAGACGATTGCGCGTCCGCGCCGCGAGGCCGGTGCGATCGGCCGGCGCCCGGATGACGTCGGCGACCTGGCGGCGGCATTGCAGGATGATGACGACGATGAAGAGATGCACCACCAGCATCACGAGCCGGAGCAGCGCGGCGTAGCCGGCGTGGGACAGCCCAAGCAGCAATGCGACATTGGCCAAGCAGATCCCCGAGACCCCGACGGCGACGATGCGCCGCGCCCATATCTCGATATAGGCCGCGGTCTCGGCACGGACGCGGACCAGGCCGAACGGGCCGGCCAGCGCGCGCACCGCACAGATCAGCGCGCGCGAGAAGGCATAGGCGTTGATCACCGCGAGGATCACGAGCCGCGTGGTCGACTGATTGCCGATCTCGGTGCTGAGCAGCGCGGCGGCCACGCTGAGAAACACGACCACCGGCAGCAGCTCGAGCACGAGGCGCCCGAGCACGAAAGGCAGCCGGACCAGCGACTGCCAGGCCCGTGCAAGGCTGAGCCGGCGGCGATGCAGATCGCCCTCCGGCGTGACGTCGGCAACCGACGACGGCGGATCGGCGCTGGCGAGCGCCTGCACCGGCACGCGCGCGGTCTGCGGCAGCCGCGCTTCAAGGAACGCGACCGGCCGCTTGATCAGGCGGAACACCACCCATTCGGCCGCCAGCGCGCAGCCGAGCACCAGCGCCAGCTTCCAGGCGATGTCGATCATGAGGCCATAGGCGGCCGGATCGTTGGCGGTGCGCAGGAACCAGTAATAGAACGCCGGGAAATGCGTCAGCGTGCGCGCCACGTCGGCGACCTCGCGCGACATCTCGCCGACCTGCTCCGACACCATCAGCAGAAGCTGCGCGCCGAGGCTGTCCGCGCTGAGCGGGATCGGCGAATGCTGCTCGGGGGCCGGCTGCGCGGCCGCCTGCGGCGAGGCATTGGCGATGGCGCGCAGCGTGTTGATGATCTCGCCGCGTTTCTTGTCGTCCTGCAGCGTCTCGAGCGCACGCTTCGCCTGCTCCGGCGTCAATGCGTCGCTGGTACTCGGTTGCGCAGGCGCCGGCTTGGCGGCCGGCTGCGCAAGCGCGGGCGAGACGAACAGGGTAAGGATGAGGAGAAGCGCAAAGCGAAGTTCGTGCGACACGAGGGCCTCTTATTGAAATAATTGCGCGACCGCAGATCCCCGGGAGGACTCTGCTCTCGCGCTCGCGCCATGTCGGATCGCCCCTTTTCGCCTTGATGATGTGTCGGAAGTTTGCTGCTGCGACGACCATCTCTTGGCATTTGCCGCAACACGATCGTCACAGGTGTTGAGCGGCGTTTACGCATGCGGGCGTTCCAGGCCGGCCGATTGGCGCGCCACACGCCAGGGCTGAGGCGGGACAATCTTTCGCTTGACGCACAGCCGCCGCCATGATGTTCTTATTTTGTTCTTTTTGTTTCCGATTGCGTTTCGAGGTGATCATGCACGACGTCTTTGCCGAGGACGGCCCGGTCAGGCTCTTCATTCATGATGACGACAGGACACCGCTGGAATTCATGCGTAACCTGTTACGCACGGTATTCGGCAAATCTCGAAAAGAAGCGATTGCCATCACCGCGCGGATCGAGGCCCAGAACGGATTCGCATGCGGCCCCTATCCCGCGACGGTGGCCAAGGCGTTGCTGGAGTCCGCCCAGCAACTGATCGACAGCAATGGCCATCCATTGCTGATCACGCCCGCAGCCGCCGAAGCGGCGCGGCCGTGCGATCTCTGCGGCGCGCTGGAACCCGTGACCGACGTCTTTCTCATCCGCAGGACGGTCTGCCTGTGCGGCAACTGCTTGATCGCCGCGCGGGCGAGCTCGGAAAATCTGCCGAGCGAAGAGTTCAGATATGCCTTCATGGCGCTCGATTGGCATTTTGCCGGGACGCCGCGCAACCAGATCATGACCCGGTCGCGGCAGTTTCCGGGTCACATGCGTGCAGACGTTCAGATCGCGATCGACAGATCGTTCGATGCCCCGATCCATTTCTTCGGCCTTCATGAGCAACACCGCTATGAGACCCTCACGATAGCCGCGCTGATGGAGAACAGCCGCAATGCGCCGCCGATCGCGCCGCCGCAATATTACGACATCGACGTCGGCGAGCCCGAGTCGGTGAAATGCCTGACCAATGGCTTATGGTTGTGCCGAACCGAAGAGCTGCGCTACGCGGTGCTGCTCAGCTATCATCGTGATTATCAGGGCGAACCGGGCTTGCGGATCGAGCTCGCGGTGCCCGCAGGCGCCGCCGGAAACACCCTGGTGCAGCGGACCTTTGCCGAGCTGGAAGCTGCCGTGCATGCGGCGCGGTCCTATCGCGGCAAGATCCTGTCGCTGGAAGATGCCGCGGACTATCGCGGCCGCGCCCGCGGCGTGACCGTGCATCGCCTGCCGACGGTTGCGCGCGATGACGTGATCCTGCCGGAACGGACGCTGCGGCTGCTCGATCGCAACGTGCTCGGCTTTGTCGAAAGCCGCGATCTGCTGCGCAAGCTGGGGCAGTCGACCCGCAAGGGTATCCTGCTCTACGGCCCGCCCGGCACCGGCAAGACCCACACCATTCGCTATCTCGCCACCAACCTGCCTGATCACACCACGCTGATCATCACCGCCGAGCAGGTCGGCCTGCTCGGCGCCTATATGAACCTTGCCCGCCTGCTGCAGCCGACCATGGTCGTGATCGAGGATGTCGACTTGATCGCACGCGACCGCGAGGACATGGGCGGACCGTGCGAGGAATCCCTGCTCAACAAGCTGCTCAACGAGATGGACGGCCTGAAGGAGGATTGCGACATCCTGTTCCTGCTGACCACCAACCGCCCCGAAGAGCTCGAGGGCGCACTGGCCGGCCGGCCCGGCCGCATCGACCAGGCGATCGAGGTGCCGCTGCCTGACGAGACCGGACGCGGCAAGCTGGTCCGGCTCTATGGCAAGGGCCTGCCGCTCGCGCAGCCCGTCATCGACGAGGCCGTGCGACGCACCGAAGGCGTTAGCGCCGCCTTCATCAAGGAGCTGATGCGCCGTCTCGCCCAGGCCAGCATCGTCAGCGACGATGGCGGGCAGGTCGCCACCTCCGACCTCGACGGCGCAGTCAGTGAAATGCTGTTCGACGGCGGCCGGCTCAACGCCAAGCTGCTCGGCGGCGCACAGGGAATGAGTGCGGGGTGATGGCCGATCACTTCGCCGCTGCCGGCAGCAGCAGGTGCCGCTCCCCCCGTGCGACGCGTGCAACCTCGTCGGACATCCGCGTCAGCACGCCCTCCCAGGCCTGCGGTCTGTCCTGGCGGAACAGCCGCATGGTCGGATACCAGGGCGTATCGGCGCGATCGCGCAGCCAGCGCCAGTCGAGCGCATAGGGACACAGCATCCAGACCGGGCGGCCCAACGCGCCGGCAACATGCGCCACCGAGGTGTCGACGGCGATGACCAGATCGAGCGCGCAGACGGCCGCGGCGGTGTCGGCGAAATCGCCGAGCGTCGGTGCGAGGTCGACAATATCCGCACCGAGACGCCGCAGCACCGGCGCATCGTCCGGCCGCGGCTCCTTCTGCAGGCTGTAGAGCTGCACGCCAGGTGTGACCAGCCGCGGCAGCACGGCATCCGCCGGCAGCGAGCGCTGGCGGTCGCCCTTGTGCCTGGCATTGCCGGCCCAGACCACGCCGACCTTCAGCGCGGACACGCCGGCGAGCGCCTCGCGCCGGCGCGCGAGCTTGACGGTGTCGGCGTGCAGATAGGACACGGCGGCGGGAATGGTCTCGACGGTGGTGCGGAAGATCCGCGGCAGGCTCAGCAGCGGCAGTTGCAGGTCGAACGGCGGCAAGGGCTCGCCGCGGGCGAACACCGCGACATCGGGCAGCATCGGCCGCAGCAGCGCGACCAGCGCCGGCTGCACCTGCAGAATGATCCGGCCGCCTTTGCCCGCCAGCATCGGCACATAGCGAACGAAATTGATGGCGTCGCCGAGCCCGTATTCGGCAAACAGCAGCAGCGTGCGTCCCGCAAGCGGCTCACCCTGCCATTCCGGCTCGTCGAACACGGGATCGCCTTCGCTGAGCATCTTGGTCTTGCGGCGCCACTGATACTCCTCAAAGCCCTCCTCGAACTCGCCGTTCATCAGGAGAAAATGCGCGTGGTTGTAATGCGCCAGCGGCTGCTCGGGATCGAGCGCGATGGCGCGGCGGGAGGCCACCAGCGCCGCATCGATCTCGCCGGCATTGCGCAGCGCGACCGCAAGATTGGCGTGGCCCTTGGCGTAATTGGGTTCGAGCGCGATGGCCCGCCGATGCGCGGCGACCGCCGCCTCGACCAGGTTCTGCGCTTCGAAGATGGTTCCAAGATTGGTTTGCGCGGCGGCATAGTCGGGCTTGAGCGCCAGCTCGGCGCAGGCGATGGCGTCGTCGACCTGTCCGAGCTCGAACAGGCAGGCGCCGAGATTGTTGAGGATGACGTGATCGGACGGATCGCGGGCCGAGACCTGCCGATAGATGCGGACCGCCTCCTCGCGCTCGCCCAGTTCGTGCAGTACCATGGCGAGCAGGCGCCGCGGCGCGAAATTGTCGGGATCGAGTGCGATCGCGCGGCGATAGTGCAGGACCGCGTCCTCCAGCCGGCCCAGGCGGTAGAGGGCCGCACCGAGGCCGCTATGCAGCCCGGGATGATCGGGATCCGCGCCGAGCCCGCGGCGATAGGCGGTGGCGGCGGCGTCGTGCTTTTTCTGATCGGTCAACGCATTGCCAAGGTTGAGCCACACGCCGCGATAGGCGGGATCACGCGCGATCACCTCGCGATAGGCCTGTTCCGCCTCGACCGGCCGCTGCTGCCCGGCCAGCGCAACCGCGAGGTTGAACCGCGCCCGCGTCAGGCCGCCATCGAATGCGATCGCGCGGCGAAACGCCGCCTCGGCCTCGTCGAAGCGTGACAGCTCGCACAGCGCAACGCCGAGCTTGATGTGTAGGCCGGCATCCTTCGGCCGCAATGTGATGCCGCGCCGGAACGCTGCCACCGCGCCCTCGTGCTCGCCCTTCACGGCGAGCGCATCACCGAGCGTGGCGAACGCCGGTCCGTGATGCGGATCGAGGCTGAACACCCGGTTCAGCAGCACCGCGCCTTCCGCGGCGCGGTCGGTCACGAAGGCGATGACGGCGGACAGATGCAGTGCCGGAACATGGTCGGGATCGGCGGTGAGGATATCGCCGCACAGCGTGCCGGCCTCCGTCGCGCGGCCCGCGCCATAGTGCGCCACCGCATCCAGCAACATCCGATCAACAGCCACACTGCCCACGATACCGCCCCCGCCTCTCAAGACCCCGACGGGGATTAAACGGGCGGCGCAGCGAATTCCGGCACCCGAATCCCGATTGAAGAACATGACCCGGGTGCAGGCCCTGATCTCTTCTCCTTCCTCCTGAAAGGAGGAAGGTCGGGATGGGGGCAGCCACACGCACTGCTGCTCGCGGAGAGAGTTGATCCCCACCCGCTTTGCTCTGCCGAGCAACGCGACCTCCCCTTTTCAAGGGGAGGTGATGCCCGCCATCGCCCTCTTGACGCATGGCCCATCATGTAACATATGAAGTTACATGATACGCGATAGCCGTCTATCCGGGGTGCTGCACGGCGTGCTCCACATGATCGGAGCGGGCGAACCGGTCACGTCGGAGCAACTTGCACAGGCGATGGCCACCAACCCGGTGGTCGTCCGCCGCGTGATGGCCGGCCTGCGCGAGCAAGGCCTGGTCCGCTCCGAGAAGGGCCATGGCGGCGGCTGGACGCTGGCGCGCGATCCCGCCGACATCACGCTCGCCGACATCTATCGCGCGGTCGCGCGCCCACGATCGTTGCGATGGGCCATCGCTCGGACAATCCCGGCTGCCTGGTCGAACAGGCCGTCAACGACGCGCTGTCAGGCACGTTTCGCAAGGTCGAGGCGATCTTCCTGAAGCGTCTCGGCGCGGTGACGCTCGACGCGCTCGCGAAGGATTTCAAGCGTCGGCTCGCCAAACACAAACAAAGTCTCGAGGACCAGATTCATGCAGCAAAGTGAACCGGCGAGCCGCCTTCCGTTCAACGATCCCGCGCACTGGGACAAGATGGTCGCCACCTACGAGGCGCAGTCGCAGCCGTTCACGACACACTTCGCCGAAGCCGCGGTCGCGATGCTCCCGATCGGCCCCTCATCGAAGGTGCTCGACGTCGCCACCGGTACCGGGGCCGCGGCGCTTGCGGCCGCGCGCAGGGGCGCCGACGTCACCGCGATCGACTTCTCGGCCGGCATGGTGGCACGGGTCCGCGCACATGATGTGGCGAATATCGCGGCACGGCAGATGGACGGCCAGGCGCTCGACTTGCCGAATGCGGCCTTCGATGCAGCGGTGTCCGTTTTCGGCGTGATGCTGTTTCCGGATTGGCGCGCCGGACTGCGCGAGATGGCGCGGGTGACGCGCCCTGGCGGATCGGTGGCGATTGCGGTCTGGAAGAGCGCCGACGGCGCCGCCGTGTATCTGCTGCTCTCGCAGATCATCCGGCGGCTCTACCCCAACAACGTCACGCCGATGCCGTGCACGGGCCTCGCCGAACTCGCCGATCCCGGCCGCCTCGCTGCGGCGGTCGTCGCGGCCGGCTTCTGCGATCCTGTCGTCGCCGAGATCACCCACGACTTCAAGCTCGATGTCGCCAATCCTGCCGACGTCGACAAACTGTTCGAGTTCATGCCGCATTGGAGCGGGCTCGACGCAGAGCAGAGCGCCGCCGTTGCACGCGCCTTCCGGAGCGAGATCGAGCGAGGCCGGGTCGGAGACACCTTCGCGATTCCCTCGACCGCACTGATCGCGACGGCGTTGCGGCTGTAGCCGCCGCCACGCCTCAACCGGCGATCGACGCGTAGGCGTTATCGATCGCCCGTTTCGTGCGCTGAATGAGAATGATCCGCCGCTTGATCGCCTGATCGCGGCAATCCCCTGCGCTACTTCCTTCTCAAATTGTGCAATGACGTAGCGGCCCAGCAACGGCGCGCTACAAAAGCAAACGCGCGCAGAGATTCCGCGGCGTGCTCCGCGAGCCGCGTATTACAACAACCCGGTACTTTTGGGATGTGCGCCGCCTGCTGCAGGCCGGCGCGACGGGGTTACCTTTGTTGCCGATTGCAAACTTTGCGCGGACTCGTTTCCGCTACGCCACCTCGCGTCTTGCATCCGAGCTGCGCAACAGACTGCCGTCGATGGCGATCGCGCGACGCGCCGGATGCGGCCTCGTCCTGATCGCCGCCGCGCTGTTGGGCTCGGTCGCCGCGGCCAGCGCGCAGGCACCGGCGGTGGCCTCGATCTCCCCGACATCAGGTCCCGCCGCGGGCGGCACCACCGTCATCATCTCGGGCGCAGTTTCAGCACTGCCACTGCGGTGCGTTTCGGCGCCGTCAACGCGACGAGCTTTGTCGTCAATTCGAGCGAGCGGATCACCGCAGTCGCGCCGGCAGGGACCGGCACGGTCGATGTCACCGTGACCAACCCGTCAGGGACATCATCTACGTCTCCCGTGGATCAATACACCTATGTCGCGTCCGCGCCGACGGTGACGTCGATCTCGCCGACCGCAGGCCCGACCAGCGGCGGGACGACGGTCAACATCGCCGGCACCAACCTGACCGGCGCAACAGCGGTGAAGTTCGGCGCGACCAATGCGGCAAGCTTCACGGTCAATTCGGCAACGTCGATCACCGCGATCTCGCCTGCAGGCAGCGGCGCGGTGGATATCACGGTGACGACGGCAGCCGGGACATCAGCGACATCAGCGGCGGACCGCTTCACCTTTGCAGCCGCAACAACGACCCAGACCGCGCTGACCTCATCGCAGAATCCGAGCAGTTTTGGCCAATCGGTGACTTTCACCGCGAACGTCACCGCCTTAGCAGGAACGCCGACCGGCACAGTGACCTTCAGCGACAATGGATCGCCGATCGGCAGCGCGACGCTCGCCGCAGGCACCGCGAGCGTCGCGATCTCGACCCTCAAGATCGGCAGCCACACCATCACGGCAAGCTATGCCGGCAGCGGCGCGTTCAACGCCAGCACCTCGCCGGCGCTGGCGCAGAGCGTGAACGTCCCGGCCGACAGCGTGAAGCTGCGGGCATTGCAGATCGACATCACCAAGCTGGTGGCACAGAACTCCGGCCAGGCGATCTCGGGCGCGATCGACAACGCGATCTCGGAAGGGTTCAGCGACGGCGGTAGCTTCATGACGCCGAGCGGCGCCGGCATGCGCTTCAACTTCGCAGCCGATCCGGACAATGGCGTGGCGCAGGCGGACGCGGGGAATCGTGGTGCCTACGCCTCGGATCGCAATTCGGGCGCGCGCAGCGGCGGCAATTCGCGAATCGACAATGCGTTTGCGGCAATCGATCGGCAGATGCCGACCAAGGCGGCGCCCAAGATCAATCGTGAACCGCGCGACTGGCTGTTCTGGATCGATGTCAGGGGCAGCGGCATCGACCGCTGGTCGTCGCCGAACTCGCCGGGCGTCGGGACAACAGGTTCATCGATCTACGGCAACCAGCTCAATGCCCTGATGGGACTGACCTACCGGGCGATGCCGAACCTCCTGGTCGGCGTCGTCGCCGGCTACGAGACGTTCAACTACACGGCCCAGGACATCAACGGAAAGCTCACCGGCGACGGCTGGACCGCAGGCAGCTATCTTGGCTGGATGATCACGCCGACGCTGCGCTACGACGCCGCCGTGACCTTCTCCCAGATCGGCTACAATGGCGTCGCCGGAACGGCACAGGGCAATTTCAACGGCGACCGCTGGATGTTCGCGACCGGGCTCACCGGCAGTTACGAGATGAGCAACCTGCTGATCGAGCCGTCCGCCCGCCTCTACACGCTGTGGGAGCATGAGAACGCCTATGTCGACACGCTCGGCACGCTGCAGACGGCACGTGACTTCGTCACCGGCCGCGCATCCGGCGGCGTCAAGCTGAGTTATCCGCTGGCAACGACCGACGCCGCGGTGGTCTCGCCCTATCTCGGCGTCTATGGCGACTACTATTTCAGCAAGGACGATGCCGCGGCACTGGCCGTGAGCGGCATCCCGGTCAACCCGACGCTGGTGCTGGAGGGCTGGTCGGCCCGCGTCACCGGCGGGCTGAACGCCAGGCTCGCGGGCGGCATGATGCTCGGCGTCGGCGCGGAATATGGCGGGCTCGGCGGCACGGCCCGGATCTGGACGTTCTCGGCCAGGGCGCGCGTGCCTTTCAACTGATTGAAGACGACACCCCTGGGCCCGCATCCTCGGCGGTGCGGGTCCATCAGCGGCACGCTTACTTGCGCTGGCGCTTGTCGTCGGCTTGCTGTTCTCCGTCACTCGGCGGCTGCAGGCCGGGGCTGTTGGCCCAGCGGTCGAGCTCCTCGATGACCCGCCGGTGGCTCGGCCGCAGCGACGGCGGACCGCCGGGCTCCTGCGACAATTTTCGGGGCAGCTTGACCTGTTCTGGCATTGCGAGGCTCCAGAGCTGGGCGGTGTGCGGGCCATTCGCGGCGACCGTTACGCGATGCGTGGATCGCCGGCCGCAACGAAGGCGAGACGACTATTTGTGGTCTGCGGGCTTCGCTGATGTTGCGACCGGCTGCGCAGGCGCGGCCTGCTCCCACGGTGCCGGCAGGATGACCCGCGCCGGCGGCAGAGTCTGCGCGGCGCGCTGCACACCGGGATCCACGTGCGCCGGCTGCGGCTCGTCGCCGGCGTTATCGGCGTGCGCGACGGCGATGGTGATGCCCAGCGCCAATGCTGCGAGGCCGAGTCCCGCGACGATCGAGGCGGCAACGACACCGGTCCGCGGTCTGTTCAAGATGGCAAGATGAGATGAGGTCATCGCAACTGCTCCTCACGCAATACACATGGTTCGGAACCGCGCGGGACGCTAAAAGCGCGATGTCGCGCTTTAGCCTTTTGCTTGAGCATGATCTTTCCGGAAAACCGCTTCGCACTTTTCCGGATCATGCTTAGCGCCGCGCACGGCTCGAGACGGTGATCAGGTCTTGATGTCGGCCGGGAGCTTGCCGCCATTGGCGGCGAGCTTGGCCATCACCTGCTGATGCAGCCAGACATTCATGGTGGCGGTGTTGTTGGTATCGCCGGTGTAGTGCAGCTCCTTGGCGAGCTCCTTGCGCGCAGCAAGGCTGCTGTCGAGGCCAAGCGCCTTCATCAGGTCGACGATCGAGGTGCGCCAGTCGAGCTTCTCGCCGGTGGCAGCCGCCGCCTTGTCGACGATCGCCGCGACGTCGACCGTCTGCGCCGCGGATGTGCCGGGTGCCGGCGGTACAGATGCAGACGTTGATGCCGGTGCGGCACCGGGTGCTGCCGTCGCTGTCGTCTCAGCGGTTTTGCCGTCAGGTGTTTTGGCCTGGGCGCCGTGGCCGAAGATTGCACCCATGATGCTTCCAAAAATGCTCATGATCTCTCACTCCGTGCGCCCGGGACACCGTTGGTCCCGTGACTGGTTCCAGTGACGGGTGGACGATAGGCAGGCCATTGGCCGAGCGGAAGATGACCATCGTCACTATCGGAGTGTGGGACGGCGTGGTGCAGTTGGAGAGAGAATCGTGCGGTCCTGCACCGCACGTCGCGCGCGTTTCATCGTACGCCCCACGTGCGATGAAGTCAGCCGTCCCGGCCCGATTCGCCAGCCCCGAGAAGTCGGGGCGGCTGACACAAACGTGTGCGGAGTTATATGAACTAGAGCTGACGGCGGCGGATGGTCTGGGCCAGCTCGACAAAGCTTTCGGCGATGCCGACGCCGGTCTTGGCGCTGACCGGTTTGACACTCGACTTGGCGAGCTCGGCGATCGCGCCGGCACTGCCGGCAGCCTCCGGCAGGTCGATCTTGTTGAGCAGCGCCCGGTAGGGCCGGCCCGGGAATCGCTCCTCGAAACCGCGGACCAGCTCGACCATGCGGGTCACGGTCTGCGGCCGCGTGACATCGGACACGATGATGGCAGCGGATGCACCGGTGACATAGACGGTGTCGAAAATCTGCGTGCCGAAATCGCCGTCGGTGTCCCACAGCACGAGGCGCATCGGATCGCTGCCATCTGTCGGCACCACGTCATGGCTCAGGATCTCGACACCCAGCGTCGATTTGTACTGGCCCTCGAACCGGTCGTAGATCAGCCGATAGAGGATCGACGTCTTGCCGACCCCCATATCGCCGAGCAGCATGACTTTTGCGGTGAGCATCAGCGGGCCACTTCGCCTCGGTAGACCGTCTCGAACGCCACGCGGCGGTTGCCGCCGGCGGTCGCGTCGAGCCGGTCGGTGATCGGCATCGTCGCAGCGCGCGAAACCAAAATCAGCCGCGACGGATCGACCGCGAGCGCGGTCAGCTTGCGCTGCACCTGCTCCGCCCGCTTGCGCCCCAGCGTCTTGTTGGTGCCTTCGGTGCCGCTCTGATCGGCGTAGCCGACGATCCGCAGCCTGAGATCATTGTTCGTCAGCAGCCCGGCGAGCTCACGCAGCTGCTGCTCGGCCTGGTCGTTGTCGAGGAATTCGTCTGAATTGTTGACGAAGAAGATCGCGGTCGAGGCGATGAAACGGTCGAGCCGCGCCGCCGGGCCGTCGGCAAGGGACTGCAGCTTCGCAGCTTGCTCGCTCAACTTCGCGTACTGCTCGCCGAGCTTGTCATATTGCTCGCTCAGCGCGGCATATTTCTGGTCGCCCGACTTCGCCTGCGCGCCCATCGCCTCGCGCATCTGGTCGAGGCTCGCCTGCAAGCGGGGCAGGCTCTGCTGCAGGCCTGCAATGCCGGCCTGCGATGCCGCCGCCTGCTCCGGCGTGGACACCAGTCCGATGCGGTCGATGACCTTGTAGGGAGCGGCGGCCGCAGCGAGCGCGTCGATCAAGGGCGCGGTTTCCAACTGGCTCGGCTCGAGGCCGGAGACGGCCACGCTTCGGCTGCCGTGATCGAAGTCGAGCCGCAGCGGGAAGGTGACGAGCAATGGCTGCTTCGCGGCGAGTTGCTCCAGCGCAGCATGGGTCCGCCGTTCCAGCAGGGCTCGCGTCACCGTGGTCGCGGCAAAATAAAGCAACAGCGCGGCCACAGCGGCGAGCACGGCGAACAGGATCACCTTGCCGCGCCGGCTCGCGATCCGCCGCGGCGTGTCGTCGGTCTCGATCGCGGTTGCGAGCGAGGCGAGCATCGGCGCATCGCAATCCGCGCCGCGGTCGATCCGCTCGATCGCATCGAAGAACAGCGAATTGATCCTGGCATTGTCGGCGGGGCGCAGCGGTCCCAGGCACTCCGCCGCCAGGATGAAGCGGGGCGAGGCGCGCAGCGCGAGCTGCCGTCCGCCGAAATCGAGCGTCTGCAGATTGCCTTCGCCGGCCAGCGCCTGCACGGAGAATTCGAGGATCGCCGCAACCATGGCGCTCAGCAGGTCGGCGCGCTCGTCGACGCTCGCCTCGCGCTTCCAGTCGGCGACCAGGCGGCCATTGCCGCGTTCGATGATCAGGAGCCGGTTGATCTGCGGCGGACTGTCGGCGAGCACGAACTCGCTGATCGGTCGTCCCGTCACCAGCGACTTGACCCGCCCGACCCACAATTGCGCCGAGGTCAGCGCATTGATGCGCTGCTCCAGCGAGGCAACCAGTTCCCGGAACGCGTTCGCGACCGCGGCGCTGACCAGCCGGCCGACGATCGGATAGAGCGCCTCGATCATCTGCTCGCGCGAATTCTTGATCTCGCTCCGGATCGCCGAGACCACGACCGGCGCAATCGCGGTGGCGAGCTCGCGCGGCCGGTTGACCTCGGCGCGCTCCAGCGCCTCGACCAGAATGCCGGCGGTGGCCGTCTCCAGGCGATCGGCGTTGCCGACATAGCGCTGCAGCGAGTCGAGGTCGGCCTCCAGCGACGTCAGACGCGTCGCCTCGGGCTGAAACAGCAATGTCTTGAGCTGCTCGATCTCGCGGTTCTGGCCGGCAGCAGCTGCCATACTATTTGCCCGTGCGGCCGGATCCCAATCCGCTGATCGCAGCGCCGAGCTGGGTGATGGCCGCACCGACATCCTTCAGCGAGTCGAGGCGCTTCTGCTCGGTATCGCGTTCGAGGTCGGAGAGCCGCGCCTGCAGCGCGGTGAGCTCGCTGTTGAAGTCCGCCTGCATCTGCTTCAGCGATGCCTGCATCTCCTCGCGCAGACCTGAGAGGTTGGTCTCGATCGAGCGTTGCGCGCCGCCGAACAGGAGATCGCGGACCTGATCGATCGCCGCCATGCCATGCGCCGCGGCATCCGCGCCATTGCCGGCCGCCGCGTTTGCCAGTCCATCCGTATCCTTGGTCTGGCGCTCGATACCCTTCATGGTCATTCCCTGTTTAGTCAAAGCCGCGCAATCCGGACCTGCCGTGTCAAAAAGCAAATCCGAAACAATCCTATAGCCAATTTTGTCGGCGCGGCCCAGAGAAAGGCGAGCAATCTCAGCCGGATCAACCGCGTGGTGTGCGATTGGGGGCAGTTATTTCTAGTAAGTTATTGCCTTTATTGCCAGTTCCGTACGGTTCTTGACCTGGCATTTCTCCAGGATGGTGCTGACATAGTTCTTCACCGTGCCCTCGGCCAAATGCAGCCGCTCGCCGATCTCGGTGTTGCTCTTGCCCTCGACGATCAGCGTGAGAATTTCATTCTCCCGCGCTGTCAGCCCGTCGCGAACCGGCAGTTTCGCCGAGACGCGCGGGCCGCGCAGCCGCTTGAACTCGTCGAGGATGCGCGCGGCGACGCTGGGCGAGAGCCCGGACTGGCCGTTGATCACCGCGCGGATGGTCGATGCGATCTCCTCCATCCTGGCGTCCTTGAGGAGATACGCCTTGGCGCCGGCGCTGACCGCCTCGAAGATCAGGTCGTTGGTCTCGAATGTCGTCAGCACGACGATATGGGTCTGCGGCAGCTCGCGCAGGATCCGCTGGGTCGCCGCGATGCCGTCGACACGCGGCATCTGCAGGTCCATCAGGATGACGTCCGGCCGATAGCGCCGCGCGAATTCGATGGCCTGCTCGCCGTCGGACGCACCGGGAAGGATCTCGAAATCGTCGTTCTGCTGGGCAAGCAGTGTGGCGATACCTTCCCTGATCAGGGCCTGATCCTCGGCGATCAGCACCCGCACCTTCTCAATTCTGCTCACGGGTTTCAGTCATCCTCTCGAAGGTCTTGAATGCGCGGCAACGACATCAATCGGCCAGCAGGCCGGCGGATGCTGCCGGCGGCACCGCCACGGGGAGCGATATCCGGACCAGCGTTCCCTGTCCGGGCGCGCTCTCCACCGCGCAGCTTCCGCCGACGAGTTCAGCAAATTCGGTCATCCCGATCAATCCGAAATGTCCGGGAGTGGGCACCGCGAGATCGAAGCCGCGGCCGTCGTCACGGATCTCGACAACGAGCTTTCGACCGACCGCCGCCGGCGCTTCGAAGGCGTGAAACGAGACACGGCGTGCCTTCGCATGTGCCTGAACATTGCGCAATGCCTCGCTGAGAATGCGTTGAACCGTCAAACCGCAATCGCGCAAGCCCGGACGCGCCTCTTCGTCGATCTGGATCGACACCCTGACGCCGCTGCGCGCGGCAAAGTCGCTGAGCAGTCCCTCGACATCGGGATCAAGCTTCAAATCGTCGGGCGTGCGCAGCCGATCGATGGCCTCGCGGGCACGCGAGAGGCCGCTCGCTGCGGCGTCTTCGGCGGTTGCAAGGCTGTCCGCCACGCGCGCCGGGTCGGCCGAAAGATAATGCCTGATCAGCCGGATCTGGGTCAGCAGCGCCACGATCGAATGCACCAGCGTATCGTGCAGATCGCGCGCCAGCCGCAGCCGCGTCCGCGCCAGCGAGGCAAAGCGCACTTCCGCGCTCGCCGCCTCGAGTTGCTGCTCCATCAGGCGGCGGGCCCGGCGTTCGCTGCCGAGCAGCGTTTCGACCTGACGTCCCGCGAAGTCCGGCATGGCGATGACGAAGTAATGCGACTGCGCGTCATTCCACAGCACGACCGCCGTCATCGGCTGCGCGATGTCAGGCGAGGCAACGCGGACACCGGCCAGTGCGATCATGTCTCGCCGGCCTCCGGCAAGTGCCGCCAGCTCGGCCTCCATGCCGACCAGCAGCATGCATTCGCAACAATCGACGCCGATCGCGGGAAGCCATTCGACCAGCCGCCCGATCTTCCGCTGCATGCTTCGGTCGGCACCGATGACGGCGAGACCGATGACGTCGGCTCCTGCAGCCGCAAGCAAATCCGCGCTCAAATCGATCATGCGTTGCCCATCAACTCAGCGAGCAGCCCACTCTGGCGTAAGCCGGCAGCGGCCGCAAACGAATATGACTTTCGTCATAACTGATCCTGACTTTCGTCAGATGCCGCCGCCGCTCGAAATGCGGTTCTGTCTGACGAATGAGCAACAGCGCAAGCCATGATGTGCCACATGCCGGCGTCCATGGCGATGCCGGCCGGGCGCCGCGCCTCGCGGAAGGTCGCGCCAGTCGGCCGGAGTGTGAGCTGACAATGAAGGCCGCGCCACGGAAATCGTTGGGTATCGAGCTCATGTTGGCGGAAGCGGAAAAGCCTGCGCGGCGCCGGCGCCTGAGCGCGACCCAGAAGCTGGCGTTGCAGGAAGCGCTCGCCGGCCGCCTGCAGCTCTACCCGCGCGGATATGCCGCGAGCAAGACCGGACCGTTCCACTCGCGCCGCGCCATCCTCGGACTGGTGCGCGCCGGCCTGATGAGCCTCAGCGCGACCGCGCGCTATGCGGCCGTGACCCGGCGCGCACGGGACATGTACGCGGCGCCGGCGACCAGCGAGAGCGAGTAGCACGCGTCATCGGGGTACTGCGCACCTCCGACCGACGCCTAGTCCGGCAGGGGCGCGCCCCAGGCCGCCGTCACGTTGCCGCCGAGCCGCGGATTGTTGAGAGGCCTTCTCGAGCCGAGAATTGGCGGCAAGTGCGAATCGTGAAACCGGGCGTAATACGGCTCCATCCAGGCTAGGTCTCCCTGAAACGTCCAGGGGAAGAGCTGCTGCGAAACGTTGGTGAGCGCGCCGAAGCTGCGCTCATCCTGCACCGCGCGAACGATCAGGTCGGCGAGCCGACGGATCGCTCCATTGTTCTCCGCATAGAGGTCGATCTTCCGGCGGCTTGCGAGCTCGGCGCAGAACACCAGCGGGATCAGCGCAAAGTTGTGGTAGTGCAGCGCGCGCTCGTCGCGCTTCAACTCGCGTTCCAATTCGCCGTGGGCGCCGATGTCCCTGATGCCCTGGCGCGCCCGGGAAATGCCGGCATCGACCAGATCACCGCGATCCGTCAGGGTGCCGATCGAGATCAGATCGAGCCCGGCCCAATAGACCAGATTGTTGTCGAGATGATTGATGCGATCGGCATCGCGGGTCTCCTCGGCAATCCGGATCAGCCACGGCTTGATTTGCTGGAAACGATGATCGGCCTTGATGGACGCGTTGGGGAAGCGCAGCAACGCCAGCGCGAAATCGGTCCCGGCCCAGGAGCGTTCGAAATCGCCCTGATAGTTCGCGCCGATCGTCAGCAGTGCACTTCCCCTGGCCCAGCTTGCGAGCAACTCCATGACGCAATCCAGATCGCGTTCATCGGCGGCCTTGTTGACGTGCGCAATGAACGCGTGCAGCGGCTTGATCGCTTCCGCGTAACCGCCTGCATCCCGGTAGAAGCGGGGCGGATCGATCGATGTCAGCGCCGGTGGCGCCTCGCATGTCCGGGCCGCTGCCGGCTGCGCGAGGCAAGCAAGCACGATCGATACGCCGATCGCCGTTAGACGAACATCAAACTTCATTCCAAACAGCTCCGCGAGCCACCGCGGGGACGAGACGCCGCGTCGTGAGCGCCGGCGCAGTCATCGACAAGCGCGCGCGACATGACAACCAAATCTAATGTGATGCGCACCAGAACCGAGTTCAGTTGCGGTTCAGATTTTGAAGCATCGTCCAACAATGCTCTGCCACGCGCTGACGATCACGGGAATATGAAGGTAATCTGCGAAGACAATCTTTACAGTTTACCTTCATATATGCCAGGATGATCGGCATGAACAATTCAGCGGCCCGTACCGGATCAGCGCGCACATCGGCGCTCGCCGAGGATCTTCGTTTGTTGATCGGAACGCTCAAGCGCCGGCTGCGTGAGCAGGGCCAGCGTGAGGATCTTCCGCCGTCCCAGGTCGCGGTGCTGCTGCGCCTCGAGAAGGACGGCCCCGCGACCGTGTCCAGTCTGGCGCGATCGGAAGGGATGCGTCCGCAGTCGATGAGCTCGGCGATATCGGCGCTCGAGGCCGCAGGCCTGGTCCGCGGCGCGCCCGATCCGGACGACGGCCGGCAAACCATCATGTCGCTTACCGATAGCTGCCGCGAGCGGCTGCGCACCGGCCGCGCCGCGCGGCAGGACTGGCTGTCGCGCACCATCGCCGCGCGGCTGTCGGCACGGGAGCAGGATGAACTCGCCGCCGCCGTCGGCTTGCTGAAACGGCTGGTCGCGGATTGATGCCGGCCGCGCCGCGCCAATTGTGAGAACAGGAAGCGATCATGGCTCTGACGACGCTCGATCCGATCACCGCCCTCATTGTCGTCGATCTGCAATCAGGGCTCGTCGGCGCGCCCTTCGTGCATCCGTTCGGAGACGTCGTGACGCGCGCCTGCGCCCTCATCAAGGCGTTTCGACGGCGTGGATTGCCGATCGTGCTGGTCAATGTCGACGGCACGGCACCCGGACGAACCGAGCGGCCGCGCCACAGCGGACAATTTCCCGACGGCTGGACGGACCTGATTCCGGAGCTCGATCGGCAGCCGGGCGACATCGTCGTGACCAAGCGGACGTGGGGTGTGTTCGCCAGCACCGATCTCGAGAAGCAGCTGCGCGCCCGCGGCGTCACGCAGGTCGTGGTCGCCGGCGTTGCGACCGGCACCGGCGTCGAATCCACGGCACGGCAGGCCTATGAGGCCGGCTTCAACGTCACGCTTGCGATCGACGCCATGACCGATGCGCGGCCGAACGCACATGACTACAGCATCGAACAGGTGTTCCCGCGGCTCGGCGAAACCGGCTCGACGCAGGCGATCATCGATCTGCTTGAAAGGACCAATGCGCATGAACTGGCTTGACCTCGTCGCCTATTTCTTCGGCGGTGCCTTCCTCACCAACGCGATCCCCCACGTCGTCGCCGGCATGATGGGCGAACCGTTCCAGAGCCCGTTCGCGAAGCCGCCGGGCGAGGGCCTGTCGTCATCGACCGTCAACATCGTGTGGGGCTTCTTCAACCTCGCCGTCGGATATTTCCTGGTCTGCCGCGTCGGCGACTTCGGCTTGCGAACGACAAGCGACGTCGCAGCGCTCGGTCTCGGCGGCCTCCTGATCGGCCTGTTCCTGGCGCGACGGTTCGGACGGTTTCACGGCGGGAATGAACCGCAGAGACCATGAGACGCGTCTTTCGATCGCTCGCAAGCTTCAACTACCGGGTCTGGGCGGCCGGCGCGCTGGTGTCCAACATCGGCACCTGGATGCAGCGCGCCGCCCAGGACTGGCTCGTTCTCACCCAGCTGACGCAGCATAGCGCATCCGCCGTCGGCATCGTGATGGCGCTGCAATTCGGGCCACAGCTGCTGCTGATGCCGTGGAGCGGCTTTGCCGCCGATCATTTCAACCAGCGCAAGCTGCTGATGGCGACCCAGGCGACGATGGGCGCGCTCGCGCTGGTCCTCGGGCTTCTCACTGTCACCGGACTGGTGCAGCTCTGGCACGTCTATGTGTTCGCATTCCTGTTCGGCTGCGCGGCAGCGCTCGACGCGCCCGTGCGCCAGACCTTCGTGGCCGAGCTGGTCAGCGACACCAACCTGTCGAACGCGATCGCGCTGAACTCGACCTCGTTCAATGCCGCGCGCATGATCGGCCCGGCCGTCGCCGGCCTGATCATCGCCTCCGTCGGCACCGGCTGGGCCTTCCTGTTCAACGGCGCTTCGTTCCTCGCCGTGCTGACCTCGCTGACCCTGCTACGCACCTCCGAGCTGCGCCCGAACGCGCGGGCCCATCCCACCAAGGGCAGCGTCATGCAGGGTTTTCACTATGTGTGGTCCCGCCCCGATCTCCGGGCCACGCTGATCATGCTGTTCCTGATCGGGACCTTCGGACTGAACTTTCCGATCTTCATCTCCACCATGGCGGTCGGCGTGTTCCACACCGATGCGCGCGGTTTCGGCCTGCTGTCCTCGGTGATGGCGCTCGGCACGATGTCGGGCGCGCTGCTGGCCGCGAGCCGCGACCAGCCGCGGTTCTCTTCGCTGATGCTGGGCTCTGCGATCTTTGGCCTCGGCTGCACGCTCGCCGCCCTGGCGCCGAGCTATTGGCTGTTCGCCGCTGCGCTCGTCGTGATCGGCGTCGCCGCGCTGACCGTCGCCAACACCTCGAACGCGCTGATGCAGCTCGCGACCGAGCCTGCGATGCGCGGCCGCGTGATGGCGCTGCGGCTCGGCGTGGCGCTCGGCGGCACGCCGATCGGCGCACCGATCGTCGGCTGGG
>NZ_JACMYP010000110.1 GCF_020889705.1 Bradyrhizobium altum | reverse complement strand
ACCAGCTGCATGGCCGCATCGATCAGGACCCGGCGGAGGTCACCGTGGTGATACGGCTTGGCCGCCGGCGCCCGCGCCGCGACGGCCGGATGCGGCTTGGCGGGCCGACGTCCGATCGGCGGTTTCTTGGCGGGGCGGCGCATGGCGCCTCTCTAGCATCACCCGCTTGTGAATGTAAGCGGTGATTACACGGATTGACCGCACTCCACTGCGAAATGTAACTAGCGATTACATCAACGATGGGAGGCAGGATATGGCGACGCGTCGAAACTGGTTCGAGGGCTGGCGGCTGTTCGGCCTGCTCACACTGACCCTGATCGGGCTTTCGATCTGGATCGCCGCGATGCGGCAGTTCGAGGTCGAGGGCGTGCGGATGGTGATCCGCTTCACCGCGCGGACCTCGCTGCTGTTCTTCTGCCTCGCCTTCTCCGCGGCGGCGCTGGCGCGGCTCTGGCCGAACGCCTGGACGCACTGGCAGCGCCGCAACCGCCGCTATCTGGGCGTCACCTTCGCCGCCTCGCACGCCATCCACGCGGTCGCGATCACCGCGTTCGCAATGCTCGATCCGGCCGGCTTCGCCGCCGCAACCTCTATCGTGTCCTATATCTTCGGCGGTATCGGCTATCTCGTCATCATCGCGCTGACCGCGACCTCGTTCGATCGCACGGCTGCGCTGCTGGGCCCGCGCGCCTGGCGCAGGCTGCATCTGATCGGCGGCTACTATCTGCTGCTGCAGTTCACGGTCTCGTTCGGCAAGCGGATTCCCGAGATGCCGCCCTACGCGCTGTTCCTCGTGGCGCTCGCCACGGTGTTTGCGCTCAGGATGATCAGCATGGCCGCGCGGCCTGCGCCGCGTCAGGCACAGGCGAGCTGAAATCAGGCCGCCTCACACCAGGTGAAACTGGCGGCCGAGCCGACGATGCACCGACAGCACCGCGCGGTCGACGTCGCTGATCAGGCTGTCGCCGAGCACGACGTTCGGAATCTCCCAGTTGCGCCCGACCTGCCCATCGGGCAGCGCGGCGACCGCCGGCACGCGGGCGGTCTCGCAGCCGGGCTGGGCGCGCAGCGCCTCCTCCGCAAGCTGGGTCAGTTCGTTCTGGCTCTTTCCGTCAGTCATGACCAAGTCCTGGCACCGGAAGATGGCTCACTGATGGCCGAGATTCTCCAGTTCCTTGGCACGGATTTCGGTCACGCTGCGCATGCACTCGCCGGCGTCGAGGCGGGCGATGGTGCCCTCGCCGAGGTCGTAATACAGGCAATTCGCGTCACGGTACTGGATCCATAACCGTTGCGCCGTGCGTAGCTGTTCGCGCTGCTTGTCGCCGACGGCATCCTTCAGCGCCTGCTGATAGGCGACGTTCATCCGCTTGTCCCATTGCGCGGTCTTGGCCTTGAGGCACTCGACCATCTGGTAGGTATTGCCGTCGCAGGATTGCTCGGGATCGCCCTGATCGCCGGCATGAGCTGCCGATGCGAGGGCGGCGACGAACACGGCCGTGATCAGAGGCCTTAGCCTGAACATGTTCGCCGCGAGATCCGTTTTCATGCGCTTTCCCTTTCCGACCGATGCCTGTCGCCGAACCATTATTAGTGCCATTGCGGCGTATCGCGTTCACCCACTGTCGCGCCACACTGTGGCTGGCGTTCCCGATCCGCGCAGGATATTTCATGGACGTGGAGGGACCATGCGGCGCGCGGTGACGCCTGCGATCGTTCTGGCCGTGCTCGGCCTGCTCATCGGCGGGCTGTTCCGCTACGCCTTCAACGAATCCAACGAGGCGTCCGTTGCAAATTACGTGCGTAGCGCGCTCGACGGCGCCGCGATTACCCTGATCGTCTGGGCCACGCATCTCTATCTGATCGCACGCGGCGGCTGGCTGCGGCGACAGGCGCTTATTGTCGAGTTGATCGTCCGCTCCGTCCTTCTGGCCGTCATCGTCGCAGTCGCCGCGATTGTGCTGGAGATCATTCTGTACGGGCATGGGATCGAGGCGAAGTGGGTACGCGAGACCTTCCTGAAGATCATAGGTGTCGGCCTGCTGCTGTCGATCCCGATCACGACGATCTACGAGCTGGTCCGGATGATCGGTGGGCATACGCTGCTCAACATCGTGCTTGGACGCTACCGCCAGCCGGTCCGCGAAGAACGCGTGCTGCTGTTCCTCGACCTGGTCGGCTCGACGACGCTGGCGGAGGCGATGGGCGAGCTGCGCGTGCAGGAGCTCTTGACGCGCTTCTTCTTCGACATCGACGAGCCGATCGTGGCGCATGGCGGCGAGGTTCACGCCTATGTCGGCGACGAGGTCATCGTGACTTGGCCGGCCGGCACGGGCCAGCCGTCGCGGCGTTATCTCGACTGTGTGTTCGCGATCGAGGACCGCCTCGCCAAGCGGGCCGACCATTATCGCAAGGAGTTCGGCGTGGTGCCGGCGTTTCGCGCCGGGATGCATGCCGGCCCTGTCGTCATCGGTGAATGCGGCGACTCGCGGCGGCAGATCGCCTATTTCGGCGATACCGTGAACGTCACGGCGCGGCTGCAGGCGCATTGCAAGGAGGCCGGCCGGCCGCTGCTGATATCGGGCGAGCTGCTTCGCCTGCTACCCCCGGACCCGGATTTTGCCATCGAGCCGCTCGGCTCGACGCAGTTGCGCGGGCGCGCCGCTTCGATCGACATCTTCGCCGTCACACGGCGCGCATCGTCCTAAACAATCTCTTAAGACGCACTGCCATTGTCGCGAAAGCACCAATTGAGTCCTGTCCGGTCGCGGCCCGTTAAGGATGCGATGCACCCGTATTTGCACCGGGTTCCTCCTTAACGCAGGTGTAAGACGACGCCCTGCATGGTGCACGGACAGGTGTCATTCAACAAAAACAAGGTCGCCCATCGATGGCGCAACAGGCGTCACAATCGATTATTGCCGAACTCGAGGATGCGGTCCGGGACGGGACGTCCGCCAAGCGCGTGCAGACGCTGCGGCAGGTCACCGATCTGTTCCTGAACGACAGCGATCGCCTCAACGATGAACAGGTCAAGGTGTTCGACGACGTGCTCTGCCTGCTCGTCGCGCGCGTCGAGACGCGTGCGCGGGCCGAGCTCAGCAAGCGGCTCGCGCCGCTCGACTACGCGCCGTTTGAGGTGATTCAGCACCTCGCCTGGGACGACGACATCAGCGTCGCCGGCGACGTGCTGACCCACTCCAGCCGCCTCTCAAACGACGCACTGCGCGAGATCGCCGCCAGCAAGGGCCAGGACCATCTGTTCGCGATCTCGGCGCGGGAGAACCTGCCGGCATCCGTCACCGACGTGATCATCGACCGCGGCGAGGACAAGGTGATCCGGCGGCTTGCCAAGAACGCCGGCGCGCAGTTCTCCGACAACGGCTATTCCTCGATCGTCGCCCGCGCCGAAGGCGACGACGAGCTGGTCGAGATTCTCGGGCTGCGCATCGATATTCCGGCCAAGCTGCTGCGCGACCTGCTACAGCGCGCCAAGGATACGGTGCGCGCCCGCCTGCTCGCGATCGCATCGCCCAGGGCACGCGAGGAGATCAGCCAGGTGCTGAACGACATCGCGCAGGAAGAGGCCGCGGCTCCCCGCCGCAACTACGGCATCGCCGAAGAGCTGGTCAAGCTGATGAAGCAGCTGAACGAGCTCGACGATGCGGCGGTCTACAAATTCGCCGAGGACGGCAAGTTCGACGAGGTCACGGTCGCGCTCGCCGTGCTCAACGACATGCCGATCGCGATGATCGAGCGCCTGATGCTCGGGCTGCGCTCCGACCTGCTCCTGATTCCGTGCCGCTCGGCGCGGCTCAACTGGCCGACGGTCGAAACCATCCTGCGCAAGCGGCCGCTGCCGCATCCGCTCGACCATGCGACCCTCGAGGTCGCGCACCGCGACTACCGGCGGCTGTCGCTGGAAACCGCACAGCGCACCGTGCGTTTCTGGCAGCTGCACAACAGGATCGAGAAGCAGCCGATGGCGGCCGGTTAGCCCGGCGACGTCTTCGTGACAAAGAAAAAGGGTGGGCAACGCGCCCACCCTTTTCGATTCTTATGCGTAGATGGGCTAGCCCAACGTTCGCTGCGCCAGACACCGCTGCCATAGGATGATTTGTATCACAGCGTCATTCCGGGGCGCCTCGAAGAGGCGAACCCGGAATCTCGAGATTCCGGGCCCGGCCCTGCGGATCGCCCCGGAATGACAGGCTTCGCCTGTCAGTTCTTGCTCTTGTCGACCAGCGCGCCCTTCTTGATCCAGGGCATCATGTCGCGCAGCTTGGCGCCGACTTCCTCGATCGGATGCTGGGCGAGCTTGGCACGGGTCGCCTTGAACGAGGTCTGGTTGACCTTGTTCTCCAGCATCCAGTCGCGGGCGAACTTGCCGCCCTGGATGTCGGCGAGCACGCGCTTCATCTCCGCCTTGGTCTCGGCCGTGACGATGCGCGGACCGGTGACATACTCGCCGTATTCGGCGGTGTTGGAGATCGAGTAGTTCATGTTGGCGATGCCGCCTTCATAGATCAGGTCGACGATCAGCTTCACTTCGTGCAGGCACTCGAAATAGGCCATTTCGGGCGCGTAGCCGGCTTCGACCAGCGTCTCGTAGCCGCCCTTGATCAGCTCGACCAGGCCGCCGCAGAGCACCACCTGCTCGCCGAACAGGTCGGTCTCGCACTCTTCCTTGAAGGTGGTCTCGATGATGCCGGCGCGGCCGCCGCCGATCGCCGAAGCGTAGCTGAGGCCAAGGTCATGGGCGTTGCCCGACGAATCCTTGGCGATCGCGATCAGGCAGGGCACGCCGCCGCCGCGCTGATATTCCGAACGCACGGTGTGGCCGGGGCCCTTCGGCGCGATCATCAGCACGTCGAGGTCGGCACGCGGATCGAGCAGGTTGAAGTGCACGTTGAGGCCGTGGGCGAACACGAGCGCCGCGCCCTTCTTCATGTTGTCGTGCAGGTGCTCGCGATAGATGTCGCCCTGCAGTTCGTCCGGGGTCAGCATCATGACGAGGTCGGCCCACTTGGCGGCCTCGGCGACTTCCATCACCTTGAAGCCGGCGTTCTCGGCCTTCTTGGCCGAGGCCGAACCCTTGCGCAGCGCGATCGCCACTTCCTTGACGCCGGAATCCTTCAGGTTCAGCGCGTGGGCGTGGCCCTGGCTGCCGTAGCCGACGATGGCGACCTTCTTGCCTTTGATCAGGTTCAGGTCGGCATCGCGATCGTAGTAAACTCGCATCGTGTTTTCCTCGTTTGAAGGGGGCCAAAATCGGCCGATGAGTCAGGCTTTCGGAAGGTCAGAACCGCCGGGCGCCCGCGAATTTCCGGCGTTGTCTAGAGCATTTTCCCCCTCAGGGGAAACCCCCATCTCGCATGGCGCGGTGCGGCATCATGCGTCCATGAAGACCGGGTAGAGCGAGGCCAGCAGCAGGATGGCCATGACTAGGTTGAAGGCACGTATCGCCCGGGGCGAGGTCAGGACCGGCCGAAGGGCGGTGCCGAACAGCGCCCAGACGATGCAGGACACCGTCCCCAGAACCAGGCTCAGGCCGACCTGGATCGCGATGTTCCAGGGGAAGGCGGCGATCGCCGCATAGGCCGTGATGGTGCCGATCACCATCACCCAGCCCTTGGCATTGATCCACTGGAACATGGCCGCACCCCAGAAGGTCATCGGACCGCGGCCGGGCCCGTCGTCCTTGTCCGCCGAGGGCGGCTCGGCCATGGCGATGACGGCCGCGAGATAGACCAGATAGGCGACGCCGCCATATTTGAGGATCGTCTGCAGCACCGGATAGGCGATGAAGACGGCCCCGAGCCCAACGCCGACCGCACCGACCATGAAGGCGAAGCCGACCGTGATGCCGGCGATGTGGGGCACCGTGCGCCGGAAGCCGTAGGTCAGCCCCGAGGACAGCAGCATGATGTTGTTGGGGCCCGGCGTGAAGAACATCACGACGGCAAACACGACAAAAGCAAACAGCAGCGAATTCGACATAGTGCCCTCACGCGACTTTCGGCAGAGGTTTTGGCCGCTTCGACAGCAGCATCACGGCGATGCCGGCGATGACCGTGAGCATGCCGGCGAGCCGCAACGGGCCGAACCTCTCGCCGAACATGATGCTGGAGGCGGCGGAGCCGACGAACGGCACCAGCAGCGCGAACGGCACCACCTGCGCCGCCGGATAATCCCTGAGCAGCCGGCCCCACAGCCAATAGGCGATGCTGGTGGAAACGGTGCCGACGAACAGCATCGAGACGATGCCGGCCGGCGACAGATGCGACAGCGCCTGCCACATCGGCTTCGCGCCCAGCGTCAGCAGCGACAGGCCGAACAACGGGATCGCGGCACACAGGCATAGCCATGCAAACAGGTCGAACATGCGTGCGCCCTGCGCTGGCCGCAGCAGCAGGTTTCCGATTGCGAACGAGATCGGCGAGATCATCAGGATGGCAAAGGCGGCGACGCTGAAATCGTATCCGACGGTGCCGCAGATCATCAGCAGGCCGATCGCAGCGATGGCGATGCCGACGGTCTGCAGCCGCGACGGCAATTCGCCGAACACCACCGCAGCAAAGCCGATGGTGAACAGCGCCTGGCTCTGCACAATCACGCTGGTGAGCCCGACCGGCATGCCGTGTGCGATAGCGGTGGATTGCGCAAGGAACTGACCAAGGAACAAGGTGAGACTGATTCCGATCAGGAGCGGCCACGAGACCTGGCCCGGCCTGGGCAGGAACAGGCACGGCACCGCCGCGATGCCGAAGCGCAGCGCCGTCATCAATTCGGGCGGCAGCTCATCGAGCGCGATCCGGCTCGCGACGAACGCAAGTCCCCAGATCACCGCGACCATGACGGCGATGCCAACATCGGCCGGCTTCATTGTTCTTCTTCTTTGGTTCGGTTTGGCTCTGTCGATGCAAGCTCTAGATCTGTTCGTCCGACTTCGGCTTGCGCAGCAGATAGGTGCCGTGCAACGGCGCGTGATAGTCGGCAGCGACCAGGGTGAAGCCGGTCTCGGTCAACATGCGCTCCATCACCCAGCCGAAGGTCGAGTACTCGTCGCGCATGTGGGTCATCACGCTTTCGCGCTCGAAATCGTGATTCTTGATCGAGAAATCGGCCCAGCCCTCTACATCGCGATCGACGCCGTCGGGCATGCTGACGAACACCATATCGCGCAGATAGAAGTTCGCGCCGGGCTTCAGCGCGGTGAAGATCCGCGACAGCGCCACCGCCTTCCAGAAGTCCGGCAGGTGGTGCAGCGTGAACTCGCTGACGATGAGGTCGTAGGAGTTCGGCTGATAGGCAAAGGACAATAGGCCAGCGGGCTGGGTCCGGATCTTCGCCTTGCGGTCGCGCGCATAGATTTCGGCAAGCCCGATCATCGCCGGCGAGATGTCGATGGCGTCGACCTCGGCGCCCATCAGCGCCGCCTCGGTCGCCAGCACGCCGTTGCCGCAGCCGATATCGGCGATCCGCCAGCCCGGCTTGACGCCGAGCATGGCCAGCGCCTGGCGGGCACGGACATCGCTGTCCTCGCTGACGTCATAGATCGAGGCAACCGCGGTATCGAGACCGACCTGCCGCCGTTGCGTGTAGTACCAGTCGCGCGCCAACATGATTCACATCCCTTCCGGCCCACGCGTGATCGCGGCCACCCCGGTTCGTGACACCTCGACCAGGCCCAGCGGGCGCATCAGGTCGATGAACTGATTGATCTTGGACGAGTTGCCCGTGATCTCGAACACGAAGCTCTCGGTCGTGGCATCGATCACCCGGGCGCGGAACGCATCCGCCAGCCGCAGCGCCTCGACGCGGTGATCGCCACCGCCCCTCACCTTGACCATCGCAAGCTCGCGCTCGATCGAGCTGCCGGTCAGCGTCATGTCGACGACGCGGTAGACCGGGATCATGCGGTCGAGCTGATGCTTGATCTGCTGGATCACCATCGGCGTGCCGGTGGTGACGATGGTGATCCGCGAGAGGTGTTTCTGGCTCTCGGTTTCCGAAACCGTGAGACTCTCGATGTTGTAGCCGCGGCCGGAGAACAGCCCGATCACGCGCGCGAGCACGCCGGGCTCGTTCTGCACGAGGACGGACAGCGTGTGCGTCTCGTTCGGATCGTGACGTTCCTCGAGGAAGTAGGCGGATGCGGGCTGGTTCATGGTCGTCCCCTTACATTCTTTTCACGCCACCGCCCGCTGGGCGGCCGGCGCAGCATCCGTCCCGATCCAGGTCCGGAACAGATCGAAATCGATATTGCCGCCGCTCAGGATCAGGCCGACCCGCTTGCCGGCGAGCTTGCTCTTTTCCTGCAGCGCGGCTGCGAGCGCCGCGGCACCTGCGCCCTCGGCGAGATTGTGGGTGTCGGTCCAGTAGGCACGGATCGCCTGCCCGACCTCGTCGTCGGTGACCTGCACGATGCGCGAGGCGCCCTTGCGGATCAGGGCGAACGCGTCCGCGTCCGGAATCCGCGTCGCCATGCCGTCGGCGAGCGTGTTGCTGGTCTCGGTGGTCACGATCTTTCCGGCTGCGAACGACAGCGCATAGGACGGCGCCTCGGTCGACTGCACGCCGACGATCTCGGTCTTCAGGCCGAGCAGGTCGCGCGCCATGATGCAGCCGGAGATGCCGGAGCCCTGCCCGATCGGCACGTAGAGGATGTCGAGGTCGGGCGCTGATCGAAACAGTTCGAGCGCGTAGGTCGCTACACCCAGCACCAGGTCCGGGTGGAACGACGGCACCATGTGCAGGCCCGCGAACTGGGCACGGCGCTCGGCCTCTTCGCGCGCGGCCTGAAAGTCCTCGCCGTGCTCGACGAGCTCGGCACCGAACGCGTGCATGGCGCGGTTCTTCTCGACCGAGTTGCCGCGCGGCACGTAGATCACGGCCGGCACGCCGTGGCGGCTCGCGGCAAACGCCAGGCTCTGGCCGTGATTGCCGCGCGTCGCCGAGATGATGCCGGGCACATCGGGCCGCTCGCGCTTCAGCCGCTCGAGATAGACCAGGCCGCCGCGCACCTTGAAGGCGCCGATCGGCGTGTGGTTCTCATGCTTGACCACGACCTCGGTGCCGAGCCGCTCGGCCAGCAACGGCCAGGCATACGCCGGCGTCGCCGGCACCGCGGTGCCGACGATCCTGTGCGCGCGCTCGAGCTCGCTGAGATCAAACATGATCCACCCTCACACCAGCGCCTTGCCGCCGGCGAAGGCCTTCGCGGTGGCCTCATCGGTCGCCTCTTCCGGCAGCAGCATCTCGTTGTGCGCCTTGCCCGACGGGATCATCGGGAAGCAGTTCTCCAGCGCCGCGACGCGGCAGTCGAACAGCACCGGACGCCTGATCGAGATCATCTCCTTGATCGCGCCGTCGAGATCGGACGGCTTGGTCGCCTGCAGGCCGACGCAGCCATAGGCTTCGGCGAGCTTGACGAAGTCCGGCAGCGCTTCGGAGTACGAATGTGACAGGCGGTTGCCGTGCAGCAGCTGCTGCCACTGCCGCACCATGCCCATGTACTGGTTGTTCAGGATGAAGATCTTGATCGGCAGCTCGAACTGAACCGCGGTCGACATCTCCTGGATCGTCATCTGCACCGAGGCGTCGCCGGCGATGTCGATCACCAGGCTGTCCGGATGCGCCACCTGCACGCCGACCGCGGCCGGCAGGCCGTAGCCCATGGTGCCGAGACCGCCGGAGGTCATCCAGCGGTGCGGCTCCTCGAAGCCGAAGAACTGCGCGGCCCACATCTGGTGCTGACCGACTTCGGTCGTGATGTAGGTGTCCTTGCCGCGGGTCAGCTCGAACAGCCGCTGGATCGCGTATTGCGGCAGGATGATATCGTTGTTCTTCCGGTACGACAGCGAGTTGCGCGCGCGCCATTGCGCGATCTGCTGCCACCACGCCTTGATGTCGGGCTTCTTGGCCTCCGCCTTGAACACCTGCAACAGGTCGCCGAGCACGTTGCCGGCGTCGCCGATGATCGGCACGTCGACGCGGATGTTCTTGTTGATCGAGGACGGGTCGATATCGATGTGGATCTTCTTCGAGCCCGGCGAGAAAGCATCGACGCGGCCGGTGATGCGGTCGTCGAAGCGCGCGCCGACGCACAGCATGACGTCGCAATCATGCATGGTCATGTTGGCTTCGTAGGTGCCGTGCATGCCGAGCATGCCGAGCCAGTTCGGCCCCGACGCCGGATAGGCGCCCAGTCCCATCAGGGTCGAGGTGATCGGGAAGCCGGTCGCCTCCACCAGCTGACGCAGCAGCTTGGAGGCCTCCGGACCCGAATTGATCACGCCACCGCCGGAATAGATCACGGGACGCTTGGCATTGGCGAGCAGCGCCACCGCCTTGCGGATCTGGGTCGCATCGCCCTTCACGCGCGGCGTGTAGGAGATGTGAACGTCCGACTTGCGCGGCGGATGATAGGTGCCGGTCGCGAACTGCACGTCCTTCGGCACGTCGACCAGCACCGGACCGGGGCGGCCGGTGGTGGCGACATAGAAGGCCTCGTGCAGCACCCTGGCAAGGTCGTTGACGTCGCGCACCAGCCAGTTGTGCTTGGTGGCGGGCCGCGTGATGCCGACGGTGTCGCATTCCTGGAAGGCGTCGTTGCCGATCAGGTGGGTCGGCACCTGGCCGGTGATGCAGACCAGCGGGATCGAATCCATCAGCGCGTCGGTCAGCGGCGTCACCATGTTGGTGGCGCCGGGCCCCGACGTCACCAGCACCACGCCGGGCTTGCCGGTCGAGCGGGCATAGCCTTCGGCGGCATGACCGGCGCCCTGCTCGTGGCGGACCAGGATATGCTCGACTTCGCTCTGCTGGAAAATCTCGTCGTAGATCGGAAGCACCGCGCCGCCGGGATAGCCGAAGACATGCTGCACGCCGTGATCGATGAGCGCGCGCACGATCATCGCGGCGCCGGTCATCTGATTGGGATCGTGGCTCTTGTCGGTCATGGTTCGCTCCGGATGCGCTTGTTTTGCGCGGCTTTTGTCAGTTCTCGTTAGTTCTGCTTCGGGCAATAAAAAGGGGCCCTAGAGGCCCCATGCACACCGCCCGAATTTGGATGGCCGCTAGCCATCCCCGGCGGTGTGCCTGGGTACGACGGCGATAAGCAGCTTGGTAATAATATTGCGCACGATAGGACCCAGTCTTCCCAAAGGTTGCGCGAACATAGCGGCCAAAGTCCGAATGTCAAGGCAAGGCAGGCAGTTTCGCGATTTTTGAAGTGTAACGGGGTTCCGACCGTTCGGCGAGTGTTTTTGCGCGGCGCAATGCGCATGGCAGACGGGCGCGCGGCGCCCCCAGTCCGAGAGGCCGTAGCCGGGATGGAGCGAAGCGCAATCCGGGCTACCGGATAAGGCTCTCCAGCCAGTCCCCCGCCGCCCCAGGCTCAACCCATTCGAATTCCGGGAGCTGGTGGCGAAACCAGGTGAACTGGCGCTTGGCGTAGTGGCGGGTGTCGGCCCGGCCGATCTCGGCGGCCTCCGCCCGGCTGATCTCCCCCTTGAGGTGCCGGATCAGCGCCGGGACGCCATGGGCCTTCATGGCCGGCAGCAGCGGATCAAGCCCGCGCGCGGCCAGCGCCGCGACCTCGTCGAGCGCACCAGTATCGAGCATCGCGCCAAACCGCGCATCGATCCGCGCATAGAGCTGCTCGCGCTCCGGCGCCAGAAACAGCGCGTGGAATTGACCCGGCGGCAGCAGCGGCGGCAGACCATCGCGATGCCAGTCCGGCAACGGGCGGCCGGTGGCCTCGACGACCTCGAGCGCCCGCGCGATGCGGGTGCGGTCGCGCGGCTTCAGCCGTTCGGCCGACACCGGATCGCGCAGTGCAAGCTCGGCATGCAGCGCCTCGACGCCGTGCTGCTCCAGCCTTGCGCGTACACCGTCGCGCACCTCAGGGGGGATCGGCGGCACCGCCGACAGCCCGCGCGTCAGTGCCTTGAAATAGAGGCCCGAGCCACCGATGAAGATCGGCAGCCATCCCTGCGCACGCGCCTCGCCGAGCACCCTGGCCGCGTCAGTCACCCAGGCGCCCGCGGAGAAATTCACGCCGGCATCAACATGGCCGTAGAGCCGATGCGGAACCTGTGCCTCTTCGCTGGCGGTCGGCCGCGCGGTGATGATCCGGAGGTCGCGATAGACTTGCATGGAGTCGGTGTTGATCACGACCCCGCCGACGCGCTGGGCAAGCTCGAGCGCCAGCGCCGACTTGCCGCTGGCGGTCGGCCCTGCGATAAGCACTGCCTTGTCCAACAATCCTGAATGCGCCTGCATGTCCCTCGTTGCCACGCTGATCTGCAATCCTGCAAGCCCCGCGCTCGACTCCACCATCGTCGACGGTGCGCGGGCCGTGCTGCCCTCACCGGGCCCGGCGCAGTGGCTGTTCAACGAGGTCGCCGTCGACATTCCGTTCGAGAGCCAAAATTCCAGAGGAGACGCCGGCAGGGACGACATCAAGGCCATCGAGGAGCGCCTGCGCCAGGCCCGCGGCGACCTGCCGATCGACATTGTCGTGCAGCCTCGGATCGGCCGGCGCAAGAAGCTTTTTCTGGCCGACATGGATTCGACCATGATCGGCCAGGAATGCATCGACGAGCTCGCCGATTTCGCCGGGCTGAAAGCCCACGTCGCCGCCATCACCGAGCGCGCGATGCGCGGCGAGATCGAGTTCGAATCGGCGCTGCGTGAGCGCGTCGCGCTGCTCAAGGGCCTGCCGGTCGGCGTCGTTGACGAGGTGCTGGAGAAGCGCATCACGCCGACGCCGGGCGGCCTCGCGCTGGTCATGACCATGCGCGCGCACGGCGCCTATACCTGCCTGATCTCCGGCGGCTTCACCCTGTTCACCAAGGTGGTCGCGGAGAAGATCGGCTTCCAGGAGAACCGCGCCAACCAGTTGCAGGTCGCGGACGGCAAGCTGACCGGCGAAGTGGTCGAGCCGATCCTCGGCCGCGCCACCAAGCTCGCCACGCTGGTCGAGTTGACCGAATCCTTCGACCTCGACGACATCGATACGCTGGTCACGGGCGATGGCGCCAACGATCTCGGCATGATCCAGGCCGCAGGTCTCGGCGTCGCCTATCACGCCAAGCCCGCGGTCGCAGCCGCCGCGGCGGCGCGGGTCGATCACGGCGACCTCACCGCGCTGCTCTACGCGCAGGGCTATCGCCGGGACGAATTCGTAGCGGGGTAGGCTCGCGAAGCCTGTCGTCCCCGCCCAAGCGGGGACCCATAACCACCGATGCCGATTGCCTGGAAAAGCCGTTGCCTATTTTTCTGGACAAGAGCGGCCGCGGCGTACTGGATCCCCCCGCCTTCGCGGGGGATGACAGTGAGGGTGAGGCGTCAGCGCGCCCCTACTGCACCCCAAGCGCGACGAAGCGCAGTTCGCCGTCGCCGTTGGAGACCAGCAGCAGCACGGACTTCTTGCCGTCCTTCTTCAGCTGATCGAGACGCTTCTTGATGTCGGCGGCGCTGGACACCGCCTCCTGCGCCACCTCGACGATGACGTCGCCAGCCGACAGACGCTTCTCGGCAGCATCGGAGTTGCTGTCGACTCCGGTGACAATGACACCCTTCACGCTGTCCTTGATCTTGTACTTGGTGCGCAGGTCCTTGCTCAGCGCCGCGAGGTCAAGGCCGAGCGCCTTCTGGGTCACCGGTTTCTCGGCGGTGTCGTCCTTGGGCTTGGCGTTGGCCTGCTGAACCTTGTCGTTGTCCTCGAGCCGGCCGAGCGTGACCTTGCGGGTCTCTTCATTGCCCTTGCGGATGACGACGACGTCGACTTCCTTGCCGACCGCGGTATCGGCGACGATGCGCGACAGATCCTTCGGGTCCTTGACGTCCTTGCCGTCGAACTTGACGACGACGTCGCCCGGCTCGATGCCGGCCGGCTTGGCCGGCCCCTTGTCGTCGACGCCGGCAACCAGCGCGCCGCGCGCCGGTTTGATGTTGAGGCTGTCGGCGATCTCGTCGGTGACCTGCTGGATGCGAACGCCGAGCCAGCCGCGGCGCAGCTCGCCGAACTTCTGCAGCTGGTCCACGACGCCGGCCACCGTCTTCGACGGCACGGCGAAACCGAGGCCGATCGAGCCGCCGGTCGGGGAGATGATCAGCGTGTTGACGCCGATCACCTCGCCTTCGAGGTTGAACAGCGGACCGCCGGAATTGCCGCGGTTGATGGCGGCGTCGGTCTGGATGTAGCTGTCATACGGGCCCTGGCTGATGTCGCGGTTCTTGGCCGAGACGATGCCGGCAGTCACCGTGCCGCCGAGACTGAACGGGTTGCCGATCGCGACCACCCAGTCGCCGAGGCGGATCTTGTCGCTGTCGCCGAACTTGACCGCGGTGAGCGGCTTCGGCGGCTTGAACTTGAGGACTGCGAGGTCGGTCTTCTTGTCGACGCCGACCAGTTCGGCCTTGATCTTGGTGCCGTCGTTGAGGATGACGTTGATCTCGTCGGCGTCGGCGATGACGTGGTTGTTGGTGACGACGATACCCGCGGTGTCGACGATGAAGCCCGAGCCGAGCGAGTTGGTCTTGCGCGGCTGGAACTCGCCGCTCTTGTCGCCGCCCTTGCCGGGCGGGCCGCGGCGGTTCTTGAAGAAGTCGTCGAAGAATTCCTCGAACGGCGAGCCGGGCGGCAATTGCGGCATCGTCCGGTCCTTGGCCTCGATCGTCTGCGACGTCGAGATGTTGACGACGGCGTCGATCACCTTCTCGGCGATGTCGGCGATGCCCTCGGGGCCGCGTGCGAACGCCGGCCCGGAGCTCAGCATGCTCGCAGCACCGATCGAGATCGCAGCTCCCATCATGCGGAGACGACGGGTCAGGGCTGGTCTGGCAGCGATCATGTCGGAGTTTCTCCAGGCAAACGGGTTCAAATTAGGTGGTCGCAGTATGCGCCCGTGATCATAGAGTGCGCCCGAACGGGCATATGGCGCAAGCATCTCACCCCGGCATTTCGGCGAAAAACCGGCTGCGAGAGGCTCACGATTATGTTCATTCTGGCGCGATCTGCGCGGTGGAACAGGCAATGATCAGCGCCGCACCAGCCAGATCAGGATCAGTCCCGCAACCGCCGAACCGATGCCGACGATGCGCAGGATGTTATCGGGCGTGGCCAGCGCGCTCTTCATCGCCCGGCGCATCCAGGCGGGGCTTGCCGCAAACAGGATACCTTCGAGCACGAACAGGATTCCCAACCCGATGAGGAAGTCGCCGAACGCTATGGACTTCATCGGATGGCAGCCTCCCGCTCGATGCTTATTGTTGTTGAGTGGCGGCGACGCGTGGTCCGCATCGCCGCCAGGTCGTGATGTTCAAGTCTTGATGTTCAGGTCTTGACGTTACTGTTTCGGCGCGGCGGCCGCCTCAGGCGCCTTGCCGTTCGCATTGCCGAAGTATCTGAAGAATTCCGAGTCCGGCCGCAACAGGAAACGTGTGTCGCCGGAGCGCAGACTATTCTCATAGGCCGTCATCGAGCGATAGAACGCGAAGAAGTCCTTGTCCTTGCCATAGGCCTCGGCGAACAGGCGGTTGCGCTCGGCATCGCCCGCACCGCGGGTTTGCTCCGCGGTCGAGTTCGCCTCGGCGACAATCACCGTTGCTTCGCGGTCGGCCTTGGAGCGGATCTCCTGCGCCTTCTGGTCACCCTGGGCACGGAACTCGGCCGCTTCGCGCTGACGCTCGGACTTCATCCGGTCGTACACCGCCTGGCTGTTCTGCTCCGGCAGGTCGGCGCGGCGGATCCGGACGTCGACGACCTCGATGCCGTAGCCGTCGGCCTCCTTGTCGAGCTGCTCGCGAATCCGCGCCATCAGCTTCTCGCGCTCGTCACGCACCACCGTGATGAAGGTGACCTCGCCGAGCACGCGGCGCAGCGCCGCGTTGAGCAGCGTCGTCAGCTGCAGGTTGGCGGCCTGGATAGAGCCGACGCTGGTGTAGTAGCGCAGCGCATTCTTGATGCGATAGCGCGCGAAGGCGTCGACCACCAGCCGCTTCTGGTCGGAGGCGATCACCTCCTGCGACGGGTTTTCGAGATCGAGGATGCGCTTGTCGACGTTGATCACCGAATTCCACGGCGCCTTGAAGTGCAGGCCGGGATCGGTGACGACCTCAACCGGCTCGCCGAACCGCAGGACGATGGTCTGCTCAGTCTGCTGCACGGTGAACATCGAGCTGTAGCCGACGGCGAGCACGATGAAGAGGACGATCAGGGACACAATGCCGGTGACAGGGGACCTCATCGGGTGGCTCCCTGCTGCTGGCCGGTCGTGGCCGGCGCTGCTGCCGGACGCCGCGGCGTCAGTTCGCCGAGCGGAAGATAGGGCACGATGTTCTGGCCCTGGCCGCCGTCATAGACCAGCTTCTCGGAGCTACCGAGCACGCGTTCCATGGTCTCGAGATAGATGCGCTCGCGCGTCACTTCGGGTGCCTTCTTGTATTCATCATAGACTTTCAGGAAGCGTGCGCTCTGGCCCTTGGCCTCGGCGACCGCCTGCTCCTTGTAGCCTTCTGCGGCCTGCAGGATCTGTGCGGAACGACCACGCGCTTCCGGCACGATCCGGTTGGCGTAGGTCTGCGCCTCGTTCTGCTTGCGCTCGAGGTCGGAGCGCGCCGCCTGCACGTCGCGGAATGCGTCGATCACCTGCGCCGGCGGATCGACCTTCTGCATCTGCACCTGGGTGATCTGGATGCCCGCGCTGTAGTTGTCGAGCGTCTTCTGCATCAGTTCCTGGACGTTCTGCTCGGTGACGTTGCGCGCCCCGGTCAGGATCGGCTGGATCTGCGAGCGGCCGATCACCTCACGCATCGCGCTTTCGGCGACCGCCTTCACGGTGCCTTCGGGATTCTGGATGTTGAACAGGTAGGCGCCGGCCCCGCCGGGCTTGATGCGCCACAACACGGTGAAGTCGACGTCGACGATGTTCTCGTCGCCGGTCAGCATCAGGCTCTCTTCCGGCACGTCGCGCATGGTGCGGCCGCGCCGTGCGGGATCGTCGATCAGGGTCATGCCGATCGAGATCGTGTTGACGCGCAGCGCCTTCGGCAGCAGCACCGTCTCGATCGGATACGGCAGGTGATAGCGCAGGCCCGGCTGGGCATCGCGGACGTATTTGCCGAAGCGCAGCACGACGCCGAGCTCTTCGGACTGGACGCGGAAGATCCCGGTGGCGAACCAGATCGCCAGCGCGGCGACCAGCACCAGCGCGATGCCCATGCCGCTGAAATGACCGCCGGGCAGCCACTGCTGCAGCCGGTCCTGGCCGCGCCGCAGCAGATCCTCAAGATCCGGCGGCCTTGGCCCGGCCGACTGCGGACCTGTGCCCCATGGCCCTTTCGGACCCGAGCCCCACGGCCCCCCGCCTTGATTTTTCCACGGCATCAAACGTCTCCTCGACAAGTCCGGACGGGACGCCCGGCCTCGAATGTCCGGCCCGGTTATAGGGGACCGCTAGGGCCCTTACAACGCAAGCTTCCTGGCCGGACGAGCTATGCGCCGGGCCACAATTGTCAATGCAAACATTGGTTAACCCCGGCCGCGCCGACGATATGTCACATAGGAGAAGTCGGCGCTGTCGTCCGGACCTGCCGGATTTCGCACGCGCGCGACCTCGTCCCACTCCTTCGCTTCGATTTTGTCGAACCGTGTATCGCCGTCCGGCCGGGCGTGAACCTCGGTGATCTCCAGGCGATCGGCCGTGCCCATCCATTGCGCATAGATTTCCGCACCACCGATGACGGCAATTTCAGTGGCGAAACGCCGCAGCGCGTCACCAAGCGCAATTGCGCGGGCGTTTTCGAACGATGTGGTGACGATCGCACCACGCGCGCGGTAGTTCGCATCGCGCGTCACCACGATGTTGGTGCGACCCGGCAGCGGCCTGCGCAGGGATTCGAACGTCTTGCGTCCCATCACGACAGGCCGGTTCAGGGTGAGCGCCTTGAAGCGCTGCTGATCGGTCTTCAGCCGCCATGGAATTGCGTTGGCATTTCCGATCACGCCGTTCTCGGCGACCGCAACGACGAGCACGATCTCCATCAACGCGCCCCTTCCGCCAGCGCCGACAGCGCCTCGCCGGAGACGCGGCAAATCGTCCATTCGTCCATCAGCTCGGCGCCGAGCGACTTGTAGAATGCGATCGACGGCGCGTTCCAGTCGAGCACCGCCCATTGCAGCCGCGACCAGCCATTGGCGAGGCATTGCTTCGCCAGATGCACCAAGAGCGCCTTGCCGATGCCCTTGCCGCGCAGCGCCGGGCGCACGAAGAGGTCCTCGAGATAGATGCCGTGGCGACCGGCGAAGGTCGAGAAGTTGACGAACCAGACCGCGAAGCCGGCCGGCTCGCCGTTCCATTCCGCGATGTCGCAAGTAAGCCGCGGGTTGGCGCCGAACAGCGCCTCGGCGATATCGGCCTCGCTGGCCTGGACCTCGTGCAGGAGCTTTTCGTAGTCGGCGAGTTCGCGGACCAGCGAAAACACCAGTCCGGCCTCATCGGGCCGCGCGCGGCGGATGGTCAGCGACATGCAATCCCTCAGACCGCGACTTCAGCCTTGATGTGCGGATGCGGGTCGTAACCCTCGAGTTTGAAGTCCTCGTAGCGGAACGCGAAGATATCCTTCACGTCGGGATTGATCGCCATCGTCGGCAACGGCCGCGTCGGCCGCGTCAATTGCAGCCGCGCCTGCTCGAGGTGATTCGAGTAGAGATGCGCATCGCCGAGCGAGTGCACGAAGTCGCCGGGCTTGAGCCCGGTCACCTGCGCCACCATCATGGTCAGGAGCGCGTAGGAGGCGATGTTGAAGGGCACGCCGAGGAAGACGTCGCCGGAACGCTGATAGAGCTGGCAGGACAATTTGCCGTTCGCGACATAGAACTGGAACAGGCAGTGGCACGGCGGCAGCGCCATCTTGTCGACCTCGGCCGGATTCCAGGCGCTGACGATCAGCCGCCGCGAGTCCGGATTACGCTTGATCATCTCGATCACACCAGCGATCTGGTCGATGCTGCGGCCATCGGGCGCCGGCCACGACCGCCATTGCGAGCCGTAGACCGGGCCGAGATCGCCATTGGCGTCAGCCCATTCGTCCCAGATCGTGACGCCGTTGTCGTTGAGATATTTGATGTTGGTGTCGCCGGCGAGGAACCAGAGCAGCTCGTGCACGATCGCCTTCAGCGGCAACCGCTTGGTGGTCAGCATCGGAAAGCCGGCCGAGAGGTTGAAGCGCATCTGGTGGCCGAAGATCGACAGCGTGCCGGTGCCGGTGCGGTCGTGCTTCTCGGCGCCGTCGGCCAGGATGCGTTCGAGCAGGTCGTGGTACTGGTTCATGGCGTTGGTTTCGGACCCTTCGGGGGAAGCGGCGAACTTAACGGCCGAGGCTGCCAACCGACATGCCGATTCGGCGGATTGCACCGATTATACCCCGAAAAATGAGCACCCTTGTGCCAAACGACAAGAGGCGGAACCGGTGTTCTGCCCCTCATCTATCTGCTTGATCGCCTTGGCTTAACTGGCCGGCTTGAGCACCGGAGTCCACTTCGCGATCTCGCTTTTGACGAGGGTCGCGAGCGCCTCCGGCGTGCGGTTGGCGGGCGCCGGGATCACGCTGCCGAGATCGAGCAGCCGCTTGCGCACGTTCTCATCGTCGAGCGCCTTGATGGCCGCGGCATTCAGCGTGGCGATGATCGCGGGCGAAGTTCCCTTCGGCGCGAAGATCGCGTTCCAGGCCTGGGCCTGGAACGCCGGCAGGCCGGCCTCTGCCGTGGTCGGGACGTTGGGCAGCGACGGATTGCGCTCGGGGGTCGCGACCGCATAGGCCTTGATGGTGCCGGCGTTGATCTGCGGCACCGCGTTGACGATCTGGTCGCACATGTAATCGACCTGGCCGGCGACCAGCGCGTTCATCGCAGGGCCGGTGCCGTTGAACGGCACGCCGACCGGCTTGACGTCGAGGATCGAGTTCAACAGTTCGCAGGAGGCATGCGAGACCGAGCCGATGCCGGCATGCGCGGCGTTGACCTTCTCGGCATTGGCCTTCACGTAGGCGACGAATTCCTTCAAATCCTTCGGCGGGAAATCCTTGCGGGCAAGGATCAGGATCGGCGTGCCTGCGAGCAGCGCGACGGGCTCGAAATCCTTTTCCGGATGATAGGCGAGCTTCGGATAGAGCGGCACGGAAGCCGCGTGCGTGCCCATATGTCCGGTGACCAGCGTGTAGCCGTCATTGGCGGCGCGTGCGGCACGCGTCGTCGCCGTGGTGCCGCCGGCACCGACCACGTTCTCGATGACGATGCTCTGTCCGAGCGTCTGCGCCATGTGCGCGGTGACGATGCGCGAGATGACGTCGGTCGGACCGCCGGCTGCGAACGGCACGATCATGGTGATGGTGCGCGTCGGATAGGTTTGCGCGGAGGCCGGCACGGCGAATGCGCCCAGCGCGGCAAATGCCGAAAGGCATGCGCCCGCAAGCGAGCGAATGGACATCATCTCGATTCCTCCCGGGAACGTTTGACCAATAAAAATGCCGGCCAAATCGGCCGGCATTTTCATTTCACGAGACGACATCGAGTGTCGATTCGACTTCCGCCTGCGGCGCGCCGACGCAGGGCCGGCGCTCCCTGTTTGAGCATGATCTATCCGGAAAACCGCTTCACACTTTTCCGGATCATGCTCTAGCCCTCGGACTCCACGAACACTTCGTCGCGCTTCGCACGCAAGGTCGGCAGCACGGCGAGCACCAGGAGACCCGCCGCGATCGCCAGCAGCACCGCCGACAGCGGCCGCGACAGGAACACGCTCCAGTCGCCGCGTGAGATCAGGAGTGCACGCCGCAGGTTCTCTTCCATCAGCGGGCCCAGCACCATGCCGAGCAGCAGCGGTGCCGGCTCGAAATCGTGCTTGATCAGCCAGTAGCCGACCAGACCGAACGCGCCTGCGAGCACGACGTCGACCGGCGCGTTGTTCACCGAGTAGATGCCGATCGCGCAGAAGATCACGATCGAGGGGAACATCAGCCGGTACGGCACGCGCAGCAGACGGACCCAGATGCCGACCAGCGGCAGGTTGATGATGATCAGCATCAGATTGCCGATCCACATCGAGGCGATCATGCCCCAGACCAGGTCGGGCTGCTTCACCATCACCTGCGGACCCGGCACGATGCCATGAATCGTCATCGCGCCGACCATCAGCGCCATCACCGCATTCGGCGGGATGCCGAGGGTGAGCAGCGGGATGAACGAGGTCTGCGCCGCGGCATTGTTGGCGCTCTCCGGCGACGCCACGCCTTCGATCGCGCCGCGGCCGAACCGCGACGGATCCTTGGCAATCTTCTTCTCCAACGTATATGCGGCAAACGACGCGATCACGGCGCCGCCGCCCGGCAGGATGCCAAGGATCGAGCCCAGGATGGTGCCGCGCACGATTGCCGGCGCGGAATCCATCAGGTCCTTCCTGGTCGGCATCAGGCCGGTGATCTTCTGCTGCACCAGATCGCGGCTCATCTCGGCGCCGGCGTCGAGATTGCGGATGATCTCCGCGAAGCCGAACACGCCCATCGCCACCGTCGCGAAGCCGAGGCCGTCGGCAAGCTCGGGGATATTGAAGGCCATGCGCGAGGCGCCGGTCTCGATGTCGGAGCCGACCATCGACAGCAGCAGGCCGAACACGATCATCGCGATCGCCTTCAGCACCGAGCCCTTCGCGAGCACCACCGCGAAGATCAGGCCGAGCACCATCAGCGAGAAATATTCGGCCGGGCCGAACGCCAGCGCGAGCTTGGTCAGCGGTGCGCCGAGCACGGCGATCAGCACGGTCGCGACGCAACCGGCGAAGAACGAGCCGATCGCGGCGATCGCGAGCGCCGGGCCGGCGCGGCCCTGTCTTGCCATCTGGTGGCCGTCGAGCGCGGTGACCACCGACGTCGCCTCGCCCGGAATATTGACCAGGATCGAGGTGGTCGAGCCGCCATACTGCGCACCGTAATAGATGCCGGCCAGCATGATCAACGCGCCGACCGGCGGCAGGCCGAAGGTGATCGGCAGCAGCATCGCGACGGTGGCGATGGTGCCGATGCCCGGCAGCACGCCAACCAGCGTACCGACCAGTGCGCCGATCAGGCACATCAGAAGATTGATCGGCGAAAGCGCAACGGCAAAACCGTGGGCTAGATTGGCGAACAGTTCCATTGCGCCCTCACTGAATCAGGAAACGAGGGAACATCGGCATCGGAAGTCCCAACACGTAGGGGAAAAGCAGCGCGCAACCGATCGTCAGGCAGCCGCCGACGATGATGGCCTCGATCCATTTCGTCTCATGCGAGCCCATCGCCGCGATCAGGAAGGCGGCAAAGGCGGAGACCACGAGCCCGAGCGGACGGATCGCCACCGCGAAGAACACGATTGCCGCCGACACGAACAGCGGCCCGCGCCAGGAATAGGCCGCGATATGCGGACCATCCCGCAGAACTCCCACCAGCGCCACAGCGCCGCCGAGCAACAACAGCAGCACGGCGAACATGCGCGGCGCGGTTCCGGCGCCGAACGAGAATCCGTGCATGCCCTGCAGATCGCTGGAGGCCCACAAGGCAAACAGCGCAACCGCCATCATGGCGATCCCGCCGACAAAGTCCTGCGGACCGCGCACCCATTCCGGCAAGATCGATTTGACCGGCGCCTCGCTTGGCGTATCGCTCATGACTTCGCTTCCCCCGTCAGGGCTGTCCGCCCATTGTGATTGAATGGCTTGGCTTGTGGTGCGTTGACCGAAAGCCTTGCTAGCGATTTTCGTCAGACAACGCCAGCAAAACCCAAAAGACCTCCGGCAAGCAACATCCATAAGGGATTGATCCGTGTCGCAAAAGCAAGCGCGGCTGCGACAATGGTGATCAGGACCGCGATCCAACTTTGGTCTGATGTCTGCGCCACGATCAGGCCGGAGGCGGCCATCAAGCCGATCGACAGCGGAACCAATGCCGCCTGAATGATCGCCGGCCAGCGCGCGTCGCGCGAGCGATCGAGGAAACGGCTCACATAATAGGCGAGCAGCGCGGTAGGTCCGCACATCGCCACCGTCGCGGCCAATGCCCCGCCGACGCCTGCGACAGAATAGCCTATCAACGTCACGATCAGCACGTTCGGTCCCGGCGAGAGCTGCGAGATCGCGAACACGTCGGCGAACTGCTTGTCGGTCAGCCAATGATGCACGTCGACGGCGGCGCGGTGCATTTCGGAGATCGCCGAATTGGCCCCGCCGACCGCAAACAGCGACATCAGGCCGAAGGTCCAGACAAGTGCTGCGATCGGGCTGGACTCCGAGCTCATGCCTTCACCATGCGGCGTGCCAGGACCGTCGTCGCAATGCTGAGCGGGATCGCCACCACCAGCACAATCTGGAGCGGCCATCGGATCAGACCGATCGCGACGAAAACCGCCGCCAGAATGATGAGGCCTGTGACATCACGCCGTTTCAACAGCGGCATCATCATCTTGAGGACGACGGCGAACAGCAGCCCGACCGCGGCACAGGCGACGCCTGCGAGTGTTCGGCGCAGGATGTCGATATCGCCGTAGCGGGCATAGAGTGCGGCAAGGACGGTCGCGATCACCATCGGCGGTCCGACCAGCCCGGCGAAGGCCGCAAGCCCGCCGGCGATGCCACGAAAGCGCGAGCCGAAGACGACCGACAGGTTGACGATGTTCGGACCTGGCAGGAAATGGCACAGCGCGAAGGTCTCGTTGAACTCCTCCGCCGTCATCCAGCGGTGCTGCTCGACGATCGACCGCCGGGCCCAGACCAGGACCCCGCCAAAGCCGGCCAGCGACATCTTGGCAAAGGCCAGGAACAGCTCGAGCAGGCCGGGCTGGAGGGGCGGAGACGGTGCGGAGGCATCCGGCGCCGGGGCGGCGACCGGCGGGGATTCCGGGGGCATGGGCAAAATCTAGAACGGCGCCAACACAGCGCCAAGACGCAGCGCCGAGACGGCGGCCAACCCAAATCGGCCTGTTTCAGACCTGAACAAGCCTGAATCGGCTCTATTTTTCTTCGTTCGTGCCGCCTATATTGGGGGTGCCGGTTCGCCGGCTATGGAAATAAATGGCCGTCGCAATAAACCATTCGGACCCGGGGGCGGTACCCGGCGCCTCCACCAAAGCCCATCCGAGCCTCTAGCTTTGGTGGCTTTTGGCGGGGGCGAAATAGGATCGACGAGGGCGTAAAGGGCGTGTTTTTTCTCGGTATGGTTCCGCCGTTATCGGGCTAATGCAATAGTTGCCAACGACAACTTTGCTCCGGTTGCTCAGGCTGCGTAACGCAGTTTGAAAGACCATCTTAAAGTCCTAACGGGTTAAGCTCCGTTAGGCGGGGTTCGGAGGCACCTGGCAACAGAAGCCTCCACTTTATTCCCGATCGAGCGTCCGCCCGCATTTTCCGCTGCCAGCCCTGCTGATTTCCGGGTCCCGGCGGAGTAGCATGGCCAAAAGGGCGAGTCGGACGGGTCCGGCGATGCCTTGCCGGCATTTTCGAAGCGACAGGAATACGATGGCGACCGATCACATCCGATATGACGTGCTGGCGCGCGACGCGCTGCGCGGGGTGCTGCGCCGGGTCTTGTCCGACGCCGCCGAACATGGCCTGCCAGGTGAGCACCATTTCTACATCACCTTCCTCTCGCACGGCGACGGCGTGAAGCTGTCGCCGCGGCTGCTCGCGCAGTATCCGGAGGAGATGACCATCATCCTGCAGCACCAGTTCTGGGATCTGGTGGTGACCGAGGACCGGTTCGAGGTCGGCCTGTCGTTCGGCGGGATTCCCGAGCGGCTGAACGTGCCGTTCGCCGCGGTGACCCGCTTCCTCGATCCGTCCGCTCCGTTCGATCTGCGGTTCGACGTCTCGGAGGCATTGTCCGAGGAGGCCCCTCCCGCGACGGCACCGGGCTCTCCCCTTCCCGCACCGGCCGCCCGGGCGGCAGTCGAGACCGAGACCGCCGAGACCGAGCAGGAGCCTGCGAAGCCCAGCGAAGGCGCCGAGGTCGTGCGGCTGGACCGCTTCCGCAAGAAATAATCTAAACACCGATCGATCCTCGACCTTGTAGGATGCATTCGAGGGCCGGGATGACAGATCGTCATCCCGGACTATCTTCTGCATGACGTGCCTCCGCGCGGACGCTGTCGCGTTGCCGCGGCGAAAAGCCGGCGCACCGCCGGATCACGTTCTGATGACGCAACGGAGAGCATCCATGGCTCAATCGACGACACCATCCAACGCCGCCACCCGTAGCGAGACCGACAGCTTCGGTCCGATCGACGTCGCCGTCGATCGCTACTGGGGCGCGCAGACCGAGCGCTCGCGGCAGAATTTCAAGATCGGCCACGACCGGATGCCGATCGCGATCATTCACGCACTCGCCATCGTCAAGCTCGCCGCGGCTGAAACCAATCGCGAACTCGGCCAGCTCGATGCACGCCGCGCCGACGCGATCATCAGCGCCGCCAGGGAAGTGATCGAGGGTCAGCTCGACGATCATTTTCCGCTGGTCGTCTGGCAGACCGGCTCGGGCACGCAAACCAACATGAACGTGAACGAGGTGATCGCCAACCGCGCCAACCAGATGCTCGGCGGCGAGCTTGGCGCCAAGCAGCCGATCCATCCGAATGATCACGTCAACATGAGCCAGTCGTCGAACGACTCGTTCCCGACCGCGATGCATATCGCAGCGGCCGGCCGTATCATCGCCGACCTGATCCCCTCGCTCACCGAGCTGCATCGGGCGCTGCACCGGAAGCAGGAGGCGTTTGCCAAGATCGTGAAGATCGGGCGCACGCATACCCAGGACGCGACGCCGCTGACGCTCGGCCAGGAATTCTCCGGCTACGCCGCGCAGGTCGAGAGCGGCATCGCGCGGCTGCACATTGCGGTGAAGGAGCTGTTTCCGCTCGCGCAGGGCGGCACCGCTGTCGGCACCGGCCTCAACTCGAAGCCGGAATTCGCCAACGCTTTCGCCAAGCATGTCGCCGAGATCACCAAGCTGCCGTTCACCAGCGCGGCAAACAAGTTCGAGGCGCTCGCGTCCAACGACGCCTATGTGCTGGTGCATGGCGCGATCAATTCGGTGGCGACCGGCCTGTTCAAGATCGCCAACGACATCCGCTTCCTCGGCTCGGGCCCGCGCTCGGGCCTCGGCGAGTTGATCCTGCCCGAGAACGAGCCGGGCTCGTCGATCATGCCGGGCAAGGTCAATCCGACCCAGTGCGAGGCCATGACCATGGTCTGTTGCCAGGTGTTCGGCAATCAGACCACGATCACCGTCGCGGGCAGCCAGGGCCATTTCGAGCTCAACGTGTACAAGCCCGTGTTGGCATATTGTATGATAAATTCCATTCACTTGCTGTCTGACGTTGTCCGCTCATTTACTGAGCATTGCGTTGTCGGAATACGCGCCGACGAAAAGCGCATCAACGAGCTGATGCAGCGCTCGCTGATGCTGGTGACGGCGCTCGCGCCGAAGATCGGTTACGACAACGCAGCCAAGGTCGCGAAGTCGGCGCACGCGCACGGAACGACGTTGAAGGAAGAGGCTTTGCGGCTCGGATTCGTAACTGCCGACGAATTCGATCGCCTCGTGCAGCCGGACAAAATGACACACCCTGGCTGAAGCGAAGCGCGCAATGTCCGGATAATTACGGTCAGCGCGCGTGATATAATTATGGATCATAACGCCTAAAGGCTAAGGCTGTTTGCCTATCAGCTCTGCGCTGGCGCATGGTACAGACGTCTAGTTTTCGCAGAGCGAAACGGATTCTTTGATGCTATCACAAGCATCAAATGGGGATTCGGGATGGATATCGAGCCGGGCGCTTTGCGCGATCGCTCTTGCTTTCGTCACGATGCATCACCAATTCCGCTCTGGGGACGATGAGGACGACGAGCATGGGCGACGTGGTCAACCTGAAACGATTCAAGAAGCGCGGTGAGCGCGAACAAGCAGCAAAGCAGGCCGAAGCCAATCGTGCGCTATTCGGTCGCACCAAATCCGAACGAGCGCGTGACGAATTTCTCGGCGAGCGCAGTACGCGCGTGCTCGATCAGCACCGCATCGAAAGTGGTGACGCATCATGAAGTCTCCCGTCGTCAAGCGGTCGATCGTCGTCGCCGGTCACAAGACCAGCGTCAGCCTCGAAGAAGCCTTCTGGAACGGCATGAAGGAGATTTCCGGTCTGCGGAACATGACGCTGTCGGAGTTGGTCGGCGAGATCGACAACAACCGTCAGCAGGGCAATCTGTCCTCCGCGATCCGGCTTTTCGTGCTCGACTACTTCCGCTCGCGCGCCACCCCGGCCGTGCCGACGGATGTCAGGCCGCAACAGGTCGACACGCGCCAGCAGGCCTGACGGCCTTGCCGACCGTCGCTCCAGCAGACGGTCGTTCCGCCGCGTGGACTTCAGCATGAGGGTCAATCGCATCGTCGCGAACGTTGCCGCATCAGATGTCGCGGCAGCGAAGTCGTTCTATCGCGATATCCTCGGCCTCGAGCCGCTGATGGATTTCGGTTGGGTTGCGACTTACGGTTCATCCGAAACGATGCAGGTTCAAATCAGCTTCGCCTCCGAAGGTGGCTCCGGCACGCCGGTGCCCGATCTCTCGATCGAGGTCGACGACCTCGACGAAGCGCTGCACCGGATGCAGGCCGCCGGCATTGCGATCGAATACGGACCGGCGGACGAGCCGTGGGGCGTGCGGCGCTTCTTCGTCCGCGATCCCTTCGGCCGGCTGATCAATATTCTCCAGCACCAAGCGTAAGCTCTGGATTCCTGTTCTGACTCGTTTTCATCACGCGAACCGGTAACCCACTTCGCTTGAAGACGCTTTCTAGTTCTGCATCGCCGGCCGCGGCGGCGGATTGGCGACCTGCGGCGTCAGCGACAGCGGCGGCCGCAGCGGCCTCGACCTGGCTGC
>NZ_JACMYP010000109.1 GCF_020889705.1 Bradyrhizobium altum | reverse complement strand
GCAGGCGTGACCGGTGCCGGTCACGACGGGCCACAGCCGCAATGTGCCGACCAGGTGGCCGCCACGGCGCGCGACAAACGCGAGGCCGCGCGCAGGCTTGCGGCCCTCGCGCAGCCGCTCCGAGGTCTTGGCGAAGCGGCCAGGACCGAATGCAGCGTCGAGCAGACTGTCTCGCGCCGCTACGTCCGAACGGCGTTCCTGACGGATCGCAACCGGTTTGTCGTTCGGAGAACCGAATGAGGGCATCACGCGACCCTCGCCAGATAGATGAAGACCTCGTCGAGGTCCCGGCACTTGAAGCGCTCGGCGAGCTCGCCCGGACGCCCCATCGCGACGACGCGGCCGCGGCTCATGATCACGACGAAGTCGCAGAGCTGCTCGACCTCGGTCATGTTGTGCGAGGACAGCAGGATGGTGGCGCTGCGGCGCTTCTGATAGGCCCGCAGCCGGCTGCGCACCCACTCGGCACGGTCAGGATCGAGCGATGCCGTCGGCTCGTCGAGCAGCAGCACGTCCGGGTCGTTGATCAGTGCCTTCGCGACAGCGACGCGGGTCTTCTGGCCGGCCGAGAGCCGCCCGGTGACGCGGTCGAGCACGTCGCCGAGCTCGAAATCCTCGATCAGTTCCTCGATCCGCGCCTTGAGATTGGCGACACCATAGAGCCGCCCGAACACCATCAGGTTCTGCCGCACGGTGAGCCGTCCCGGCAACGCGACATAGGGGCTTTCGAAATTCATCCGGCTGAGCACCTTGTGACGCTCGGTCGCCATGTCGTGACCCAGCACCATGGCCCGGCCGAAGCTTGGCACCACCAGGCCCATGATCATCGCGATGGTGGTGGTTTTGCCGGCGCCGTTGCCACCGAGCAGGCCGACGGTCCAGCCCTTCGGCACGTTGAAGTTCACGTCGTCGACGGCCCAATGAGTGCGGTACTTCTTGCAGAGGTCCTCGACCGCGATGGCCGGCGCCTCATCGATACCGAGGCTAACAGGCGCATTGTCCTGCGCGGGCGTGGTGTTTGGCGACACCGGTGTCAGATGTCTGCGGGGCAAAAAGCGTTCGATGCGGCTCATGGATGTCTCCCCTTACTCGCCCATGGTGAGCAGGCCGCCCTTGTGGCGGGCGCTCTGCAACAGGGCAACGAATGTGGCGAAGCCCAAACCGAGATAGACGGCATTGAGCGCGAGGCCTTCGATCATCAGGTCGGTGCGGAAGGTGCCGTCGAGCAGCACGGCGCGCATGCCCTCGAACACATAGGTCGGCGTCAGCGACCAGGCGACCGGATGCAGCCAGGCCGGCAGCGCCTCGACCGGATAGTAGACGCAGCACAGCGGCAGCAGCACGATCATGATCGAGTAGGCGAGGCTTTCGGCGCCGAGGCCCTGGCGGATCACGAGGCCGGCAACGACGAGCCCGATCGCCCAGCTGGTCAGCACGAGGTTGAGGAAGAACGCGATCAACCCCGGCCCCATCGCATAGACATTGAAGCCGAACAGCAGCAGCGTCAGCAATGTCACCGGCAACGTGCCGATCACGAGCCGGATCAGGCTCATCAGCATCAGCGAGGCCGCGAGCTCGAAAGGCTGCAACGGGCTCATCATCAGGTTGGCGAGATTGCGCGACCAGATCTCCTCCAGGAAGGTGAAGGTGAAGCCGAGCTGGCCGCGAAACAGCACGTCCCAGAGCAGGACGGCGCCGAGCAGCAGGCCGGCGGTCGAGGCCATCGCCGACTTGCTCTGATAGAGGTAGGTGTAGAGGAAACCCCACACCAGCATCTGCATCGCCGGCCAGTAGATGATCTCGAGCAGCCGGAGCCATGACGAGCGCAGGATGTAGTAATAGCGCGCCGTCATGGCGGCGATGCGGTTCAGTGACTGTGTCATGGCATCCATCCGTGTGGCCGGCATTAGTCGATCTCGCGGCGGATCGGGCGGCGCTTGCCGACCTTGGGCGGAAACGCCAGCAGCGCGTTGGCCTGCACCCGGACCGGATGCTCGAGGCAGGCCGCGAGCAGATCTTCGAGATGCGCGACCGAGCCGTGCAGCCGTGACATCGGCGTATCCTGGCCGAGCACGACGCGCGCCTCGACGAGGTCGACGCCGCGCTGCACGATCTCGAACTGCGCCAGATGCAGATTGCAATCGAACATCCAGCGATAGGTCGCATCAAGGATGCTGCCGGCCGGGACCTTGCGGCCGTCGCGGTTGACGAAGGCGTCGTTGAGCCGGCCGTCGATGCTGGCGATCTGCGACCAGTTGATATCCGACGGCGCAGGGTTGGCCGGCTGGGTGATGTAGTCGCCCTGCACGTAGCGGATGAACGGCATCGCCTCGTTGAGCAAATTGGTGATCACGGCGATGCCGGACTGGCCGGCAGCCTGCGGCGCCATCGTGACGGGGTCGAGCACGTCGAGATGCACGGTGTCCTCGCAGACGTGATACTGGCCGTCGGGCATCTCGAGTGCGATCCGCGTCGCCTCCTCGGAGGAATATTCGTCGAGCACGGGCACGCCGAGTTGGCGCGACCATTCCGCACGAGCAGTGCGCGAGGAATATTCCGAATGCGTCACCGCAAGATTGAGCGAGGAACGGAACTCGTCGACATGCGGCATCAGCGCATCGAGGCTCGACGGATAGAGCGAGAGGATCTTGGGCCCGAGATAGCGCAGATGCTGGGCGACGCGCGCCGGCGGGATCAGGTTCGAGATGAAGGCGGTCGGATAGTCGCCGCCGATCGAATCGAACCACCACGGCACGGTGTAGACATGGGCGAGCAAATCATCGGTGCGGTAATTGCCGCCGCTCTGCATCGCGAACTGGCGGACGCCCTGGATGGTGTCGGTGATGACGGCGTCATAATCGACGCGGATCAGCAGGGTTTGGCCGGACGAGCCCGATGAGCGCGTCGGAAACAGGTTTTCCGGCTTGTACTTCTTGTTGACGCACTGCTCCGGGAAGGCCGCGACAAGCTCGGGCTTGGTGATAACAGGGATCTTCTGGATGTCGTCATAGTCGCGCAGATGCTCCGGCTTGAAGCCGGCCGCATCATACTTGGCGCGGTAGACCGGAATGTCGCGGTAGGCGAGCTCGACCAGCTCCTTGATCCGGGCGAACTGCCGCGCGCGGATTTCGGACGCCGGCAGATAGGGATGCCGCATGCATTCGCCGAGATAGTTCGCGGTGGCTGCGACCAGCTCGGGTGCTGCCTCGTTGGAGGGCTGAAAATCCGGGCGGGTGTGCTCGGTCTCCCAGAACTGGCGCTGCGGCGCGCTGGTCGCATCGGCGGGAACGAGGGACGCGGCGGTTTGATCATGCTCCGGCACCAGAGCAAGGCCGTCATCGGAAACACTGATCGCAAGGGAGGACGTCATCTTCAGCTCCATGATTGACGGGAGGACCGCCCGTTCATGGCGCTATCAATGGCTCGCGGCGCGCGTGGCCGCCGTGACGCGCATCACACGCGGTCGTAGGTCGAGACGTAGGGCGGGTTAGGCGAAGCCGTAACCCGCCATCGCTCCAGCGCATCGCGGCGGGTTACGCTGCGCTAACCCGCCCTGCGAGACTACAAGGCTGATTGCTTCAGTCCGCTACTTGCCCCACGTCGCCTTCCTGATCCGCCCCTTGCCGCCGCATTTCTTGCAGGACTCGGGATAGATCTTCCGCCCCGGCTCGCGCGGCTGCTTCACCGCTGGAAAGCCGGTCCCGTTGCACGCGTCACGCTTTTCTTCATCGGAAACAAGGTGCTTCACCATCCACCGCCTTGGATTGAAGAATCCGGAAGCCCGCGGGCGCGGACTTCTGCCACCCGTTGGTTACGAACGGCGGCGGGTTATGGTTTCAGGCGCATGGCTGCTCTGCGCAGCAACGCAATTGAGAGATCGGGGGAACGACAACGGCACGATCGCCGTTCTCAGCTTCTACTTGACGCGACCTCACTTCGCCTTGAGCGGCTTGTCGTGGCTATCGAGCGCGGTTGCCATCAGCTTCGGCAATTGCGCGGCATAGACCTCGATGAAGGTGGCATCGCCACAGGCCTCCGGATCGCGCGCGGCCTGCTCGGCGACGCGCGCGCCTTGGCCTCGCATTTCGCGAACACGTGCCAGAACCAATCCGGGCTCTTGCCGAGCGCCGGCTTGTGCTTCTTGATGACGGCGGCGCCGACTGCGCTCATCGCGTTGACGACGCCGGCGCCCAGCGTGCTGATGGCCCGCGCGTTCAGGATATCCTCGCGCGATTGCGCGGTGGCGTTGCTCGCGGTCGCTCGTCCGATCGTTCGTGCCATGCTCAAGCTCCTTGTCGATCCCTGGTCGGTCTGTGCGACGGGCAAAGCATCGGCCGGGGAAGTTGAGGAAGGCTCAAGGGACATGGTTGAAAACCGCTATGGATTTCATTCCGGTTTTATACGCTTCCGAGCGATCGGGCCTGGAGGGTTTTGATCCCCCCTCCGCCGCCGCCAAATCTGTCAGGAGGCGTTACCCTTTGGCGCCATAGCGCCGGATCAGCTGGTCGGCGACATCGTCGAGATTGCGGCCGACGACCTGCGGCTGCGGGCCGACGCCGAGCACATCGTTGCCCGGCCGCTTGATCAGCGCGGCCTCCCAACCGGCCGAGACCGCGCCGAGCGTATCACAGTGTGTCAGGCAATCAGGCAGAACTCCGACGGCTTGGCGCCGAGCTCCTGCTCGACATAGCCATAGGCCTGCCGCGACGGCTTGTGATGCTTGACGCCGTCGGCGGAAAAGCGCCGCTCGAACAGATCGACGATGCCGCCGTTCGTCAGCTGCCTCGTCTGCACTTCCAGCAGATTGTCGGTCAGCGTGAACAGCCGAAAACCCGCCGCGCGCAGCTTGCGCAATGCCGCCGGCACCTCCGCATGCGGTGGCATGGTGGAGAATTTCTCGGTCAGCTCCTTCTTGTCTGAATCGTCGATCCTGATGCCGCGCGTATCGGCCAGCATCTTCATGACGGCCGCGCCGATGTCGGTGAAGGGCACGTAGCAGCCCGCCACCGTGAGCGAGGCGGAATACGTGATGAAATTCGCGAACCACAGCCGCATCGCGCTGTTGTCGTTGAAGATGCGCGCGAACACCGGCTCCATGGTCTCGAGGTCGAGCAAGGTCTCGTTGACGTCGAACACGATCAGAGGAAGCGCCATTTTGGTCTCCATTGGGTGGGTTTGGTTCTCAGCCCCTGTCCTTGATCCGGCTGCGATGCGCGGCCTGCTTGGCGCGGTTGCCGCAGACCGCCATGCTGCACCATCGGCGCGCACGCGCCCGCGTGTGATCGGCAAACATCAGCGTGCAGGCCGGGCCCTCGCACGCCTTGATGTCCGAAAAGCTTTCCTCGCAGACCACCTTGGCCATCGCCTCGCCGATCGGCAGCAGCAGCGTTTCGGCCGAACGCCAGCGTCGCGTCCGCTCCAGCGCGAAACCGTTATGATCGTCGCGACGATGCGGCACGATCCGGCTGAACGCTTGATCGCTTTCGAGCAGCCGGTTCAGCGGCTCCAACTCCTTAAGCGCCCGCGGCGTCAGCGGCCGGCCCATATGCCTGCGGACGAAGCCGCGAAACCATTCGCGCAGATTGCGCGCCTGACCGGCAACGCGGTCGAGTTCACCCGGCGCCGCGCGCGCCTTCAGTTCGTCGAGCACATTCGACGGCACCAGCTTTGCCTGTGCGAGCCAGTGTAACAGGCCGCCCCCATCGGCGATCCAGTCGACCGGCGTATCGACCGGGGTCGCGATCGAATTGATGAAATCGAGACCCAAGCTATCGGCGATGAACATCGCGGGCTGGTGGGATTGCACGGTGACGCTCTCCTGGACGGCTTGTTCGACCGCGCCGCAAATAACCTTGTCAAAACCAGTTGACAAGTTACGAACACTGGATCATTACCATCGTAACCTGTCAAATGCTATTTTGAAGGTTACTGACAGTTCCGCCTGAAACAAGGGAGCTCAAGATGTCGACCAAGGATGTCAGCGTGGTGCTTGCCCATGGCGCATGGGCCGACGGATCGAGCTGGGCGCGGGTGATCACCGCGCTCGACGCCGAGGGCATCACCGCGGTGGCGGCACCATTGCCGCTGACTTCGCTCACCGACGACGTCGCCGCGCTGAACCGCACGCTCGACCGCGTCGAGCGACCGGTCGTGCTGGCGGGCCATGCCTATGCCGGCGCTGTGATCGCCGAGACCCGCTCGCCGCGCGTCAAGGCGCTGGTCTATGTCGCGGCGCTGGCGCCGGGCGAGGGCGAGACGGTGGCCGAAATGTTCTATCGCGGACCGCCGCATCCGTTCGCGCCAAAACTCGCGCCCGATGCCAACGGCCTGATCTGGCTGCCCGAGCCCGCCTTCGCATCGGCCTTCGCGCAAGGCGCGCGCGCCGAGGACCTCGCGGTGCTCGCCGCCGTGCAGCGGCCGATCTCGCCAGCCTGCATCACCGTGCCGGTCGGCCGCCCGCTCTGGAAGGATGTCCCGAGCTGGTTCCTGGTTGCCGAGGAGGATCGGATGATCGCGCCCGAGACCCAGCGCAGCATGGCGGCGCGGATGAAGGCTGCCGTGCGTTCACATGCCGTCGATCACACGCCGATCGTGACGGCACCAAAGCTCGTCGCCGACATCATCCGGGAAGCGATCGGCGCGCTTGCCTAGCAGACCAATCCTAACCTCCCCACGATCACGACAACAGGAGTGACAGATGTCCGAGATCAAGTATCGCACGGCCGATGTCGACGGCTTCAAGGTGTTCTATCGCGAGGCCGGCTCGCCCGGCGCGCCAAAACTGCTGCTGCTGCACGGTTTCCCGAGCGCGGGACACATGTTCCGCGATCTGATCCCGCTGCTCGCGGACAAGTTCCACATCGTGGCGCCTGATCTCCCCGGCTTCGGCCAGTCCGACCCGCCGCGCGAGACGTTCCGCTACACCTTCGACAATATCGCCGGCGTGATCGACCGCTTCACCGAGGTGATCGGCTTCGATCGCTTCGCGGTCTATGTGTTCGATTATGGCGCGCCGACCGGCTTCCGCCTGGCGGTGAAACATCCGGAGCGGATCACCGCGATCATCTCGCAGAACGGCAACGCCTATGAGGAAGGCCTCAGCGAGGGCTGGACCCCGATCAAGGCCTATTGGCAGGATCCCTCGCCAGCGAACCGCGACGCGCTGCGCGCCTTCCTGACGCCGGGCACCACGCGCTGGCAGTACACCCACGGCACGTCGGATCCGCAGGCCGTGTCTCCTGACGGCCAGAACCTCGACAATTACTACATGGCGCGACCGGGCGCGCATGACGTGCAGCTCGATCTGTTCGGCGACTACAAGAGCAACGTCGCGCTCTACCCGGCCTTCCAGAACTACTTCCGCACCCATCAGCCGCCGTTCCTCGCGGTGTGGGGCAAGAACGATCCGTTCTTCCTGCCGCCGGGCGCCGAAGCCTTCAGGCGCGACAATCCGAAGGCGGTGGTCAAATTCCTCGACACCGGCCACTTCGCGCTGGAAACCCACGCCGCCGAGATCGCGCAAGCCATCCGCGATTTCCTGAGCCGCTGACGTCGCCGACGTTAGCCGCTGCTTGACGGCGCAAGCTGAGCCGGCGCGGCCGCTTACTGCGGCCCCTGCGCGGCGCGCGCCGCGAACATCGCGAGCAGCCGGCCCCAATCGCCTTCGGTATCGAACACGCGGCGCATCTCGGCTGCGCGGGCGCCGTAACGGTCGAGCTTGCGATGCTCCAGCTCGACGCGGGTGGCGTCCTTGCCGTCGGCGATGAAGCGCACCTCGATCTCGGTCTTCAGGTTTGGATCGTACTGCCAGTCCGCCGTGATGTCCCACGACAGCACGAGGCGCGACGGCGGCTCCCAGAGCAGCACGCTGCCCCAGTCACAGGTGCTGCCGTCATCGCCGCGCTCGTACCAGCGGCCGCCGACGCGCGGCTCCATGATCGCATCGACCGCATTGGTCTTGCCGATCTTGTAATGCGCGAGCGGCCACCACGTGCCCATCTGCTCGGTGAAGACACGCCAGGCAACCGCCGGCGGCGCCTCGACGTTCATCACCTTGCGGACGCTGTAGGGATCGTAATCGTCGGAGGTCGCTTGCGTCGTCATCGGGATCTCCTCTCTTTTGCGGCTTCGCGTTCGGCCGCTTGCTTGAACGCAGTGAGTGTCTTGTCCCAGAATCCGTCGAGCCAGCCGCGCAGGCTCTCCAGCCCGCGGGTGTCGATGGCGTAGAGCCGCCGCGTGCCTTCGATCCGCACCACGGCGAGGCCCGCGTCCTTCAGCACCCGAAGATGCTGCGAGACCGCCGGGCGGCTGACCTTGAGGCCGTCGGCGATCTCCTGCACCGATCGATTGCCCTCGCGCAGCCGCTTGAACACCAGGCGGCGGGTCGGGTCTCCCAGCGCGTCGAGCGCGCGTTCTGCGCTGATCATGATCGTATCGTCCGTTGTCGAATTACCGTAAGTCTATGCTTACGGTAAGTCAAGGCTAACGATTTAGATCAAATGAAACGGCGCGGCTCCGATCGAAGCCGCGCCTTTCAAGGAGTCTTGGCGGGAAGCGGGAGCGGCCTACGCCCCCGTGACGCGCCAGATCACATTGCCGACATCGTCGGCCACCAGCAGCGAGCCGGCCTGGACCGACGCGCTGCCGGAAGCGGACCGCGATTTCGTGCAGTCGATCGCCAGGCGGCGCTGAAGCGCCTGCGGCCATCGCCGGCCCGTGGGCGAGACGATACGCAAGACGGGAGCAACCGGGCGTACGCCTGGTGGCGCCGGATCGCACTTTACAGCCAGACTGGAAAGTCCATCCAGTCTTGGCCAGCTTATCTTCCCCAGTTCGTCAAACTAGCTCCTCGGTCAAGGGTGCGTTCGCGCGGCGCGACGCGGTTTCAGGCCTCGAGAGGAGTCCCATGAGAGCACTACCAGCATTGGCGATGGGCGCAGTTCTGATTGGACATGCCCTCGCCGCCAACGCAACGGCGGTCGCCCCTGTCGACCCGCTCTGGAGCACCGAGCGGATCGAACGGTTGCCTGCCGAAGTTCAACATGCTGTCCAGGCGAGATGCGCCGCGGGACCCGAGGCCGGTCACTATTTCGCGACCTTCGCCAACAGTGCCACCGTCATCCACCTCGACTATTCAGCCCTGCAATGCCGCAACCAGCCAAGGCTCTGCACCGCGTCCGGATGTCTTCACCAGACCTTCGCGAAGGTGCGCGGCAGATACGTCCTGACCCGGTCAGACTACGAGTGACCGATCGACGCCCATTGAGTGCCGCAGACTCGACTTGTAGGCTGCCAGCCCTGCGCCGACAGCACGGGCAGCTTGCATCGCTAAGACGTCTTGGGGAGACGAGATGAGCTTTCGGGTTCTGGCCGGGATCGCCGCTGCCGTCGCGGCGACATGCACGGCGATTCCGCTGCTGCTCGCGGGAAACGGCGCAGGCCCGTTGTCGCCGGCCACACTTGCCGAGATCGCCCGCGTGGAAGCGGAAATCGACCGGATCGAAGGCGATACGTTGACTCGTCTGACAGCCGTTCCCGACAATCAGTTGCAGCAGATCGAGCTGCTCGGCAAGTTGCTGCTCTTCGACAAACAGCTGTCGGTGAACCGCAACGAAGCCTGCGCCTTCTGTCACATGCCGGAGGCCGGCTTCACCGGACCGATCTCGGAGATCAACCGGACCACCGGCTCCTATCCCGGCTCCGTCCGCACCCGCTTCAGCGAACGCAAGCCACAGACCCACACCTACGCGCCGCTGGCACCGGTCCTGCACTACAACGAAGGTCAGGGTGATCTGGTCGGCGGCAATTTCTGGGACATGCGCGCGACCGGACGGCGCCTCGGTAATCCCGCCGCCGAGCAGGCCGAAGGCCCGCCGACCAATCCGGTCGAGATGGGCCTGCCCGACATCGCCTGCGCGGTGTATCGCGCCTCGCAGCGCCCCTATCGCGGCTTGTTCGAGGCCATTTGGGGCGCACAGGCGTTCGCGATCGACTGGCCGGCCGACGTTGAGACAGTCTGCGACACGCCCGGACCACCATCCGCCAGCGATCCGCTTCCGGTGCATCTCGGCAATCTGGATCGCGGCCGCGCGGCAAGCACCTTCGACCAGATGGCGCAGTCGATCGCAGGCTACGAAGCCTCGCATGAGGTCACGGCGTTTTCCTCGAAATACGATGCGGTGCAGGCCGGAAAAGCCACCTTCACTCCGCTGGAGCAGCAGGGATACGAGGTCTTCCGCGGCAAGGGCCGGTGCAACGAATGTCATCGCGATGGCGGCCCCGGAGAAGATCCACTGTTTACCGACTTCACCGCCAGCAACATCGGGACGCCGTCGAACCCGGAACTGCCGTATTACGCCGAAAACACGCCTGATGATCGCGGCTATGTCGCGAACAAGGATGGCGCTGCGTTCGTCGATGGCGGAGTTGGCGCCTTCCTGGCGAACGGTCATCCGCTCAGTCAACCCTCCGCAGTCGACGCGCGCTGGAAACCGCTGGCGCCGCAGACCCGCGGCCGATTCCAGGTGCCGACACTGCGTAACGTCGACAAGCGGCCGTCGTCCGACTTCGTCAAGGCCTACGGCCATAACGGCTACTTCAAGAGCCTGAAAGAGATCGTCCATTTCTACAACACGCGCGACGTGCTGCCGCGTTGCGCCGTGCACGATCCGCGCGAAGGCACCGGCTGCTGGCCTGTGCCGGAGACCACGGACAACATGAACACCAGCAAGACCGGCCATCTCGGCCTCACCGACCAGGAGGAAGATGCACTGGTCACGTTCATGCGAACGCTGACGGACGGCTACACACCGGCGAAGAACTAGCTCGCCTGCCGCTTATGCCCCCGTCACGCGCCAGATCACGTTGCCGACATCGTCGGCCACCAGCAGCGAGCCGTCGGGGCCAAGCGCGACGCCGACCGGGCGGCCATACGACGCCTTCTCGTCGGGCGCGAGGAAGCCCGACAGGATGTCGCGCGCCGGACCCGAGGGACGGCCGTTCGTAAACGGCACGAACACCACCTTGTAGCCCGACAGCGTCGAGCGATTCCACGAGCCGTGCTGGCCGATCGCCATGCCATCAGGAAAACCCGGCAGCGTGCCCTGGGGCATCCAGCACAGGCCGAGCGAGGCGGTGTGGCCGCCGAGCGCGTAGTCCGGCTGGATCGCCTTGGCGACCATCGCCGGATCCTGCGGCACGCGATCGTCCACCGTCTTGCCCCAGTAGCAATAGGGCCAGCCATAGAAGCCGCCGTCGCGCACCGAGGTCAGATAGTCCGGCGGCGTCTCGTCACCGATGCCGTCGCGCTCGTTGACGACGGTCCACAGCACATTGGTGGTCGGCTCCCATGCGAGCCCGACCGGGTTGCGCAGGCCGCCAGCGAAGATGCGGCTGGTGCCGGCGACGAGATCGAGCTCGTAGATCGCGGCACGGCCCTCCTCGACCCTCATGCCGTTCTCGGCGATGTTGCTGAGCGAGCCGACCCCGGCGTAGAGCTTCTTGCCGTCGGCGCTCGGCAGCAGGCTGCGTGTCCAGTGCCCGTCGGGCTTGAAGGTGACGAGCTTGCGTCCCTCCGCCGTGATGCGATCTGCGCCCACAGTGTAGGGAAACGCGACCACGCCGTCGGTGTTGCCGACATAGAAGGTGTCGCCGATCAGCGCCATGCCGAACGGCTGGCGTAGCCCCTCCATGAAGGCACCGCGGCTTTCGGCGACGCCGTCGCCATCGCGGTCGCGCAGCAGCGTGATGCGGTTGGCGCTGACGCCGAGTGCGGCGGCGCGGCGCATCGTCGCCTGCATCGCATAGTGGAAGACGCTGCGCGGGGTGCCTGCGATTTGCGTCGCCTCCGCGATCAGGACGTCGCCGTTCGGCAGCACGTTGATCCAGCGCGGATGATCGAGCCCGGCCGCAAAGGCATTAACCTTGAGCCCTGGCGCAGCGGTCGGAAGCTGGCCCTTGTCCCAGCCCCGTGCGGTCGGCATCTTCAGCGTCGGGATCGCGCCCTGCGGCTTCGCCGCCGGGATTTGCGGCGCGCTGCCCCAGGCCGGTGCGGGCTCGGCGCCCTGCATCCGCCGCCACGCCACGGCCCCGGCCCCGATCGCCGCGACCACGCGGGCAAAAACTCCAGACGTGCTCATGAACTTCCCCTGTTATATTCGCACCTTGCCCGCCGGCCTCGGGCCGCAGCAGCATTCGCATAATGCCGGCCCTGATGACAGTAGTTATACGATCTTCGCAGCCGCCATCGAATCGGGGAGACTGGCCGTACGCTCCCTTGTCAGAGCGTTTTCCTCCCTGAGACCTTGCCCGCCCCGGTCGGCGGGCTTCCTTTTACGAAGCGCCCGGCTTTTTCAAAGCGCCGCGTGCACGGTTCGTGCCGCGAGCCGTTATAGCTGGAAAAGCATAGCGGGCCAGCGCCGGGTGCATTTGACCGGGCAGAGCGACGGCGCCGGCCGTTCAGGGGCAAAACTTGTCTCACCAAAACATGATCACGAGGCGCGTATACACGCCACGGAGTTGATCGGAAAACCGGGAACGCTGCTCTACCGACGACCGTTGGGCTGGTCGGGGCACAGCAAGGAGCAAGCGAATGCAACGGAAGATCAAGATCCTCGCCTGGCCGCTTCTGCGCTGATCGCAACCACCGCCGGCGCTTTCGCGCTGGGCTTCTACGACGATCCGCATCGAAACGCTGACTATGCCTGGGATTACAACGGCCCGCACTTCGATCGCGTCCGGCCGCACGTGATGTACTATCCGGCGCAGCGCGGCTGGTACGGGCCTCATCGCTACCATCATGGCAGCAACCATCCGACGCCGAGCTCGACCCAGGGCGACGTCGGCCCTGAAGGGAACAACAACGGCACGCTGACCGGCGTCTATCGCCAGTGGTAACCCACGCAAATTTGAACGCCCTTCGCCGGTAGGGCGATGGGCCTCTTGCGCCGGCCAGGCGGCGTGAAAATCGACCCTCCGACAACGTGGAGGACGTCTACTTCACCATCGCGCCGTAGACGATGTCCTGCACGTTCTCGCGATAATATTTGCGCAGCTCGCCGGGCGCTGCGGTTCCCACCACCACGACGAGGCGCTCCTTCGGATCGCAGAAGAACTGCGTGCCATAGGCGCCGTTCCAGGTGAACTCGCCGGGATTGCCCGGCACCGACGACAGCCCTTCGCTGGTCCGCACCGCGACCGCCAGCCCGAAGCCGAAGCCGCCGCGATGCGGCTCGACCGCGGCGACGTTGTTCTTGATCTCGGGCCCGAGATGGTTCGACGTCATGAGGCGCACCGTATTTGGGCTGAGGATGCGCTGGCCGTCGAGCTCGCCGCCATTGAGCAGCATCTGTCCGAAGCGGACATATTCGCCGACGGTGGCGAACGAGCAGGTACCGCCGCAGTCGAACTTGGTCGGCGCGTCGAGCAGCTTGATGGCTTGTGGCTTGCCGGTGAGCGGATCGTTGGGGAACGGATGCGCCAGACGCGCGCGCTGGGCGTCGGTCGGATGGAACGTCGCTTCCTTCATGCCGAGCGGCTTCCATACATTGGCCGAAAGGTAGTCGCCGAGCCGCTGGCCGGAAACCTTCTCGACGACGGCACCGAGCACGTCGATCGAGAAGCCGTATTCGAACTCGGTGCCGGGCTGATGCACCAGAGGCAGCTTGGTGATGCGGTCGATAAAGGCCGCCGTGTCGCCTTCGACCGCCGGCGCCGCGCCGTCGGGATAGAGCCGAGCCAGCGCGCTCGAGCTGTCGGGCCGGCCGCCATACATCAAGCCGGAGGTGTGGCGATAGAGATCGTGGATGAAGATCGGCCGCGCCTGCGGCTCCATCGTCAGCGAACCGTCGGCCTGCTGCACGCCCACCTTCATGTCGGCAAACGCGGGATAGAACTCGACGACCTTGGCCTGCAGCGGCAGGCGGCCCTGCTCCATCAGCGTCAACCCCGCGACCGCCGCCATCGGCTTGGTCATCGAGGCCAGCGCGAACACGGCATCGATCGGCATCGGCGTGCCCTTGACCGGGTCGAGCTGGCCGTAGGCCTTGTAGTGCACGAGCCGGCCGTCGCGCGCGATCGCCACCACGGCACCGGGTACGCGCTTGGCCGCGATCTCGCGCGCGAAGAAGTCGTCGAGCCGCGCCAGCCCCTGCTCCGAGAAACCGGCCTGATGCGCCGAAGCTTCCGGCAGCGGCGGCGCGGCATGGGCGATGTTGAAGGCAACACTCATGGCGGCGGCAGCCGCGGCGATGACTACTCTTCTCATTGTTTCCTCACCGGGGGACTGCGGGCGATTGTTATGGTGTTCGCTGCCCGCTCCGGCAGGATTAGATCACGCCGGCAGAGGCGACAAGGCGTCGCGGCGCGCGGCGGTGTCGCCGGGGCGCATGTCTGCGCCAGTGAAGAACGGCTCGACCTCGTGCTCGAACGTCTTCAGCGCAGCGCCGATCGCCTGGTGCATGTCGAGATATTTGTAAGAGCCGAGCCGACCGCCGAAGACGACGTTCCGATGCGACGCCGTCATGGCGTGATAGGAGGCGAGCATGGCGCGGGCGGCGGCGGTGTTGATCGGATAATGCGGCTCGTCGTCGCGGTCGGCGAAGCGGGAATATTCGCGGTAGATCGTGGTCTTTTCCCCGGCATGCGCGCGCCGGATGCGATAGACCAGATGCTGCTCGGCCACGTCGACGATAATCCTGGGAAACGCGCCGCAGGTCTTGCCGAGCGCCTCGGCGATCGCGTCGACCAGCAGCCAGCCTGTTGCCCGCCGAGCCAGTGCCGGCAAGGGTCTGGGACACCGAAACAGGCGGCCTGATCGCACCGCCATTTCCGTGGCCGCCTCGCGCCGGCTGCGCTACCCTGGACCCGTCACCTCCGACCGGGTCCAGCATGAACCGCCGTGCGTTTGTCTCGGGACTGGCCATCGCCATAGCGCTCGCGGGCTTTGCCATGCCGGCTGCGGCAGACGGCAAGCGGGTGGCGCTGGTGATCGGCAACGGCTCCTACAAAAGCGTGCCGGCGCTGACGAATCCGCCGACCGATGCCGGCGATATCGCTGCGGCGCTGAGGCGCCTCGGCTTCGCCGTGACGTTGATCACCAATGGCAGCTTCGACGAGATGCGGCGCGGCCTGATCGCATTCGGACGCAACGCCGCCGGGGCCGACATGGCCGCGGTGTATTTCGCCGGCCACGGCATGGAGATCAATGGCGACAACTGGCTGATCCCGGTCGATGCCGAGCTGAAGCGCGATACCGATGCCGCCAATGAAGCGATCAGCCTGCAGAGCGTGATGCTGCAGGTCTCCAGCACCGGAAGTCTCGGCCTCGTCATCCTCGACGCCTGCCGCAACAATCCGTTCGCGGCGAAGATGAGCCGCTCGCTCGCCACGCGTGCCGCGACAAATAGCGGGCTCGGCCGCATCGAGCCGGTCGGCAATGTGCTGGTCGCCTATGCCGCGCGCGACGGCACCACCGCGCTCGACGGCGACGGCCGCAACAGCCCGTTCGCCGCGGCGCTGTTGCGCAACATCGAGGCGCCGGGCGTCGAGGTCACCTTCATGTTCCGCAACGTCCGCGACGACGTGATGGAGGCGACCCGCAACGCGCAGCAGCCCTTCGTCTACGGCTCGCTGTCGCGCAAGGCGATCTATCTGGCGGGCGCGCCGGCGGCCGAGACGGCGGGTGCGAAACAGGCGAACGTGGCGCCGGCAGCAGCGGCCCCGGCATTGCCGGCACCATTAGCAACCTCAGCCGGCGCCATCGATCCCGCGCTGGTCGGCACCTGGGAGATCATGGTGGCGAGCGGCCGCGGCCAGTCGCGCTGGATCTGGCAGATCATGGCCGACGGCACCTACAAATTCCACGCCGAGCCTTTCCGCTCGGCGCAAGCCCACGAAGGCACTGTGACCTTTGCCAACGGCCGCTGGACGCTGCATGCGCTGAAGGGGGTGAGGAATTACAGCGACGCCGGCTCCTACGAGGTCCGCGACTCGACCGCCGTGATCACCGGCAAGCTCGGCACCGGTTATTGGAAACGCAGCGTCGAGTGAGGCGCTAAAGCCTGAGAGAGCGCGCCGTGCGGCGCGCCCTTCTCGCTGGCCCTCCCCCGCAAGGTCGCTCGCGGGGGAGGCGCGTTGCCAAAATATCGAAAACAACCCTATGCAACGTAGCCGGCGGTGACGCGGAGCTCGACCACGCGACTTGACATGTCGGGCAACTCACGGGTATTTTTCCAATATTCCGAAATCATGCCGCCGGTGCCTCCCTGGCGTTCGGCGCGGCGTTAGTCGCTAAAGCCTGATGAGATCAGGTTGAACTGCAACGGCGTCGAAACTTCACCTCTCCCTTGGGAGAGGTCGATTTGCGCAGCAAATCGGGGTTACGCTCTATCGAGCGCGCAAGAGCCCTCACCCGGATTGCATCGGACGATGCTCCGCATCGCCGGGTGCAATCCGACTTTTTCGCGCCGGGGAGAGGTGAACCAAGACCGCGACAAGCCGATTCAACCAAAGCCCATCCCGCTTTAGGCCCACCCAGCACTACCTCATCTGGACAACGACCTTTCCTTTGGCCCGTCCCTTCTCGAGATACGCAAGCGCCTGCTTCACCTGCTCGAATGGAAATACCTTGTCGATCACCGGCCGGATGGTGCCGGCCTTGAGAAGCTCGCCGAGTTCGGCCAGTTGGCTGCCGTCTGGGCGCACGAACAGAAACGAGTATTCAACGCCGCGCGTCCGGGCGTGACGAATTATCTTGCCGCTCAACAACCCGAACAAGAGCACCATGAAAACGTTCATGCTTCGGGCACGAGCAAAAGCGGCATCCGGCGGCCCGACGAGCGAGACGACGGCGCTTCCGGGCTTTAGAATCCGAAGCGACTTCTCGATCGCATCGCCCCTGACCGTGCCAAGCACCGCATCGTAGTCCCGCAGCACATCCTCAAACTGCTGCTTCGTGTAATCAATCACCTCGTCAGCGCCGAGGCTCCGCACCAGGCCAACATTCCCGGTGCTGGTTGTCGTCCCGACCCTGGCTCCCAAATGCTTTGCGACCTGGATCGCGAATGTGCCGATCCCGCCGGAGCCTGCGGGAATGAACACCTTCTGGCCGGGCTTGACACGCGCACGCTCCTTGAGCGCTTGCCACGACGTCAGCCCGACCATCGGGATCGAAGCGGCTTGCACGAAGCCGAGATTTGGCGGCTTGAGGGCGGCCGCGTTCTCGGGCACGACGGCAAACTCAGCGAGGGTGCCCGTCCCGAGGTCGAAGATACTGGCGAAGACCTCGTCACCTGGCTTGAAGCGGGTCACGCGGCTTCCAACCTCCACCACGATGCCTGCCACATCGCTGCCCAGCGTGGCCGGCAGCTCGAAGCGGAGGATGGGTTTGAACGTCCCCTTTGGAATCATGTTGTCGATGGGATTGAGGCCAGCCGCGTGAACCTGAACAAGAATTTCATCCGGCCGTGGCTTCGGTCGGGGCTGATCGGCGAACCCGACCTGGTCCGGCTTGCCGTAACGTTTGAAGACAAGTGCTCTCATGGTTCCTATGTCCGGGTCCCGGGCTGGACCTTGGGTTCTCGCGTCTAAAGCGCGATGAGATTGGGCTGAATCGTCATCGCGCTTTAGCTCTTTGTTTGAGCATGATCTTTTCGGAAAACCGCTTCGCACTTTTCCGGATCATGCTCTAGCCTGCTGCTTTCAGAAGGCTCGCGCCTTGCGGAGGGGCTGCGAAGCCGACGGCGCGTCAAGCCGCAGATCCTTTCGAATCCCGGCGTCCACCAGGCTCGCAGGCGCAAACCTGCGAAGAAGCCGCAGGCGCTTCGCGAGACGACCGGCCGGATATCGGACCTTCGGGTGCGCCGCAGTGGCCGCCTCCAGCACGGCGTCGGCGACGACGCCAGGTGGTTCGGCGGTCGCCATCACCTCGTTCACCCTCTTGTCGACGCCTTCGCGAGCCTCGCGATATGCATCGAGCTTGGCGTCCGGTGCCATGAAGTTCGCGTCGAATGGTGTCTTCGTATAGGCCGGCTCGATGACCGAGACCCGGATGCCTCGCGTGCGGAGTTCATGGTCGAGCGATTCCGAGTAACCCTCGACCGCATGCTTGGTCGCGGCATACAGCGCGCCATACGGCATCGGAAGGAAGCCAAGAACGGAGCCGATGTTGATGATGCGACCGCTACCCTGGCGCCGCATGTGGGGCACGACGGCGCGCGTCATCCGCACCAGCCCGAAAAAGTTCGTCTCGAAGATTGATCGGGCCTGCTCGATCGAGCTCTCTTCCGCTCCGGCGGGAGCTACACCGAACCCTGCGTTGTTGACGAGGAGATCGATGCGGCCATCTCGCTTCAGCACTTCGCCGACGGCGGCTTCCACGGAAGCATCGCTGGTTACGTCGAGGGACAGCATCTCGAACGATCGCTTGCCAGGCTGGGCTCCACGTCTGCTAGTGCCGTAGACGACGTAACCAGCTCCGGCGAGCCGCTCCGCCGTGGCTTCGCCGATGCCCGACGAGGCGCCTGTAACGAGCGCGATCTTCCCGGTAGGTCTGGTCATCTCTTTCTCCTCGCGACGATGGACGGCGCAGCACGATCAACGTGCTCCCAACCCGGCATCGGTTCGTTGCATCAATTCGGCTCGGGCCGTTTGATTACGATCGCAATCTTTAATATAAATGACGATCGTAATTATACTTGTCAAGGGGGCGGTCTGGCGCCATATCTGCGGCATGCGTGTTTCAAAGGAAAAAGCGGCCGAGAACCGCGACCGAATTCTCAAGGCCGCATCGCGCCTATTGCGAGAGCGCGGCATCTCCGGAGTGGGCGTCGACACGCTGACTGAAGCGGCGGGGATGACCCACGGCAGCCTTTATAGTCAATTCGGTTCCAAGGAGCGGCTTGTCGAAGAAGCGGTGGCCGACGCGATAGCTGTCAAAGGCCAGGAACTGGAGGAGGTGCCTACTCTCGGCAATTATGTTTCGGAATACCTCTCGGAGATGCATCGCGACGACCCGGGGAGCGGCTGCCCGTTTGCGGCATGGGGCTGTGAAATGCAGCGCCAGAGCCAAGGCGTGCGCGAACGTTTCACAGCCGGCGTGCGCGGCATGGTCGGATGGCTCGGTGACCGAATGGGATCGGGGATCAAGCAGCGCCAACGCGACGAGCACGCGGCTGCGACCCTTGCTTCGCTGGTGGGAGCGATCGTGCTCGCCCGCGCCGTGAACGATCCGAAGCTTGCGGACGACATCCTTGGCGCGACCAAGAAAAGACTGGAGCGTTGATTTCTCGGGGTCAAAGCGGCTGCGAAAATGAATGGCGCGCCATTCAAAATAAAAATCACGCCCCCGCATGTCATTGAAGTCGCTATAGTTTTCTCGCGTCGCGACCAAGCCGGCCGGAGCCGGATGACGGGGCTATTTCCGAAGCAGATTCAAATATTTATCCCTGCAGGTTGACTGCTTCCGAGTGACACGACGACTTCGCGTTCAATCGGTGTCGACCCTTGCGGGCGTCAACCCGAGAGCGCATCTCCTGATTAGCCAAAGCAAAGTGTGCCTCAGATCAACCCATGATCAATCCAGGACCGGCCCGCGAAAATTCAATCGAACCGGACGCGGCGCCAAGCGACAAATCAGCCAGCGAAATAACATGAGCTTCCTTCCGGGCTGAAACACTCAGCAACCGCAGAACGATGCATAAACAATGTCGCGACTTCGTTTGGTTAACCGCTCGAATTGGGCCTCCCTATGGTTGTGCGGCTGAGGAGCTGCATCTAGTTTCCGCATCGGCCGGATTTCTCATGTTAGCTGCCTAAGGACGATTTTTTCGCGCAGCGCGGCTTGCACGCCCGCGCTGCCTATGCGGCTCCCTTTTAGAGTCGCCAGACCAGGAGACGACTGCAATGTCTACCTCTGCATCCCCGAAACTCGCCGAATCGACCGCGCTCAATGAGGCCGTCAAGGCGCGGATGGCGCCGAAGCAGGCGGCGCAGGCAGCACCCGTCGACATCACCGCCAATCCGGTGGCCAAGATCGTCTTCAATCCCGATGCCGCGCCGGAGGAGCGCAGCCGCCAGGTCGGAGCCCTGCTCTCGCCGGACCTCGCCGACGAGTGCAAGGCGTCGATCAAGCAGCTCGAGACCTACAAGGAATATCTGGCGCAGCAGCGCACGCTGATGCAGCGCAAGCTGATCGAGCTGTCGTCGACGGCGGTCTTCGCCAAGATGAAGCAGACCTTTGCGGACATGAACAAGGGCGTTCTCGATTTCCGCGAGATGATCCGGCCGCTGGTCGACAATCTCGATGCGCTCTACACGCTGCGCACCGCTGGCGACAATGTCGTGCTGGATACCTTCGCGGAGATCGAGGAGGACCGCAAGCGCGAGGCCGATTGGGACCGCCGCACCTCAGAGATCGAAGCCGAATCGCGGCAGATCACCTCCGACAAGGACATGCTCGATCGCGACATCGCCAAGCTGAAGACGCAGACCGGCCTGTTCGGCGGCATCAAAAAATCCGCGCAAGCCGAAATCGCCGCCAAGGAACTGCTGATCGCCAAGCGGATCGAAGGCCTGAAGACCTGCCGCGACAAGGCGCAGGCGATCATCGCCGAGAAGGCCGAGCACGACGCCAAGCAGGGCAAGTTCAAGGCCGAGAAGGACCAGGTCCGCAAGATGCTCGACATCTCCGGCCCCGAGCACGTCAAGCGCGTCGAGGGCATCATCAAGGCGGCGCTCGACTACATCGACAAGTCGCAGGTCACGGTGTCGGAGTTGCGCGACGAACTCGGAGGGATCGAGGGGCAGGCCGACAAGCTCGTCAAGATCAACTCGCAGATGATCACGGTGGTCGCGATTCTCGACAAGGGCATCGACCTCGCCTGCACGGCAAACAAGGAGAAGGTACAGGCGCTGTCGGCTGCTAAGGATGGCGAGGATACCCTTGCCCGCCTCGAGCGCGAGCGCAAGAAGAACGATTTCGAACGCCACGTCACCGCCCTGCTGGACAGCGGGCGCGGCACCAAGAAGACCGTGGCCGATCTCGAGAAGGACGCGGTCGACGCCAACACCTTCCACGACGCTCTCGGCAAGCAGAATGTCAACCTGCGTGAACTCTCCAGCGACGGCATCGCGAGCGTCGCTACCAGCCTGAACACCACGATCCAGGCGCTCAACAACTCGGCGCTCAACGAGGCCTCGGAGAGCGTGCGCGATTCGATGCGGGCGATGAATGCGGTGACCGACGACGTCGCCAACAAGGAAGTCATCCGCCAAGCGCTGCAGGTCGACGAGGCATCCAAGCGGATCATGGAGAAGGTCGAGTCGATGTCGAACATCGCCGAATCGCTGCAGGCCGCCAACAAGCTGCGGGAAGACGGGCTCTCCAACATCCAGAGCCGGCTCGGAGAGCTCAGCGATGTCACCGCGACCGTCCGTGCACGGCTGCAGGAGAGCATCGGCATGGACGCCAAGGATGCCGCTGCGTCGGCCGCGTCCGCAGCGCCCAAGCCGGTCGACGACAAGGAAATCACGTTCGGGCAGATCTGAGGCCCGCCTCCCGGACCGGCACTGCCGGTCCGGCCTCCTTTACTTGCAAGCCTGAGCGATGGAAATCCCAATGGCCGACAACTTCCTGATCACCGGAAGCGAGAAGCTCGCCGAGCGGAAGAACTTCAAGCTGGTTGGCTGCGCCGAGAAGTTCGAGGAACTGTGCACCATCCTGACGCGGATGGAGGCCAACAGCGTGATCGTGTCCGGTCCGAGCGGCGTCGGCATCACCACGCTGGCGCTGGCACTGCAGGCGCGCAAAGCCGATCCCGACGCGCCGTTCGACATCGTCAACAAGCGGCTGTTCTGGCTCGACACCGACGGCCTGTTCGGCCTCGGCGACAACGACGCCATCGTCAAGCAGTTCAAGACCATATTCGCGACCCTGAACCGCACCCCGGACAGCGTCCTGATCGTCGAGGATACGCTCGATCTGATCGATGCGCTGCGCAACAGCGGGCTGATGCACATCGTCAACGCGTTGACGGCGATGGTGAAGGCGAGGAAGACGCAGGTCTTCCTCGAGGTGCGCGAGGCCGACCTGACGCAGGTCCTCAAATGTCATTCCGACTTCCGCGACCACTTCACGCTGATGGATCTGACCGAGCCGGTCGGCGCTGAACTCGAGGAGATCGCGCTGCACGGCGCCAAGGACCTCGAGGAGAGCTACGAGGTCCGGATCGATCCGGCGGCGGTCAAGGCCGCCATCGACATGACGAGCAAGTACCGTTCGCTCGACACCGGCCTCACCGCGGCACAGCCCGCGCGCACCCGCACCCTGCTGGACCGCGGCATGGCACGCTATTTGTTGCGGGCGCATTCGACGCCGCCGCTGCTGGCGGAGCTGGAGGCCGAGCTCGCGCGCCTCACGGCCGGCGGATCGGCCTCCGGAAACCAGGAAAAGGCCGCCACCGTGCGCGCCGCCATCACCCGCCACAAGGCCGAGTTCGCCGAATACCAGGCCAGGATCAAGGGCTACTACGCGGCGCAACGCGAGGGCGAGAAGTCGATCGCACACATGGAGGCCCAGCTGCGCGGGCTCGAGGAAGACGAGAAGAAGCGGCACCTCGACGAGCCCGCCGCCAAGACCTCCGCCGGCGATGCCGACTTCGATCTGATCGCCAGGGCGTCCGGTTATGCGACGCCCGAGATTCTCCAGCTGCGCGGCGACATCGCGCGGACCCAGGCGGCCGTCGACGAAAACCGGGTGAAATACAAGGCCGTCACCAAGGAGATCAACGATCGGCTGCTGTTCACCGCGGATATGGTGATCGACGAATTTTCGCTGATCTCCGGTATCGACGCCTCCAAGCTCAAGCAGAATGACGCCGTCAAGCTGCTCAATCTCCACGGCTCGCTGAAGCGTCGCGTGTTCGGTCAGGACGCGGTGCTCGATCATGTCGATCGTGCGGTCAAGGTCTGGCGGCGGGGCCGGCGCACCGACAAGCCGCTGCCCTTCCTGTTCTGCGGCGCCAGCGGCGTCGGCAAGACCGAGGTCGCCAAGGGGTTGGCGGAGGCGCTGTTCGACACCGACAAGGCGCTGAACCGCTACGACATGGGCGAGTTCATGGAGAAGAACGACGTCACCAAGCTGATCGGCGCGCCTCCGGGCTATGACGGCTTCGCGGCCGGCGGCGAGATGACCAATTCGGTGCGGGCCAATCCGTATCAAGTCATGCTGTGGGACGAGATCGAGAAGGCCCACCCCGACATCTTCAACATCTGCCTCAACATCCTCGACGACGGGCGCTGCCGCGACAATCTGGGCCGCAAAGTCGAGTTCGGCGACGTGGTGATGCCGATGACGACCAATATCGGCGCGGATCATGCGCTGCGGGTCGGTACCGGTCCCGGCGACCTGAGCCAGGATGAGGCCTACGAACTCACCATCCGCGACCTGAAGAAGGCCTTCCGAACCGAATTCCTGAACCGCTTCGAGGGACGCGAGAACATCATCCTGTTCCACAAGCTCAACATGGAGACGATCGAGAAGATCGTGTTTCGCGAAATCTCGCGCATCAACGCCTTCTACATGGCGCAATCGATCGAGGTGCGCTTCCCCGAGGCCCAGTTACGGGAGTTCTGCGACAAGACCTATTCGCCCGAGATCGGAGCGCGCGGCCTGCCCGGGCGCATCAAACGCATCGAAGCCATGATCGTCGAGAAGACGATGGCGGACACCGCCTTCAGCGGTACGCTCGACATCGGCTTCGATGCCACGAGCCGCAATTTCACGTCGAACTGGATCCCCCATGACAGAAAAGCCGCATGACGACGCTGATGCGTTGCTGCACGGCATCGACAAGACGCTGTCCGACTTCAAGACCAAGGCCTATGAGGCCAAGAAGTCCTACGACCAGTCCGATCTTGGGCGCGCCCACCGCGAATTGAGCATGCTCGGCCGGTTCTGGTCGCAATTCGTCCGCTCCTGCGGCTGGATCTACCTGCAGCTGATCGCGCCGGTCACCTGGCGGATCTACCGCTTCCTGCGATGGGTGTTCGCCGGCTACCGCGCGCTGTGGGCGCGCTGCGTCTACGCGAAGGACGCCTATGGCGATCCGGAATTCAGCAAGGCGCGCGGCGGGATCATGATCCTCGCGACGATCGCCGTCTGTTACCTCGTCTACGGCGCGGTGACGGTCGCTGCGACCCTGCCCTGGTATCTAGCCACTGTGCAGCGCGACGAGCAGCTCTATCTTTCCAACTCCCAGAACCTCTCCAGTTCGCAAACCGAAGGCCTGGAAGTCCACGAGGTCTACGGTTGCGAGACGCTGCCCTGCACCGAGCAGAACACGGTGACGTTCCGGGTGCGTGCGACCTGGTTCAATGAGATCTGGAGCGTGCTCCATCATGGCTCGCTGTTCTATCCCGGGTACGTCGCCGCGGCAGTCAGCCCGGTGCTGAACCGCTGCGTCATCACCTCCTACGGAGTGCGCAGGAAATTCCTGGTGCGATCCTGGGAGCTCTATCCCGACCTCGTGCAGGTGGAATGCATGCCGACCGGCGCTGACGGGAAGGACAGCAAGACGATCAACAACAGGGACTATCGCTAGGTCCGCCGCAGACGCCCGATTCTGGACGCCAGTCACCGGGCGCGCATCCGTGCCACCCGTTTGCTCGTTCGTGCTACCAGCCGATCAAAATTGACATGAGAGGAATGGTGCCCAGGGGCGGGATCGAACCACCGACACTGCGATTTTCAGTCGCATGCTCTACCAACTGAGCTACCTGGGCATACCCGCGGGGCCGAAAGGCCGAAGCGAGCGGGCGGTTTATAGAGAGGTCGGGGCGCTGTGTCCACCCGGCTTCGCGAAACGCTTCGCCGGGCGCGGCCCGGCCAGCATTATTTCCCCAACTTGTTGGGAAATCTTGGCTATTCCGGGTCCTCCACGTCGTCCTCGCGGCCGGGAACGACGTAGCGGCCGCTGAGCCAGCGGTTGAGGTCGACGTCGCGGCAGCGCGACGAGCAGAACGGGAGAAAGGCCGGCTGGGCGGGCTTGCCGCAGATCGGGCAGGTGCGCGCGGTGGCGGGAGGTGTTCGGGCTTGGTCAGTCATGGCTGGGACGGAGTTTACACCAGTTGGCAATTGAGGAGGCGATCGCTTGTTCCGCTATGCTCCGGCTCCTCTTCCTTTCTCCCCTCTTGTCCGCCGAAGCCTTGGCGGAGGCGGATGTGGGAGAAGGTGGCGCGCAGCGCCGGATGAGGTGTCTCTATCCGCGGAGACAAACCCCTCACCCGGAATTCAAGCGGCCGCTTGAATTCCGACCTCTCCCACAAGGGGAGAGGTGCAGTGCCGATGCGGCGGGGAAGAGAGTTTCGTCAGAACTAAACCGTGGCGGTGTTGAGCCAGCCGTGGCGGATCGGAAAGCCTTCGCCGCCAAGCAAGGTCACGGTCTCGTAGAGCGGCAGGCCGACGACATTGGTGTAGGAGCCGACCATCTTGACCACGAAGGATCCGGCGATGCCCTGCACGGCATAGCCGCCGGCTTTGCCGCGCCATTCGCCGGAGCCGATATAGGCCTGGATATCGTCGTCGCTGAGCCGCTTGAAGCGCACGCGGGTCTCGACCAGGCGCTGGCGGAATGCCTCGCGCGGCGTCACCACGCAGATCGCGGTGTAGACGCGGTGATTGCGGCCCGACAGCAAGCGCAGACACTGCGCGGCCTCGTCGACCAGATTGGCCTTGGGCAGGATGCGGCGGCCGACCGCCACCACGGTGTCGGCGGAAATGATGAAGGAGCCGCGCAGATCGTCGTCGAGCTGCACCGACTTCAGCGCCGCGTCCGCTTTCGCACGCGCCAGGCGGTTGGCGCAGGCGCGCGGCAACTCGCCCCGCCGCGGGGTCTCGTCGACATCGGCCGGACGCAGCGCGTCGGGCTCGATGCCGGCCTGGTTGAGCAGGGCCAGCCGCCGCGGCGAACCGGAAGCAAGAACGAATTTGGGACGGCCTAGCATGCGGGCTTTTGGGCTGAATCGGGGGGACGGACGCGGGCGGAACCTATCGGATGGGGCATCGATGCACAACCTTGGAACCGGCCGCGAATCACGCTTCCCCGTGGGCGACAAGGCCCCATAAGCACAGCTGTTTGTCAGTCTGGCGACAAGCGGCGGACCTTGCGAATCGGAACACGCGGGTCCCTGCGTTGAGTCTTACAGGTTCGCGACGCCGGCCTTGGTGAAGCGGCGGCGGATGCGCAGCAGCAGGCCGTCGCAGACCTCGCGATAGGCGGCGAGCTTCTGCTCGCGATTGCCGCTGGTGCCGGTCGGATCAGGGGTCGGCCAGTATTCGACAGCGGCGGCGAGCGTCCGGGTCAGATCCAGCGCCTTGTGGTGCGCCTCGGGCGACAGCGTGATGATGAGGTCGAAGTTCAGCCCCTCCCAATCCTCGAGCTCCTCGAAGGTCTGCGGCTTGTGGCCGGTAATGTCCTGGCCGAACTCGGCCATCACCGCGACCGCGAACGGATCGAGTTCGCCCTTCTTCACGCCGGCGGAGCGGACATAGACACCTTGCGGGAACATCTGCTGCAGCAGGCTTTCGGCCATCGGCGAGCGCACGGCGTTGTGCCCGCATGCGAACAGCACGGCCTGGGGGCTGCGCGCGCGCGGCGCTTCCATGCGATCAGGCTTTTTTCGACCGGGGTACGCCCCCGTCGTCTGGCGAAGTGAGGACGATCGGGATCATACGCCTCTTATTCTGGCGCATGATCTCCGCGCAAACGCTCGCGTTTGTCGCGACCGAAAACCGGTGCCCACTTTGCGCTAACGCGGCCCTCCGGGTCGGGATCATGCGCCTTCACCCTTCCAGTGCAGCACAGTGATCAGCGTGAACAGCCGCCGCGCGGTCTCGAAATCGACGCGCACCTTGCCCTTGAGCCGCTCCTGCAGCGTGCGCGAGCCTTCGTCATGGATGCCGCGGCGCCCCATGTCGATCGCCTCGATCTTGTCCGGTGTCGCGGTACGGATCGCCTGATAATAGCTATCGCAGATCATGAAGTAGTCCTTCACGACGCGGCGGAACGGCGTCAGCGACAATAGATGCGCCACCACGGGCGCGCCGTCCTCTTTCCTGATGTCGAACATCAGCCGATTGCCGGTGATCGCGATATGCAGGGTATAGGGCCCCGGCCCGGCTGCGCCTTCGGGCGCGAACAGGTTCTGCTCGACCAGGTCGTAGATGGCGATCGCCCGCTCATGCTCGATGTCGGGCCCGGAACGGCCGATCGATTCCTCGTCGAGCGTCACCGCGACGATGCGATTGTTGGAATCCTCGTCGTCTGGTGGCTTGTTCATGAGAGGTTGAGGCGCAATCCGACGGAACGTGAATGGGCATCGAGACCCTCGGCCTGGCCGAGCGTCATCGCGGCGGGCCCGAGCGCACGAAGCTGATCCGGCCCGCACCGCAGGATCGAGGTTCGCTTCATGAAGTCAAGCACCCCGAGGCCTGAGGAGAACCGCGCCGAGCGCGCGGTCGGCAGCACGTGGTTGGAGCCGCCGACATAGTCGCCGATCGCCTCCGGGGTATGGGGCCCGAGGAAGATCGCCCCGGCGTTGCGGACCTTTTTCGACAGGCCCTCGGCGTCCGCGGTCATGATCTCCAGATGCTCGGCTGCGATCGCATTGGCGAGCTCGACCGCGTCGTCGAGCTTTGCCACCATGATCACGGCGCCAAAATCGTCCCACGAAGCGCGCGCAATCGCCGCACGCGGCAGCGTCGCAAGCTGCGCCTCGACCGCGCGCTCGACATCGGCCGCGAGCCGTGGGCTGTCGGTGATCAGGATCGACTGCGCGCTGACGTCGTGCTCGGCCTGCGCCAGCAGATCGGCCGCGATCCAGTCCGCATTGCCGGTGTTGTCGGCAATGACGAGCACCTCGGAGGGGCCGGCGATCATGTCGATGCCGACCTTGCCGAACACCTGCCGCTTGGCCGCGGCGACATAAGCGTTGCCGGGGCCGACGATCTTGGCGACCGGCGCGATGGTCGCGGTGCCGTAGGCCAGCGCCGCCACCGCCTGGGCGCCGCCGACGCGGTAGATTTCCGAGACGCCGCCGAGATGGGCGGCCGCGAGCACCAGCGGGTTGAGCTTGCCGTCCGGCGACGGCACC
>NZ_JACMYP010000108.1 GCF_020889705.1 Bradyrhizobium altum | reverse complement strand
CGCAGGTCGAGACGTTGACCGAGCCCGAGCCGTCGCCGCCGGTGCCGACGATGTCGACGGCCTCCGCCGGTGCGGTGACCCGCAGCATCTTGCCGCGCATCGCGCTGACCGCGCCGGTGATCTCTTCGACGGTCTCGCCGCGCACCCGCAGCGCCATCAACAGCCCGCCCATCTGCGAGGGCGTGGCTTCGCCCGACATCATGCTGTCGAAGGCGGACGCCGCTTCTTCACGCGTCAGCGTGGCGCCGGTGGCGACTTTTCCGATGATCGATTTCAGGTCGTCCATTCGCTGGCTCAGGGTCTGTTGTTGGAGCTTGGTCGGCGCGCAGCGCGTCGCCGCGCTGTCCCGATCATGCTCAATTATTTGCGCCTGTCACCTGCGCGAAGGCTGCCTGGTTGACGGTCACACCGATATCGGTCTCGATCTTCGCGACATATTGCGCGACCTGCTCGTCGCTCAACGAGCGCCGCAGCGCCTCGCTCAGCTGCTTGACCTCGTTGGACGCGAAGTCGACCGGGGGCACCGTCACATCGGTGACGCGGAACACCACCCATTGGCTGCCGCCGGCCGCGGAGGTCTGTCCGTCGCCGTCCTTGGCGGTGCGGAATGCGGCCGCGATCACGCCGGCCGGCACGTTGGGCAGCGTGGCCTCGCGGCGGAAGTTCGCAGCGGTCTCGACCTTGACGCCGGCCGCCGTGGCCTCGTCGGCGAGCTTGGCGCCGCTGTCGAGCTTCTGGACGATCTCGGTCGCCTTGGCGCGCAGCTTGGCGGAGATCTGGTCCTCGCGCCACTTGGCCTCGACCTGGTCGCGGACCTCCTCGAGGGTGCGCTCGCGCGACGGCGTGATGCCTGTTACGTCGTACCAGACATAGCCGTTGTTGAACTGGATCGGATCGTTGTCGACGCCGACGTCGCTGTTGAAGGCCTGCGACACCACGTCGAGGCCGCGCGGAATATTTGACGCGACCTGGCCGTTCGGCAGACGCCCCGAGCGATCGATCGCGTCGATGGTGACAGCGGTCAATTTCAGCTTCTGCGCCGCGTCGATCACGCTGGAGCCGCCGCCGCGCTCGTCTTCCATCTTGTCGCGGAGCTCGGCGACCTTGGCGCGGGCGCGCTCGGTCGCGATCTCGTTCTTCACCTGCTGCGCAAGGCTCTCATAGTTCGGGGTCACGCCGGGCTCGATCTTCCCGACCTTGACCAGCGCCACGCCGAAGCGGCCCTGGACCGGCTGGCTGACTTCACTCGCGGGCAGGGAGAAGGCGGCGTCGCCGACGGCCGGATCGAGGATCGCCGACTTCGTGACCAGACCGAGATTGACGTCGGCGGGATTGAGCTTGCGCTCCTTGGCGATGTCGTCGAACGAGGTGCCCGAGGCGATGCGGGCGCGGGCGGCCTGCGCCTCTCCGGCGTCCGGAAACACGATCTGCGAGACCTCGCGCTTCTCCGGCGTGCTGAGCCGGTCCTTGCGCTCCTCGAAGATCTTCTTGGCATCCTCGTCGGACACGGTCTCCCACTTGCCGATTTCTTCCGGCGTGATCGCGACGAAGGCGATCTTGCGGTACTCGGGCGCGCGGAACTGGACCTTGTGGTCCTCGAAATAGGCGGCCAGCGCCTCGGGTGAGGGCGGATCGATGGTGCCGGCCTGTGCGGCGCCGAGCGTGACATAGTCGATCGAGCGCTGCTCGTTCTGGAAACGGGTCAGCGCCTCGACCACGGCCTTGGTCGGCTCGATTCCAGAAGAGATGGTGCCGGCTATCTGTCGCCGCAGGCCGACGCGGCGCTGCTCGGCGATATAGCGGCCCTCGGTGTAGCCGAAGTTGCGGATCACGGACTGGAAGCGCTGCGGATCGAACTGGCCGTTGAGGCCCTTGAAGTTCGGATCGTTGTAGATGGTGCGCAGCACCTCGGCATCGGACTGGTTGAGGCCCATGCGGCGCGCTTCCTCGTCCAGCGCGGCCTCCGCGAGCGTCTGTTGCAGCACCTGGCGGTCAATCCCGAAGGCACGCGCCTGGTCCGGGGTCAGCGGACGGCCGAACTGGCGGCCAAGCTGCTGCAGGCGGTCGGTATAGATCTGGCGGAACTGCTCGGCCGAAATCTCGGTCCCGCCCACCTTGGCGAAGGTCGACTGGCCAAACCCCTTGAAGATGTCGGCAATGCCCCAAATTCCGAAACTGACGATCAAAACGCCCATCACCACGGCCATAATCGTCTTGCCGAGCCAGTTTGATGAGGCTTTCCGCATTCCTCGAAGCATGGGTCCAACTTGTTTTACAGGAGGGGAACCGGGTCGTACCCAAGTGGGACTAAAAGTTGGGACTTTTTGTCCAGCAGCAGGGCGTCACCGAATTGAAAACGCTTATAAAGTGGCTCGTGTCCCCCCGCAACCTCGGGCGCGCGGGCGGAAGCGTCGCACGGCAGGCGCGAAGCCACACGCTGGAAGTCGCCGCCCGGCTCTGATAGCGCAGGAACACGCTTGAATGATGGGAAATCCGACATGACCGACGCCATCCGGCCGCTGATCGCCGGCAACTGGAAAATGAACGGCCTGAAATCCTCTTTTGCCGAGTTCGATGCGATGCTGGCCGGCGCCGGCGATGTCGCCGGGAAGGCCGATCTCCTGGTCTGTCCGCCGGCGACTTTGGTTGGGGCCTTTGCCGACAAGGCGCGCGGCTCAAAGGTCGCCGTCGGCGCCCAGGATTGCCATCCGAAGGCGTCGGGCGCCCACACCGGCGACCTCTCGGCGGAAATGTTTAGGGATCTCGGCGCGGTCGCCATCATCGTCGGCCATTCCGAGCGGCGCGCCGACCATGGCGAGACCGACGCCTTGATTCGGCAGAAGGCGGAGGCCGTCTGGCGCGCCGGCCTGACCGCGATCGTCTGCATCGGCGAGACGCGCGAGCAGCGCGACGCCGGCAAGACGCTCGACGTCTGCGGCACCCAGCTTGCGGGCTCGCTGCCCGACGGCTCGACCGCGGCCAATCTGGTGGTGGCCTATGAGCCGGTCTGGGCAATCGGCACCGGCCTGACCCCGACCGCCAGAGATGTCGAGGAAGTTCACAGGTTTATCCGAGGTCAGCTCACTGATCGCTTCAAGGGCGAGGGAAACCGGATCAGGATCCTCTATGGCGGCTCGGTGAAGCCGTCGAATGCCGCCGAGCTGATGGCCGTCGCCAATGTCAACGGCGCGCTTGTCGGCGGCGCCAGCCTGAAGGCGTCGGACTTTTTGGCGATCGCCGCGGGCTGTTAGGGCTGCCTATTCAAACCGAGCTCTCACACCGTCATCCCGAGGAGCGCGCTCTTGCGCGCGTCTCGAAGGATCGACGGCCCGGCTGGTGGCCGTGCATCCTTCGAGGCTCGCCCAGCGGCGCAATTGCGCCGCAAGGCTCGCGCCTCAGGATGACGGGATTGCTGATTCACTCGGCCGTCGTCACTCCGATCTTCTTCCAGTAGATCATCGTCCCGGTGAGGCCGCCATGCGGCTTCAGCGCGTAGTCGGGGATGATGCCGCTGAGCTGAAAGCCCTGCTTTTCGTAAAGCAGCGCGGCGCCGTCGTCGACGGCGGTGTCGAGCACCAGCAGCGTGCGCCCGTGCGCGATCGCCAGCTGCTCGGCGGCGCGCAGCAATGCGGTCGCCACGCCGCGGTTGCGGTGACTCACGCGCGTCATCATCTTGGCGATCTCGGCGCGATGCGGCTGGTTCGGCGGCAGCTTCAGCAGCAGCGTCACGGTGCCGATCAGGCTGTCGCTGTCGAACGCGCCGAGCACGACTCGCTCGCCGCGCGCCGCGGCGCCAAGCGAATCCTGCCAGAATGCCTTCGCGTCATTTAACGGCAGTGGATGCATGAAGCTCACCGAGCCGCCGCTCGCGACGGTCTCGACCAGCAGCGCGCCGAGCGCGTTGCGCAGATCCGGCCCGTCCTCGAGCGGCTTGATGGCGAAGTGCGACATGCATCAGCTCCGGGCCAGGGCGACCACGTAGGTGCAGCCGGCGTTGGTTTCGTTGGCGAAGATGGTCTCGGCGGGCGGGCCGAAGCCGAGGCAATCGCCGGCGCCGAGCACATTGCGCGCGCCGGCTTCGGTGATGACGAGGCTGCCGCTCAGCACCCAGACCAGTTGGCGGATATGGGCGTAGGACGAGGCGGGCAGGGTCACGGATTGCTTCGGCGGCATTTCCACCCGCACCAGCTCGACCGGATGATCGGGACGGCTGAACACCTGGCGGCGCAGATAGCCGGTTTCCGGATCGCTCCAGATCGGCTGCGTAGCGGCGCGCGACAGTCGCTCGCCCTGTCCTTCGGCGCGCAACATCAGCCCGGCCAGCGTGAGGTCGAAGGCCGAGGCGAGGCGCACCAGCACGACCGCGGTCGGGCTGACCTCCGCGCGCTCGATCTTGCTGATCGTCGCCTTCGAGACGCCGGAGCGTTCGGCAAGCTCGGCCAGTGACCAGCCCCGGCCGTCGCGCTCGAGCCGGATCCGCTGCGCCAGGCGTTGGCTCAGATCGTCTATCAAAGTATCCATTTGTCTATTATAATGGAAAGGGCCGGTTCCGATCAAGCCTCGAGCTGATGCAATCCGCACCGCTTGTGATGTCAGCCATTGCGACTATCTCGGGGGTGACAATGCCCGGTCCAATCGTGTAACAGGGCGCGACTTCACGAAAAACCGCAAAGCCGATAGCGCCGTTTGTCTGGCCGCTTGGCGGCTTGTGACGGAAGGCTTGCGATGCAGACTGTCGTTATCATTATCCATCTCATGATCGTCGCCGTCATGATCGGCGCTGTTTTGTTGCAGAAATCCGAAGGCGGCGGCCTTGGCATGGGCGGCGGCGCCGGCTTCATGTCGAGCCGCGGCACCGCGAATCTGTTGTCGCGGACCACCGCGATCCTCGCGGCCGGCTTCTTCCTCACCAGCCTGTTCCTGTCCTGGTATGCGGGCTACGACCGCAAGCCGAGCTCGATCATCGGCACCGGCGCACCGGCGCAGACCCAGCCGGCCAGCGGCGCGCCGATCACTGCACCGACCTCCGGCGGCATCCTCGATTCGCTGAAGAAGACCGACGAGCAGCAGGGGCAGCAGGCTCCGAGCGGCCCGCAGGCACCACGGTCACAATAAAGCAGGGGCGCCATGCAGGATGCACCGCTGGCATCCTGCATCAGAAATCCCCATCAATGCTCTGAAATCGCTTCCAATTTAATGTAACCCACAGCCCGGTGGATTGTTTGCCGGGAACAGCCGATTCGTTTTGCGAATCGCTGGAGTCGGCTTAAAGGTAAAGTCCCATGGCGCGGTACATATTCATCACCGGCGGCGTGGTCTCCTCGCTCGGAAAGGGTCTGGCATCGGCGGCGCTTGGCGCTCTGTTGCAGGCCCGAGGCTACAAAGTCCGCCTTCGCAAGCTCGATCCCTATCTCAACCTCGATCCCGGAACGATGTCGCCGTATCAGCACGGCGAAGTGTTCGTGACCGACGACGGCGCCGAGACTGATCTCGATCTCGGCCATTACGAGCGATTCACTGGTCGTCCGGCCACCAAGGCCGACAACATCACGACCGGGCGAATCTACCAGGACATCATCACCAAGGAGCGCCGCGGCGACTATCTCGGCGCCACCATCCAGGTGGTCCCGCACGTCACCAACGCGATCAAGGAATTCGTGCTGTCGGGCAACGACGACTACGATTTCGTGCTGGTCGAGATCGGCGGCACCGTCGGCGACATCGAGGGCCTGCCGTTCTTCGAGGCGATCCGCCAGCTCAAGAACGAGCTGCCGCGCGATCACGCCGTCTACATTCACCTGACGCTTTTGCCGTACATTCCAAGTGCCGGCGAGCTCAAGACAAAACCGACGCAGCACTCGGTCAAGGAGTTGCGCTCGATCGGCATCCAGCCGGACATCCTGCTGTGCCGCACCGACCGTGAAATCCCGAAGGAAGAACGGCGCAAGCTCGGCCTGTTCTGTAACGTACGCGAGAGCGCCGTGATCGAGGCGCGCGACGTCGACAACATCTACGCCGTGCCAGAGGCCTATCACGCCGCCGGCCTCGACGACGAGGTGCTGGCCGCGTTCGGCATTACGGCGAAGATTCCGCCGGCGCTGCAGAGTTGGAACGTCATCAACGAGCGCGTCCGCAATCCGGAAGGTGCGGTGACGATCGCGATCGTCGGCAAGTACACCGGCATGAAGGACGCCTACAAATCGCTGATCGAGGCGCTCTCGCACGGCGGCATCGCCAACAAGGTGAAGGTCAATCTCGACTGGATCGAGAGCGAGGTGTTCGAGAACGAGGACCCGGCGCCGTTCCTCGAGCACGTCAACGGCATCCTGGTGCCCGGCGGCTTCGGCCAGCGCGGCGCCGAGGGCAAGATCCGTGCGGCGCAGTTCGCGCGCGAGCGTGACGTGCCGTATTTCGGCATCTGCTTCGGCATGCAGATGGCCGTGATCGAGGCGGCGCGCAATCTCGTCGGAATCGAGGAGGCCAACTCGACCGAGTTCGGCCCGACCAACGAGCCGCTGGTCGGCCTGATGACCGAATGGCTGCGCGGCAACGAGCTCGAGAAGCGCTCGCAGAGCGGCGACCTCGGCGGCACCATGCGGCTCGGCGCCTATCCCGCGGCGCTGAACCGCGGCAGCCGCGTCTCGCAGGTCTATGGCGGCGCGACCGAGATTTCCGAGCGGCACCGCCATCGCTACGAGGTCAACACCGCCTACAAGGACCGCCTCGAGCAGCACGGCCTGCGTTTCTCCGGCATGTCGCCCGATGGTGTGCTGCCGGAGATCGTCGAATACGAGGACCATCCCTGGTTCATCGGCGTCCAGTTCCACCCCGAGCTGAAGTCGCGGCCGTTTGAGCCGCACCCGCTGTTTGCGTCGTTCATCGAGGCAGCAGCGAAGCAGAGCCGGCTGATGTAAGCCGCCATCAGCTGCGCCGTCACACGGCGGCGCAGTCCTTGCTGGCCCGGCGTTCCTTCTTGATCGGTGAGACGCCTGCATCGGCCGCAGGGGCGACGTCGCGCGTGATGAGCTTGTATTGCGGGCGTCGCGTCAGCCGGTAGACCGCGGCGGGCGGCACGTTGAGGATGGCGCGATCGACCAGCGTGGCGCGCAGACCGAGCCGGTCGAGGATCGGCCGCGGCACCGGGCAGCGCATGCCGTAGGTGAATTGATAGAACGCGCCATTGGGACGCATGTAGCTGAATGCGCCGCTGACGATCGATATCACCTTGCGCGGCGACATGTTGAGCAGCGGCAGTCCGCTGACCACGGCGCCGACCGGCGCGCCCTCATACAGCCGTTCCGAGGCCAGCCGCGCGGCGTCCATCCACAGCACGCGCGCACCGGGAAAGCGGAGCTGCAGCAGCCGCATGAAATCCGAACCGTATTCGATCAGCGTGAGATCCTGCTGGCGCACGCCGCGCTTCAGCAGTTGATAGGTGAAGGCGCCCGTTCCAGGACCGAGCTCCAGCACCGGACCGGTGTTGGCGCTGATGTCGCGCGTGATCAGTTCGGCGAGCGCTGTGCCCGAGGGCGCGATGGCGCCGACGCGGCCGGGGGCTGCCATCCACGCCGTGAAGAAAGACAGGAGATCATGTGACATTGGGATTCCCAGCAAAGTGTCGCCGCGCCTCGACTCGATTGCGCGGCGCGTTCTCCTCTTTGCGGGGCCTGCATTGCGACAACATTGCGCGATGTTGCTGGAGCCCGTTCCGATTGAATCGGAACGGGCTCCAGACTCTCGTCGGATGTGTTTTCTTCACGCGAGCCGGTGCCATCCCGGATCAAGTCCGGGACAGGATTCGCTCGAAAACGCGCTGGCATCACGATGCGAACGGTGCCGGCGGTAATGTGAGACGGAAGCTCGCGCCGCCCTTCGGGCCATCGAGCACGGAGACATGACCGCCATGCAGTCTTGCGATCTCGCGCACCATGTTGAGTCCGAGGCCGGCGCCGCGATCGAGCGGCGCAAGCCGATAGAACGGATCGAAGATCCGCGTGCGCTCATCCTTCGGAATGCCGTTGCCTTCATCGGTGACGTCGATTGTCGCGGCGCTGCCGACATGGATGGTGATGGTGCCGCGGCGGCCGCCATGCTGGATGGCGTTCTGCACGAGATTGGTCAGCGCACGCTCTAGCGCAGCGCGGTCGCCCAGCGTCTCGACCCGATCGGTTGCGGTATCGAGCGACAATTCGTAACCGGCCGCGATCGCGAGCGGCGCGAGGTCGGCGGCGACATTGCGCGCGACCGCGACGAGATCGACGCGGCCGAACGGATTGCGGCACTGGTCGAAACGCTGGATGTCGAGCAGCTGCTCGGCGAGCGTCGCAAGCCGTGCCGCATCCTCGAGCAGGCGGGTTTTCTCTGCCCCCGCGGGCAGCGACTCCAGTCGCGTGTTGAGGATCGCGATCGGCGTGCGCAATTCGTGCGCGGCGTCCGCGACGAAGCGCTGATGGCGCGAATAGCCGTCGTCGAGCCGCTTCAGCGCATCGTTGACGGCGCTCACCAGCGGCGCGACTTCGAGCGGCAAATGGTCGGCCGATAGCCGGCTGCCGCGCTGGCGGAAATCGATCCGGCGGGCCTCGTCGGACGCGGACTCGATGCCGGCGAAGGCGCGCCGCACCACCATCGGCGTCGCGATGAAGGTGGCGCACGCCATCAGCAACAGGCCGGGCAGGGTGCTGCCCAGGCACGTCGCCGCCATCACCAGCAGAGCCTTGGTCCCGGTCATCCGGCCTTGCGTCGCGGTGAGGATCTGGACGTTTCCGGCATCGGTGTTGACGCGCTTCAGCCGCGCCGCCGGCTTGCCCGGACTGTCCTCCAGCATCTGGTAACCGAGCCGCGCCTGGCTGATATGATCGAGGGCGTTGCCGATCCGCGCGAAATCGGGTGGCACGTCGCCTTCCGAGAGCGTGTGCCCCTCGCGGTCCCGCACGGCGAACCAGAGATCGGGAATCTCGGCGCGCAGCTTGTTGAGATCGTCGGTCGGACGCAGCACGAGTGCGCCCTGCGCATTGCGCGCGACGGCCGATTGCACGACGTCGATGACGCGATCTTCATCCCGGTTGACCAGCAGGAAGCCCGATGCCCACAGTGCGCCAAGCACCGTGAGCACCAGTCCGGTCAGCAGGGCTGCCTGCAGCGCAACCAGGCGCCAGCTCAGTTGCGAGTGCAGGCAGTAGTGATCGGCGGGTTGGCTCATGACGACTGCTTCAGCAGGTAGCCCACGCCCCGGATGCTGTGGATTTCGACGCCGGCATCGGAGTCGGCGAGCTTGCGCCGCAGCCGCGAGACGTGGGCATCGAGCGCGTTCGACTGAATCTCGTCCTCGAAATTGTAGACGGCTTCCTCGAGTGTCGCGCGCAGCACGGTGCGACCCATGCGGCGCAGCAGCGTCTCCAGCACCAGCAGCTCGCGCCGCGGCAGCTCGAGCGGGCGGCCATTGACGCTGGCCTCGCGATGGCTGCAGTCGAACGCCATCCGGCCGGCCTTGATGATCTCGAACTGCACGCCGGCGGGACGGCGCAGCACGGCGCGCAGCCGCGCCAACAGCTCCTCGACGGCGAACGGCTTGGCCAGATAATCGTCGGCGCCGCTGTCGAGGCCGGTGATGCGGTCGGCGAGGTCGCCGCGCGCGGTCAGCACGATGATCGGAACGCCATCGGCCTTGGCGCGCAGCTTCGGGATCAGCGTGAGGCCATCGCCGTCGGGAAGCTGGCGGTCGAGCAGGACGGCGCCGTGCACGTCCGCGGAAATCGCTTCCTCGGCCTCGGCAAGGGTCGGCACGTGATCGACGACCATGTCGTAGCCCTTCAGCGCCTGTGACAGCGCCGCCGCCATTTCGGCCTCGTCTTCAACCAGCAGTATCCGCATGTGCTTTTGGGTCCAGTTCCCGTACGGCCGGTTGTAGGGCAAGTAACATTGCAACAACATTGCGGAAATGGCCGCCTGTCGCGAGCAGGGGTGCCATGTTGTCACCCCCTCAAGACAGTCCGGAAGGCGCTGGTTATAACCGCCCGCACAGAAATCTGGGAGGACTGCCAATGATCTACGAGACCCGCGTCTATCGCTGCCTGCCGGGCCGGCTGCCGGCGCTGCTGAAGCGCTTCGAGACCATCACGCTGAAGCTGTGGGACAAGCACGGCATCAAGCAGGCCGGCTTCTTCACGACGCTGGTCGGTGAATCCAACCAGGAACTGACCTATCTGCTGGCCTGGGAATCGCTCGCCGAGCGCGAGAAGAAGTGGACCGCGTTCGTGACCGATCCGGAATGGATCACCGCGCGCGCCAAGACCGAGGAGGACGGCCAGATCGTCCTCAACATCGTCAACCAGCTGTTGGTGCCGACGTCGTTCTCGGCGGTCAAGTGACGCGGTAGCGATCGGGGCGCGATGACGAGCCCTCGTCGCGCCCGATCACCGGACAGTTATTGCGGGCAGCCCGACGTCTGATCGCCTTGGGTCACCATCGGCTTGCCATTGATGAAGACGCCGTGGCTGCCTGAGGTCGTCTTGCCGCCGCAATGCGTGCGATCGCCCATCACCACGGCCGGCTTGCCGTTGATCAGGACGTTGGGTACGCCCTCGACGAGTGGGCCGCCATTGCTGGTGGTGTCGCCGCTGCGCGCGGCCGGCTTGCCGTTGACGGTGACGCCTGCGGCGCCGCCGGTGACGACGCCAGGCTGGCTGCTGGTCTGGGCGTGCGCCAGGCCCGGCATCGCCGACAGGGCGGTCACAGCTCCGATCACAACCGATATGCGCATTTCGTTCCTCATGGGAATCCGTTCCGCAACAACTTATAGGAGCGGTTGGGGCAGGATTGTGATAGCACGGCGCACCCACCGCGTCAGCGCAACCCCCTCATCGTGCCGGATGGCTTGATCCCTCGGGCGCGGGATTGCATGGTCGCCGGCAAAAGGATGCAGCATTTGACCAATCAGGTTTCCGCGCCAGCCGCCGCGCCGATCGTTGCCGTCGGATCGGCCAAATTCGGCAACGCCTTGCCGATCTCGATCATCGCCGGTCCCTGCCAGCTCGAGAGCCGCGCGCATGCGCTCGAAGTGGCGTCCGCACTGAAGGAGATCGCGGCCAGGCTCAAGATCGGGCTGGTGTACAAGACCTCGTTCGACAAGGCGAACCGCACCAGCGCGTCGGCCGCGCGCGGCATCGGGTTGAAGCAGGCGCTGCCGATCTTCGCCGAGATCCGTTCTTCGCTCGGGCTGCCCGTGCTGACCGACGTGCATGAACCCGACCAGTGCGCTGAGGCGGCGCAGGCGGTCGACGTGCTGCAGATCCCGGCCTTCCTGTGCCGGCAGACCGATCTCCTGCTGGCTGCGGCCGCGACCGGCAAGGTCGTCAACGTCAAGAAGGGCCAGTTCCTGGCGCCATGGGACATGGCGAATGTGGCCAGCAAGATCACCGGCGCCGGCAATGCCAATGTGCTGGTCACCGAGCGCGGCGCGTCGTTCGGCTACAACACGCTGGTGTCAGACATGCGCGCGTTGCCGATCCTGGCGCGCACCACCGGCGCGCCTGTGATCTTCGACGCCACCCATTCGGTGCAGCAGCCGGGCGGCAAGGGCACGTCCTCGGGCGGCGAACGCGAATTCGTACCGGTGCTGGCGCGCGCCGCGGTCGCGGTCGGCGTCGCCGGCGTGTTCATCGAGACCCATCCCGATCCGGATCACGCGCCGTCCGACGGTCCCAACATGGTGCCGCTCCGCGACTTCGAATCCCTCGTCAAGCGGCTGATGCAGTTCGACGCGCTCGCCAAGACGGCAGCCTGATCGGCGGATAACGACATGACCGCAACGAGCGGCATGCCGCCGGCCCTCAATGTCATCACGCTGGCGACCTTCGCGGCGAGCCTGTCGGTGCGCGCACTCGATCCGGTGCTGCCGCATGTCGCGGAGGATTTTGGCGTCAGCATCGCGACCGCGGCGAGCTTCGCTGCGGTGTTCGCCTTCACCTTTGCTGCGGTCCAGCCGGCGATCGGCGCCGCCGCCGATTTGTTCGGCAAGGCGCGGCTGATGACGATCTGCCTCGTCCTGCTCGGCGTCGCCAACATCCTTGGCGCACTCTCGACTTCGTTCCCGATGCTGTTCGTGACCCGCGTCCTCGCCGGCATCGGCTCGGGCGGCGTGTTTCCGGTGGCGCTGTCGCTGACCAGCGATCTCGTCGGCCCCGACAAGCGGCAGCTTGCGATCGGGCGAACGCTCGCAGGCTCGATGACCGGCAACCTGCTCGGCGCCACGGCCTCCGGTCTGATCGGCGATTTCCTCGGCTGGCGCGGTGTGCTCGCCGTGCTCGGCGGCCTCGTGATCGTCGTAGCACTGGCGGTTGCGGCCGGCTTCCGCGGCGCTGCGTTGAACCGTCCGCCGCGCACAAGCCTGAAGGCGCTGCGTCACGGCTATCGCACCATCTTCACCAATCCGAACGCGCGGATCTGCTATTCGGCGGTCTTCATCGAAGGCTGCTGCGTGCTCGGGCTGTTTCCCTTCATCGCCTCGTTCCTGTTCGAACTCGGCGAGACCTCGCTGTCGATCGCCGGCATCGTGATCGCGGGCTTTGCGATCGGCGGATTGCTCTACACGCTGACGGTGGCGCGCCTGCTGCCGTTGATCGGCGTGAGGGGCATGATGGTCGTCGGCGCAACGCTGGTCGGGATCCAGCTGGTCGGCGTCGCCTTCGGGCCGCATTGGAAGCTGCAGATGGCCGGCCTCCTGGTGATGGGCCTCGGCTTCTACATGATCCATGGCTGCCTGCAGGTGTTCGCCAGCGAGCTGTCGGTCGAGGCGCGCGCCACCGCGCTGTCGCTGCACTCGTTCTTCTTTTTCATGGGGCAGACCGTCGGCCCGATCGCCTATGGCTTCGGCCTGCAACATGCCGGCAAGACCGCGACGCTCGTTTCCGCCGCCGCCGTGATGGTCGTGCTCGGCTTCATCTGCGCGAGATTCCTGAAGCAGCGGCGACCGGCCGATGCCGACCTGCGCCCGGACGTCGAGCCCTAGCGATCCCTCAGGTCATGGACACATAAGCATCAGGGCATTGTGTCGCTCAGTCGCCTTAGTGCTCGCTATTCAAACAAGATGCGCGTAGCGTGCCCTATCACCGTGCTTCCAACGCGGCCTCTAGCGGTGACCGAGGGTAACGAACGCTCCCGCCGTGGTGATGAAGGAGCGTGCGCGTTGTCCGGATGTCGCTTGACCCGACTGAATTGTGCCGCCGGTCATCGTGCCGCTGTTTCTTCTGCTCTGCTTGGTCGCTGTGGTCGTCTGGCGTGGTTAGCGCGCCGGAGCTGCAATATCTCGTCAGTGGCGATAATCAGCCCCACCATTAACGTGATCATGGCAAAGCTCGACACCGAAGCCTGATCAACGTCGCTCCAACAAGGCAATATTGACCCATGGTCGCGCGCGATAGATGGACCGTAGACCTGGAGTGCCCGCGCTGCGGGAGCATCGACGTAGCTATTCTGTCTCAGGCGGATGGCTATGCTTATGTGAGAGGCGAGAGCGGTACGCGCGCTGACCATGTGCCAGCCGGCTTCGCTTGCATTGATCCGGATGTCTGCTGCTTTCAGTGTTTGAAATGCCAGGTGCGGATACCGTGATATCGAATGTCCCTGCAAGGCCGCTTCAATGGTGGTCTCGGCCTTGAAAGAAACATCCGTCAGTGTTCAGACCGGATGTCCGACCTCATCGCTCTTGATCGTGGCCCTATCGCTGCCAGCCGGATCGGCGTATGCTTCCGGCATCGCCGCCCGGCCCGTGGCTTCTATCGGTGATGAGAACGCCGGTCGCGCTTTCGCCCCACCCTGGGAGCAGCGCAGCCAAATGATCAGTTTACCTCACATTTCAGTATATTTTTCCTGCGAGAGCTGTGGCGCCACATATGAGGCTTCACAGGATCGCAATGATCGCAGTGGAAAGTTTCACTGCGCTCACTGCGCCACATTGGTGCATCAATGGTCGGGCACTTTTAGCTATTTGGGCTGGCGATTGTTCCGCACGTCCGCCCAGCTGTCATGATCGGTCATTGCATCCTTTGTGATGACACGCGCTGGGTCTGTGAGAGCCACGAGGATCAGCCATGGACAGGTCCCGACGCCTGCACGTGTTGTGGGGCCGGGTCGCCATGTCCTCATTGCAATAAGCCTGAAGGCGAGGCGCGGCTGCCGCGCGGCTTTCGCAACATGTTCGACAACGGAGCCGAGTCATGACAGGCCGTATATCCTGACCTCGGGCGCATTGATCGCATGCCGGACCGCAGCAACCAATTGGCGTCCAGGCAACGCCGGCGCGCAATCCCCACTATTGGTCAGCCGTAACCTGCCGGAGGTGCATCCCGACGTCGGCGAGGCTGTACGGCTTGGCAATGAAATGACCGCCGGCCGGGAGGTCGTCGAGGGTTACGTCGGTGGCTGACGTGGCAATGATCGCAATCGGCGGCCAACGATGGCGAACGACATGCGCAAGCCTCAAGCCGTCAATTGAGCCGGGCATCTGGATATCGGTGAAAATCACCCGGATGTCGTCACGCGTTTCAAGGATCGCTATCGCGTCATCGGCGTTCCTGGCTTCAATGGAGTGGAACCCAGCGGCCTCGACCATGTCAGCTGCCTGCATGCGGATCAGGAAATCGTCTTCGACGACGAGAACGGCCGAGCGTGTCATCGAATGTGCAAGCCCGGTTGTGATTTGCGTGGGACGCAAATTGACCTAGGCCAATTCGGCATTGGTGGCTCAGTTCCTGTTGGCTACTCAACAATCTCGCTTCGCCACGGCAGACGCGCCCGGCGGACGCGCTCGCGAGCCGCTCAGAGTGAGCGGTGCTGCGAGAGGAACCTTGCATCCCCTCGCAGCCCATCATGGGTTTCCGACCGCTAGATCAGATGGAAGGTGTGCATGCCCATCGCGGCAAAGATCGCCGAAACGTCGTGCTCCACCTCAGGGCCGCCATGCGCCGATTGGGAGGCATCGGACGCAAGCTGCGCAAGCGTGTCCGCGGCTGAGGCACCTCCCAAGAAGCCGTGCGGGGCGTTGTTGGCCGCATCGCCGGTGTGGCCGCCACTGGCAAATGCGAAGCCATCGCCGGCGGCACTGACCCATGGGCCGCCATGGTCGGCCGCAACCGGAGCCGGCGAGGGATCGGGCGTGAAGCTGACGCCATGCGGCGAACTGAAGTTGAATCCCGGCGCGTTGTCGGCGGACAGCAGCGGCGTGAAGGTGCCGGTGTGCGGGTCGACCTGACCGAACGCCTTCAGGCTCCCAACCGAGGCGTAGAAATCGTCGGGGTTCAACCCTGTTGCGTGGAACGAAAAGACCTTGTTGGTCGCCGTATCGGTCAGCGTGAAGGTGCCGGATTTGGCTCCCGGCTCGATGACGTCGTCAAGGCCGGCCTTGGCGCCGACGCCGGCTATCGGCGTGAATGACACCAATTGGTGGGTGGTTCCGGGGGCCTTGATGTCGATGATGGTGCCGTCGTCGCCGCTCGACAGCAATAGGTCGCCATTTGGCGCAAGCTTCAGCGAGTCGGGATCGTTTTGCGGGACGACCTCCATCTTGCCGGTCACGGTGTCGAGTCCGGTCGCGCCGAATTCGAGGATCGGCTTGGTGGTCAGCGTGCCGGTCGGATGATCGCCGTTGAGCAACTGGACCACGGTCGCATCGCCCGGATTGACCGGATTGGTGAAGCTCAGGAACACCTTGTCGCCCTTGAATACGACGTCGTCATAGCCACGGCTGGCCGACGAATCGGCGTAGCTGAGCGGTGCCGAGACCGCATGCGTCTCCGGGTTGATCAGCGTCAGGGTGGGATTGCCATCCTGGTTTTGCAACGCCCAGATATCGCCCGTCACCGGGTTGTATTTCAGGCCATCGACTGATCCTGACAGCGAGTAGCTGAACTCGATGTCGCCGTGCTTGTCATACTGGACGATCGTGCTCGAGCCGCCGGCGCCGGTCGAATCCGCGCCATTGCCGTACTCGACGAAGGTCGAGCCGTGTGCGGTGGTGACGGAATCCGGTTGGGTCGATCCGTCGGTGGGAGCCTGGAAGGTCTTGACGCTGTCGATATGCGGAAACGGCGCCGCGTCCTTGTCGGGGACGAACACCACGCCATGCGGCGAGCCGAAGCTGAAGCCCGGTGCGTTGTCCTGCGAGACCAGTGCGGTGAACGCACCGGTGTTCTCGTCGACTTGACCAAAGGCACCGAGCGCACCGACGGATGCATAGTAAGCGTTGGGATCGAGGTCGCTCACATGCACCGACAGGACGTGGCCGTCCTTTGCGTCAGAGATGTAGAACGTGCCCGACGTCGCGTTCGGCTTGATGACATCGTCGAGGCCAGCATTGCCGATCGAGCCCGCAGGAATTCCCCGGATCGGGGTGAAGGCAATCGCCTGCTTGGAGGTGCCGGGATTCTGGATATCGATGATCGCGCCATCGGCGTTGCTGGAGAAGATGAGGTCGCCATTGGCGGCGAGCTTCAGCGAATCCGGATCGGTCTGCGGCACCAGCTCCATCTTGCCGGTGACGGTGTCGTAGCCGATCGCGCCGTCGAGCAGCACGGGAGCGGTGGTGAGAAGGTCGCCGGGCTTCGGGCTGGTGCCGTTCAGCAATTTGACGATGGTCGGATCGCCGTTTCCGGTCGGGTTGGTGTAGCTCAGGAACACTTCGTTGCCCTTGAACACCACGTCGTCATAGCCGCGCGAGGTAGACGGATTGGCGTAGTTGAAGTGAGCCGTCACTGTCTGGGCGTTGGGATCGATCAGCGACAGCGAGGAACGGCCGTCCTGGTTTTGCAACGCCCACACCATTCCGGTTTCGGGATTGTACTTCAGTCCGTCGACCGATCCCTCGATCGAATAGGCGTGCACGAAATGACCGGCGTGATCATACTGGATGATCGTGCTGTCGCCGGGCACCGCTCCAGTCGAGTCGACGCCGTTGCCGTACTCCACGAACACATACTTGCCGGCGATCGTGATCGAGTCGAGCCCGGTCACCCCGTTTGGGGCGCTGGCGAAGGTATGGATCGCATCGACATGCGCCACCTGCGGCGCATTCTTGTCGGGAATGAAGAGCAGGCCGTGCGCGGCGGAAAAATTTGGCCCGGTGACGATCGGCGTGAAGGCGCCGGTGGTCGGATCGACCTGGCCAAAGCCGCCGAGACGGGCAACCGCGGCGTAGTAGTCGTTGGTGTTGAGGCCGCTGGCGTGGAATGAGTAGACGTTCCCTGATTTCGTGTCGGTCATGTAGAACGTGCCCGCCGTCGCAGTCGGCTTGATCACGTCATCGAGGCCGGCATTGCCGACGGAGGCCGCCGGGATTCCGGCGATCGGCGTGAACGAAATCGCCTGGCTGGCCGTTCCGGGGTGCTGAATATCGATGATCGAGCCGTCGGCTGCGCTGGAGAAGATCAGATCGCCATTGGCGGCGAGCTTCAGTGAATCCGGATCAGACTGCGGAACGAGCTCGGTCTTGCCGGTCACCGTGTCGAGGCCGGTGGCGCCGTCGCTCAGGATCGTCGTCGTCAGCAGTGTGCCGCTCGGATGGTCGCCGTTCAGCAATTCCACCAGCGTCGGATCGCCGGCGCCGTTCGGATTGGTGTAGCTCAGGAAGACCCTGTTGCCGTCGAACACGACGTCATCGTAGCCGCTGGTCGCGGAGGGATTGGCAAAACTCAGCGGACCGGTCACCTTGTGAGTGACGGGATCGATCACCGTCAGCGTGGAGTTTCCATCCTGGTTCTGCAGCGCCCAGATCTGCCCGGTGTAAGGGTTGTATTTCAGTCCGTCGACCGACCCGGCGATCGTGTAGGTCCGCTCGACCTTGCCGCTGTTGTCGTATTGCACGATCGTGCTCGAGCCGCCGGCACCGGTCGAATCCGCGCCATTGCCGTATTCGACGAAGATCGTTCCGTTTGCTGTCGTGATGGAATCCGGAGCCGTCGCGCCAATCGATGTCCCCGACGCGAACGTCTTCATCCCGCTGATCGTAACCATGTCGATCCTCCATGGGTTTGCAATGTTTGGAAACGGGAGGAAACGCTCGGTGGACGACGTGTATGTGACGATTGGCCGCGCGAATTTTTGCAACGATGGCGGAACCTTTTCGCGATTGCGAATCGTCCCGATAGCTCAAGCGCTTTCGCGCGTGTTCCGCGCGCATCACGAAAGTGTTGCTGCGAAAATCAGCACGGCAAGACCGCGACGCTGGTTTCGGCGGTCGCGATGGTCGTGCTCGGCTTCATCTGAGCGAGATTCCTGAAGCAGCGGCGTCCGGCCGATGCCGACGCTCGGCCAGACGTCGAGCCCTGGCGATCCCTCAGGTCATCTCGGCCCGCTTATTCCCACAACCGTTATTTCAGGGATGAGATGACCGGACCCGCAACCGGATCGGTTACGCCGAGACCGTTGCCGAGATCTTCGAGCGTGTCGCGAAAAGAATTTAGGGTGGAAATCATGGCTGGCCGCGCCTCGATGCACGCGTCCATATCTTGCCACTCAGCGATAATGCAGTAGGAACGGTCACCGGTTTTAATAATGCTGGCATGCAATAAACCCGGCCAGGTTGCTCCAATTGTCTTGTGAGCGTCCAAGAACTCTTGATCGCGCCCCGGCTTCACTCGAAAACGCACAGCATTGAAGGCGGTCACCGTCTTCTCCCAAAGCACTGAGACGCTCCCGTAGAGGAAGCGCGCTTACGTGGGTCGCGCAGCTTGAAAGCGCATGCATTCACTTCCGCTTCGTGGCGGTCACGGACCGATTGGCCCGCCTACTGGGTCTTTATCATCTTCGCCAATTCATGGCGCAATTCTGGACTATCTTGATGGCCATGCACCGCGACAGCGTGTTGTACCGCTGCTTCCAGAAGCTCCTTTTGAGTATCAGCTGAAATCGCGATCGTGCAGTTCATCTCACTTGGGTAATCTCGGCAATCCAAAAACATTCTACCCAAATCTGCCTCCGTCAATACGAGTATACTATTCGCCGTGCTGAACTACTCCCACTCACGATAATGCCCGCGTCTGCTCACTATGCCTGACTTCTTCAAATGATAGCTCACGGCCGGCCAGCTTAGCCGCCGCCTACAACGAGCGTGTCAATCGTGGTCGCTTCAACCACGTGGAGCAGGCATGCTCGAACATATCATACATCGAAGGGAGCGCCATGTCAGTTCCCGGGCCCAAGGCCGACATGCATGTCGGCTTTTGCGCCGGCTTCCAAGGCTTAGCAGACGTGGCGAACGGAAGGGGCCCGACCTAACCCCGCCCGCGATAAGTCGCGACGCCCTGATCGGGAACCCAGAGGCCCTTCGGCAGCCTTCCGGTCTGGAAGAACACGTCGATCGGGATGCCGCCGCGCGGGTACCAGTAGCCGCCGATGCGCAGCCATTTCGGCTTGATCTCGTCTGATATCCGCCGGCCGATCATGACCGTGCAATCCTCATGGAATGCGCCGTGATTGCGGAAGCTCGCGGCGAACAGCTTCAGCGATTTGGATTCCAGGAGCCAGCGGCCCGGCACATAGTCGATCACCAGATGCGCGAAATCCGGTTGGCCGGTCACCGGGCAGATCGAAGTGAATTCCGGCACCGTGAAGCGTACCAGATAATCGGTACCAGCCTGCGGATTGGGCACGCGGTCGAGCCGCGCCTTTTCCGGCGCGTCGGGCCATTCCACCGCACGGCCGAGTTGCAGGCCGGGGGAGGTCGTTGATTTGCTGGATTTCTTCGCCATTCGGGGTCTCCGTGGGGGTCTCCTAGCCTATGATCGGGCGTCCGTCACCCGGCCTTTTCCCCCTCGATGCATTGCGCTAGAAGCACCGCCATCCGACCCCCTCACTGCCACAAGAGGTACTCATGACTGACATCGTCGACATCATCGGCCGCGAAATCCTGGATAGCCGCGGCAACCCCACGGTCGAGGTCGATGTGGTGCTGGAGGATGGGTCAATCGGCCGCGCGGCGGTGCCGTCGGGCGCGTCCACTGGCGCCCATGAGGCGGTGGAACTGCGCGACGGCGACAAGTCGCGCTATCTCGGCAAGGGCGTGGAAAAGGCGGTTGCCGCCGTCAATGGCGAGATCTTCGAGGCGCTCAGCGACCAGGCCGTCGAGGAGCAGGTCGCAATCGACCAGATCATGATCGAGCTCGACGGCACGCCGAACAAGAGCCGGCTTGGCGCCAACGCCATCCTCGGCGTCTCGCTGGCCTGCGCCAAGGCCGCCGCCGAATCCTTCGACATGCCGCTGTATCGTTATGTCGGCGGCACCTCGGCGCGGACGCTGCCGGTGCCGATGATGAACATCATCAATGGCGGCGTGCATGCCGACAACCCGATCGACTTCCAGGAATTCATGATCCTGCCGGTCGGTGCCACGTCATTTGCCGAAGCGCTGCGTTGCGGTTCGGAGATCTTCCACACGTTGCGTGGCGAATTGAAGAAGGCCGGCCACAACACCAATGTCGGCGACGAGGGTGGCTTCGCACCGAACCTGCCGTCGGCTGACGCCGCGCTCGAGTTTGTCATGAACGCGATCGGCACGGCCGGCTACAGGGCGGGCGACGACGTCGTGCTCGGCCTCGACTGCGCCTCCACCGAATTCTTCAAGGAAGGGGCCTACGTCTACGGCGGCGAGAACAAGACCCGCTCGCGTTCGGAGCAGGTGAAGTATCTCGCCGATCTCGTCGCCCGCTATCCGATCGTCACCATCGAGGACGGCATGTCGGAAGACGACATGGACGGCTGGAAGGAATTGACGGATGCGATCGGCAAGAAGTGCCAGCTGGTCGGCGACGATTTGTTCGTCACCAACGTCACGCGGCTTGCCGACGGCATCAAGAACGGCCGCGGCAATTCGATCCTGGTCAAGGTCAACCAGATCGGCACGCTGACCGAGACGCTTGCGGCGATCGAGATGGCCTACAAGGCCGGCTACACCGCCGTGATGTCGCATCGCTCCGGCGAGACCGAGGACTCCACGATCGCCGATCTCGCGGTCGCCACCAATTGCGGACAGATCAAGACCGGCTCGCTGGCGCGCTCCGACCGCACCGCCAAGTACAACCAGCTGCTGCGCATCGAGCAGCAGCTCGGCACCCAGGCGAAATACGCGGGCAGGGCGGCCTTGAAGGCGCTGGCCTAGCGCCCCAACTGATCGGAACTGAACAAGACGCAAAAAAGGGAGGTCGGGATGAGTGACGGCAAGAGCGGTCTGCAGCTGCGTTCGCTGCTCAAGAAGGATGGCGAACTGGAATTGTCGCTGGTCAATGTCCCGACCCCCGAGCCCGGTCCCGACGAGGTCGTGGTCCGGGTCGAGGCGACCCCGATCAACCCGTCCGACCTCGGGCTCCTGATCGGCCCGGCCAACATGGCGGCGGCAAAGGTCACCGGCAGCAAGGAATTGCCTGTGGTGACCGCGCGCGTGCCGGAAGCGGCATTGCCCGGCCTCGCCGCGCGGCTCGACGAGTCGATGCCGGTCGGCAATGAAGGCGCCGGTGTCGTCATCAGGACCGGCTCATCGGACGCGGCGAAAGCGCTGATGGGCCGCACCGTCGCGATGATCGGCGGCGCGATGTATGCGCAATACCGCACGCTGCGCGTCAACGAATGCCTGCCGCTGCCCGACGGCACCACGCCGGCGGATGGCGCGTCCTGCTTCGTCAATCCGCTGACCGCGCTCGGCATGACCGAGACGATGCGGCGCGAGGGGCACAAGGCGTTGGTGCACACGGCGGCGGCGTCGAACCTCGGCCAGATGCTCAACAGGATCTGCCTCAAGGACGGCATCGGCCTCGTCAACATCGTGCGCAACAAGGAGCAGGCCGACATCCTGCACAAGATCGGCGCCAAGCATGTCGTCGATTCCAGCGCGCCCGATTTCATGGACAAGCTCACCGGCGCGCTGGTCGAGACCGGCGCGACCATCGCCTTCGATGCGATCGGCGGCGGCAAGCTCGCCGGCCAGATCCTGGTCGCGATGGAAACCGCGATCAACAAGACCGCCAAGGTCTACAGCCGCTACGGCTCGAATGTGCACAAGCAGGTCTATGTCTATGGCGGCCTCGATACTCGCGACATAGAGCTCCCGCGCGGCTTCGGCATGGCCTGGGGCATCGGCGGCTGGCTGCTGTTCCCGTTCCTGATGAAGATCGGTCCGGAGGCCGGCAACAAGCTGCGCCAGCGCGTGGTGGCCGAGTTGAAGACGACCTTCGCCAGCCACTACACCAAGGTGGTGTCGCTGCAGGAGACCCTGCAGCTCGACAACATCGCGGTCTACGGCAAGCGCGCCACCGGCGAGAAATTCCTGATCAATCCGAACAAGGGCGCGTAACGAACCGCGGCTAGAGCATTCGGTTCTGATGAATCAGAACCGAAGCTCCTGCTTCTTGCATTGACGCGTTTTCTTCACGCGAACCGGCAGCCACTTCGCTCGAAAACGCTCTACTCGCGCTCGAATGCCAGCTTCCTGGAGCGTTTGTGACGCTCCAGGGCGTGGCCGATCAGGACATCCATCAGCTCGGATTGCGGCAGGCCGCTGGCCTCCCACAGCCGCGGATACATGCTGATATTGGTGAAGCCGGGCAGGGTGTTCGCCTCGTTCACGAAGGCCTGCTCGCCATGGAGGAAGAAGTCGATCCGCGCCATGCCTTCGCAGCCGAGCACGCCGAATGTCTTGATGGCGAGCTCCCTGATGGTTTCGGCAACGGCAGCCGGCACGTCGGCCGGCACCTGCAGCAGCGCGCCATCCGCATCAAGATACTTCGCGTCGTAGGAATAGAAGCCGTGCTTGTGGGACGGAACGATCTCGCCGAGCTGGGAGGCACGGACGCGGCCCTCGGCATCCTCGAGCACGGAGCATTCGACCTCCCGGATCGGCGCGACACCGCGCTCGATCAGGATTTTGGTGTCGAAGCGGAACGCCAGTCTGCAGCCGGCCTCGAACTCCTCCGCGGTGCGCGCCCTCGACACGCCGACCGATGATCCCATGTTGGCGGGCTTGACGAAGACCTCCTGCGACCCCAGTGCCCTGACCGCGTCGTCGTAGCTGGTGGGGGCCACGGCCGACATCGCGACAAAGGGAACGATCGGCAAGCCCGCTTCGCGCATCAGGCGCTTGGCGACGTCCTTGTCCATGCCGGCCGCCGAGCCCATCACGCGCGAGCCGACATAGGCGACATCGGACAATTCCAGCGCACCCTGCACCGTGCCATCCTCGCCGTTCGGGCCATGCAGGACCGGGAAGACGACATCGAATGCCGGCAATTCCGCTGGTCCCGCCGCCGCTCCCTGAAGCACCACGACGCGGCCCTGTCCGCCCGGCAGCAAGGCGAGTTGCGGTCCCTGATCCGGAATGGTCAGCGCGCCGCTCCCCGTGCCGGCGCCGTTTCCCGCATCGGTGACGATCCAGCGGCCGTCGCGGGTGATGCCGATCGCCGTGGCGTCATAGCGATCCGGGTCGAGCGAGCGAAGTACATTGGCGGCTGACGACCGCGAAACGTCGTGTTCGGCTGATCGCCCGCCGAACAGGATTGCAATCCGGATCTTGCGCTCTGCCATCAGCTGCTCTTCGGTCGGCTCGTTGCTGCGTGGAATCGGTACAGTATGTTTCGAGGAACGTGTCGACAATTTGCCCCCGGTAGCGCCCGACGCAGCTTTCGGGCGGAATGGCGTTCTCCCCGCGGCGAGCTGACAGCGCCTGAGCAGTGGGCCTCAGGACCGTTCGTCCAAAATTCGCGAACGCTGCGTTTCCGGAATTAGACGTTCCATGCACTTGCATCTTTCTTGGCGTGCCGGTAGGTGAAGTGCACCAGTCTTACGCGCAACCCGAGGGGAATTTTGCAATGGCCTATAACATCGTCACCATCGTCGGCAGCATCCGCAAGCAGAGCTTCTCGCTCAAGATCGCCAATGCGCTGGCCAAGCTCGCGCCGGCCTCGCTGAAGCTCGATGTGACGACCCTCGAGGGCATTTCCTTCTTCAACCAGGACCTCGAGGCGGCGCCGCCGGCGGACTGGCTCGCCTTTCGCGAGAAGCTGCAGAAGTCGAACGGCGTGCTGTTCGTGACCCCCGAATACAACCGCTCGGTTCCGGGCGTGCTGAAGAACGCGATCGACGTCGCCTCGCGGCCCTACGGCAAGAGCTCGTTCGTCGGCAAGCCGGTCGGCATCATCTCCAACTCGCCGGGCCCGCTCGGCGGGGTGAGCGCGGCGAAGCACCTGCAGAACATCCTGCCGGGCATTTCCGGCCCGATCCTCGGTCAGCCGGAAACCTATCTCAACGGCGTCGGCGATGCCTTCGACGACAAGGGCGAACTGACCAAGGAAGCGCTCAAGACGGTGTTGCAGCAGTACCTCGACGCCTTCGCCGCCTTCGTCGAAAAGCAGAACGGCTGACCCGGCGCCCCGTTCCGATTGAATCGGAGCCGGCTCCAGGCTTGTTGTTTTGACGGGTTTTCTGTGCGCGAACCGCTATCCATCCCGGATCAAGTCCGGGACGGGTTTCGCTCGAAAACGCTCTGGTTTAGCACTCCGTTAACCGCATGGCCGCATCTTCGCGGCCATGGTTTCCCGCACACGCCTCAAATCGATTCTGACCGGGCTCGCCCTCTACACGCTGGCGGCGCTGATGGTCGGCTATTTCGGCGTCAACGCCTACACCGGCAAATACGGCCTGAACGCGCGGCAGGAGCTCGACCAGGAAATCATAGCGCTGACCTCGGAGCTGGCGCGCTTGAAGAAGGAACGAGCCGAGGGCGAGCAGCGGGTGTCGCTGCTGCGGTCGGACCGGGTCGATCCCGATATGCTCGACGAGCGTGCGCGCTTCCAGCTCGACTACGCCAACCCCCGCGATCTGGTTCGGATCAACAAGGCGAACTGACACCGGCAGTGATTTTTGGACAGCGCTTGTCCGAAATTAACTCGCGCCCGTTCTTCAAATTTCAAAATTGATCGATCAACATCACAAAAATGTCGCGCCGGGTTGCAGTGCGGCATAGCAAAACTCCATCCGGCGAATGCAATCCTTCCAAGGGGATTTGAGTTGGGTTAGAGAGGGTTCTTCGACTTCTCTCACCCGGAATTGCCATGGCCACACCCAAGAAAACCGTCGCAAAGGAATCAGGGCAGGAGAAGGCCGGCTCTCCACCCGAATTCTCCAGGGAGCAGGAGCTCAAGGCACTGCGGGACATGCTGCTGATCCGGCGCTTCGAGGAGAAGGCCGGTCAGCTCTACGGCATGGGTGCGATCGGCGGCTTCTGCCATCTCTACATCGGCCAGGAAGCGGTCGTGGTCGGCATGCAGATGGCGCTGAAGCCCGGCGACGAGGTCATAACCGGCTACCGCGACCATGGCCACATGCTGGCTTGCGACATGGAAGCCAAGGGCGTGATGGCGGAATTGACCGGACGCCGCGGCGGCTATTCCCGCGGCAAGGGCGGCTCCATGCACATGTTCAGCAAGGAGAAGCATTTCTACGGCGGTCACGGAATCGTGGGCGCGCAGGTGTCGCTCGGCACCGGCCTTGCGTTCGCCAACCGCTATAGCGGCAACGATAACGTCAGCGTGACCTATTTCGGCGACGGCGCGGCCAACCAGGGCCAGGTCTACGAAAGCTTCAACATGGCGGAGCTGTGGAAGCTGCCGGTGATCTACGTCATCGAGAACAATCGCTACGCGATGGGCACCGCGGTGTCGCGCGCCTCGGCGCAGCAGGACTTCTCCAAGCGCGGCGTCTCCTTCAACATTCCCGGCAAGCAGGTCGACGGCATGGACGTGCGCGCGGTCAAGGCCGCCGCCGATGAGGCCACGGCCTGGTGCCGCGGCGGCAACGGTCCGATCATTCTCGAGATGCAGACCTACCGTTACCGCGGCCATTCGATGTCCGATCCGGCGAAGTACCGCACCCGCGAGGAGGTCGAGAAGGTTCGCCACGACCAGGACCCGATCGAGCAGGTGCGCAACCGCTTGCTGGCGGCGGGCGTGAGCGAGCAGGATTTGAAGGCGATCGACGCCGAGGTGCGCGAGATCGTCAACGCAGCCGCTGACTTCGCTCAGCACGATCCGGAGCCCGATCCGTCCGAGCTCTACACCGACATCTACCGCTGACCCCACCCGCGCAGAAGAATCTCAAGACCGATTTCGGGAGCTGATATGCCCATTCAAGTGCTGATGCCTGCGCTGTCGCCCACCATGGAGAAGGGCAACCTCGCCAAATGGCTGAAAAAGGAAGGCGAGACCATCAAGTCCGGTGACGTCATCGCCGAGATCGAGACCGACAAGGCGACGATGGAGGTCGAGGCGACGGACGAGGGCACGCTCGGCAAGATCCTGATTCCGGAAGGCACCGCCGACGTTGCGGTCAACACGCCGATCGCGACCATCCTGGCCGACGGCGAAAGCGCCGCCGACCTCGCCAAGGCACCTGCCGCACCAGTGCCGCAGCCGAAGGCCGCGGAGGCTCCTGCTGCAGAAGCGAAGGCGGAAGCGCCGCAGCCCGCGGCGAAGGTGCCGGCCGCGCCGGTCAGCGAAGCATTGCCCGACCCGGAAATTCCGGCGGGTACCGAGATGGTCACCCAGACCATTCGCGAGGCGCTGCGCGATGCGATGGCCGAGGAGATGCGGCGCGACGGCGACGTCTTCATCATGGGTGAGGAGGTCGCCGAGTATCAGGGCGCCTACAAGGTGACGCAGGGCCTGTTGCAGGAGTTCGGCGCCCGGCGCGTGATCGACACGCCGATCACCGAGCACGGCTTTGCCGGCGTCGGCGTCGGCGCCGCGATGGCCGGGCTGAAGCCGATCGTCGAGTTCATGACCTGGAATTTCGCGATGCAGGCGATCGACCAGATCATCAACTCCGCCGCCAAGACGCTGTATATGTCCGGCGGCCAGATGGGCTGCTCGATCGTGTTCCGCGGCCCGAACGGCGCCGCCGCGCGCGTTGCCGCCCAGCACAGCCAGGACTACGCCGCCTGGTACTCGCAGATCCCGGGCCTCAAGGTGATCGCGCCGTACTCGGCCGCCGACTACAAGGGCCTGCTCAAGGCCGCGATCCGCGATCCCAATCCGGTGGTCTTCCTCGAGAACGAGATGCTGTACGGCCACACCGGCGAGGTGCCGAAGCTGCCCGATTTCGTGGTGCCGATCGGCAAGGCGCGGATTGCACGCGCCGGCAAGGACGTCACCATCGTCTCCTGGGCGATGGGCATGTCCTATGCGCTGAAGGCCGCCGATGAACTCGCCAAGGAAGGTATCGAGGCCGAGGTGATCGATCTCCGCACCATCCGTCCGATGGATACCGAGACGATCATCAATTCGGTGAAGAAGACCGGCCGTGCGGTCACGGTGGAGGAGGGCTGGCAGCAGAGCGGCGTCGGCTCCGAGGTCGCGTCGCGCATCATGGAGCATGCTTTCGACTATCTCGATGCGCCGGTCGCGCGCGTCTCGGGCAAGGACGTGCCGATGCCCTATGCCGCCAACCTCGAAAAGCTCGCTCTGCCCTCCGTCGCCGAGGTGGTCGCGGCCGCCAAGGCCGTGTCCTACCGGTAACGCCGATGGCCGGTCCCAAGGAGCAGCCGCTGCCGCCCGACGTGATGGGCCGCGAGGACGCCGTCGAGGTGCTGCGCGCCTTCGTCGTCGACGGCGGCCTGTCGATCGCGTTCCAGCGCGCCTTCGAGGAGCCGGACATGTGGGGGCTGATGCTCGTCGACATCGCCCGCCACGCTGCACGCGCATATTCGCGCGAGAGCGAATACACCGAAGACGAGGCGCTCGCGCGCATCGTCGAGATGTTCGAAGCCGAAATCGCCCGGCCGACCGACATGGGCCAAACCAAACCGCGGTCGCAACAAGGTCACTGACAATGCCGATCAATATTCTCATGCCCGCGCTGTCGCCGACGATGGAAAAGGGCAACCTCGCCAAGTGGCTCAAGAAAGAGGGCGACAAGGTCAAGTCCGGCGACGTGATCGCGGAGATCGAGACCGACAAGGCGACGATGGAAGTCGAGGCGGTCGACGAAGGCACGATCGCCAGGATCCTGGTGCCCGAAGGCACCCAGGACGTGCCGGTCAACGACGTCATCGCCGTCATGGCCGGTGACGGCGAGGACGTGAAGGCGGCAGCCAGCGCCGGAGCGGGCGCTGCACCAGCCGCCAAACCCGCCGAGGCCCCGAAGCCCGCCGCTCAGGCTGCGGCTCC
>NZ_JACMYP010000107.1 GCF_020889705.1 Bradyrhizobium altum | reverse complement strand
CTCGCTCGAGCGGCTCACCGGCATGTTCGAGGCGATGGCTGAGCTGGAGGCGATGTGCGCCGGCCTTGCCGCCGAGCGGATGACAGCGGCGGAGCGCCACGCGCTGGAGGCGGTCCATGAGGAGCTGCGGGTGCTGAGCTACACCGGCAATCCCGAGCGCTTCCACGAGGTCAATGAGCGCTTTCACAACGCGATCTACGCCGGATCGCAGAACGCCTATATCGCCGAGATCACCCTGGCGACGCGGGTGCGCGTGCAGCCGTTCCGCCGCGCCCAATTCCGCAACCTCGGGCGGCTGGCAAAATCCCACGCCGAGCACGATCGCGTCGTCGTCGCCATCATGCGCGGCGACAAGATCGGCGCGGCCGCCGCGATGCGCGCCCATATCGAGCAGGTGCGCGGAGAATACGAGACCTACGCGGTGTCGGTGTAGGTCTCGCGCAGCTATCGTCATTCCGGGGCGCCGCAAAGCGGCGAGCCCGGAATCCATCGATCCGCATCTGACGTAGATGATTGATTGCAGGGTTCTTCCTGCAATCGTCGCTGCGGCGAAATGGATTCCGGGTTCGCGCCAAGGCGCGCCCCGGAATGACGACGGAAGTGACTGCTACGCCTTCGTCCTCTCCGCCATGAACGCCCGCCAGCCGCCATAGGCCGAGATATCTTTCGCGCCGTTGATCGCGGCCGGCTCGACGATAAAGCCTTTGGCCTGCCGTCCGTCGGCGAGCCGGAGCGTGCCGATCGCCATCGGCGGCGGGATCGCAGCGACGAATTTTCCGAACGCGGCCGGCGACATCGCCCACAGTTCGAGCTTGATCGCATGACCAGCACCCGCCTCGATGCGCAGCATGCCGGGCTTCGGTGGCGTGGTGTCGAGCGCGTAGAGCTTGTAGTCCGCTGCGGTGACCGTCTCTTCCAACAGGCGCGCATCGAGCGTGGTCAGTTCGTGATTCAGCGCCATGCCGGAGAGATGCGCGCCGACCACCGCGATCGTGATCTCGTCGCCGCCGGCCTGCGCCGGGACTGCGGCCAGCGGCGGCTGCGGCACCGTCTTGGCGCCGAGCGCCAGTCCGGTGTCGGCGTGGAACACACGGCCGATGCCGGCAAGCGCGGCGTCGTGGCCGGCCGGAGCGAGCAGCGTAATGCCGAACGGCGCGCCGTCGGGCCGCATCGCCGCCGGCAGCGCCAGGCCGCAGAGATCGAGCAGATTGACGAAATTGGTGTAGGTGCCGAGCCGCGAGTTGAGCTCGATCGGGTTGGCCAGCACGTCAGTGGTGGAATAGACCGTCGGCGCCGTCGGCAGCACGATCGCATCGCACTGCGCGAAGGTGCGCGCGGCAACGCGACGCAGCGCCTGGAGGCGATAGAGCGCGGAGAACGTATCGGCCGCGGTGGGCCGCGCGCCGCCGATCGTGATCTCGCGCGTCACCGGATGAATCGCGTCCGGCGACGACGCCAAGAGGTCGCGGATCACGAGATAGCGCTCGGCGACCCATGGGCCTTCATAGAGCAACCGCGCGGTCTCGTAGAACGGCTCGAGGTCGAATTCGACGAGTTCGGCGCCGAGCGCCTGCCAGCGCTTACAGGCTTCTCCATAGGCTTTATCGGCCTCGCGATCGCCGAAGAAGATCAATTGACCGCTCTTGGGAATGCCGAGTTTGAGCTTGGCCGGAAACGCCGCGAGCGGTGACAGCGGCCGGTCGCGCGAGAACGGATCGGCTTCATCCGGCCCGGCCATCACGGCAAGCGCGGCCAATGCGTCGTCGACGGTGAGCGCGAACACCGAGATGCAGTCGAGCGTACGGCAGGCCGGCACCAGCCCCGCGTTCGAGATCAGCCCGAGACTCGGCTTGAGTCCGACGATGTTGTTGAGCATCGCCGGCACGCGGCCGCTGCCCGCGGTGTCGGTGCCGAGCGACAGCGGCACGAGGCCCGCGGAGACCGCGACCGCGGAGCCCGAGCTCGATCCACCCGGGGCGAGATCATCGCGCACCGGATTTTTGGGAATACCGTAGGGCGAGCGCACGCCGACGAGGCCCGTGGCGAACTGGTCGAGATTGGTCTTGCCGATGATGATGGCGCCGGCCGCGCGCAGCCTGGCGACTGCCGTAGCGTCATGCGCCGGCACGTAGGAGAACGCCGGGCAGGCGGCCGTAGTCGGCAGCCCCTTGACGTCGATATTGTCCTTCACCGCGACCGGCACGCCGTAGAGCGGCAGCATCGGGTCTGCGAGCCGCGCAGCCTCGGCGAGCGCCTCCTTCTCGTCGCGCAGGCTGATGAAGATGGCGGGATCATTGTGCTCGCGGATGCGCTGGTAGCTGCGCGCCACGGTTTGTGCCGGCGTCATGGTCCCGGCGCGGTGTGCGGCAACGATCGCGGCGACAGTTTCAGTCACGTGGTTGGCCTCGTCTCTGGCGCGGTGAGGCATCGGATGCCCGCCGCGAGGGAATTACAGCCTGATCGAAGCAAGCAATGTGCCATTGTGTACAATTTGCCTGCGCCTGCGGCGCGACAGATTATTGCACAATATCAGTTGCTTGCAATGATCGCTGGGAGTTGAAGCGAGCTCGCTTGAGAGTGCGTCTGCTCAATTTTAAGGCAAGCGTGACCAAGCCGAAATCCGATCGGTCGATCAGGTGAAGCTGGCGAGGATCTGCAGCAGTTGCTCGCGGTTTTCCTTGCCGATCTTCTCGGCGACATGCCGCTCGTGCTCGGCGGCGAGCCGCTTGAATTGAGCCAGCGCGGTCTTGCCGCGCCCGGTCAAATGCAGCGCGTGGGAGCGGCGGTCGGTGGCGGATTGAATCCGGCTGACGAGGGCGCGTTCCTCGAGACTGTCGAGCAGATGCACCAGCCGTGCGCGCTCGATCCCGAGCCGCTTCGCGACTGCCATCTGGCTCAAGCCTGGATTGGCCCCGATCACGGTCATGACCGAATATTGGGTCGGACGGATATCGACCGTCGCCAGCGTCTTGATGAAGTCCTGGAAGATCCAGAGCTGGAAGCGCCGCACCGCATAGCCGGCGTGGCCGACCAACGCGTCGAGGCCGATGTCGTCGCCAGTGTCACCGCTATCCGCCCGGCCATTCGCCGCGCGCGTCTCGGGGCGGCGGATTGCCGCTCCCGTTCCTGCCGCCTTGCGCGATGTCTGTTGCTTGCTCGCCATGACGGCGATGCTAGCGCGACGCCCTCGCGAGGGAAAGATTGTTGTTGACGACAACAATTGATGTCCGCAACATTATGACCCAAGAGCCCGGCCGGGACCGCGATGCCGCACCATGTTGCGGCGCGATCCCGAAAAGACGCGGGCGAGGAGGAAACCATGACGACGGCCAGCGCCAGCGGAGACGATCCGCACCGCCTGTTCGCGACGCCCGCGATCGTTGCCGTCAGCCGCGACGACGGCAGCATCCTGGTCCGCTCCACCACGCCGTTGAAGCCAAGCGCCCGCTGCGTCGGCGACTGGCTGGAGCATTGGGCGCAGCAGGCGCCGGACCGCATCTTCCTTGGCGAGCGCGCCGGCGCCGAGGCGCCCTGGAGCACCGTCAGCTACCGCGACGCGCTCGGAATCGTGCGGCGGGCCGCATCGTGGGTCCTGACGCAAGGGCTGAGCATCGAGCGGCCGCTCGTCATCCTCGCCGACAACAGCATCGACCACGCGCTGTTCGCGCTCGCCGCCCAGCATGTCGGCGTGCCCTCGGCCGCGATCTCGCCGGCCTATTCCTTGATGTCGAAGGATTTCGACAAGCTGAAGAGCATGATCGCGCTGCTCGACCCCGGCGCGATCTATGTCACAGCCACAAAGCCGTTCGCGGCGGCGCTCGCCGCGATCGCTCCGCTGCATCGGGCGACCATCGTCAGCGGCAATCCCGATGATGCCGGGGCGCTGGCGTTCCGCACTGTCGCGGCGACGCTTGAATCACCCGAGGTCGCCACGGCCTTCGCGGCGGTGACGCCGGACACGATCGCAAAGTTCCTGTTCACCTCGGGGTCGACGGGGACGCCCAAGGCCGTGATCAACACCCAGCGTATGCTGACGTCGAGCCAGCAGGCCAAGGCGCAGACCTGGACGTTCCTGGAGCAGGCCGGCGAGGAGCTGATCATCCTGGATTGGCTCCCCTGGAGCCATACCTTCGGTGCCAACCACAATTTCAACCTGGTGCTGCGCAACGGCGGCACGCTCTATATCGACGGCGGCAAGCCGGCGCCCGGTCGCAACCTCGCTCGCCAATCTGCGCAGCGTGGTGCCGACGGTCTATTTCAACGTGCCGCGCGGCTTCGACATGCTGATCACAGCGCTCCGCACCGACGAGGAGCTGCGCCGCAAGTTCTTCGAGGGCACCAAATTCGCCTTCTATGCCGGCGCGGCGCTGCCGCAGAATCTGTGGGACGCGCTGGAGGAGTTGTCGCTGCAAACGGTCGGCCGCAGGCTGCCGATGGTGTCGGCCTGGGGATCGACCGAGACCTCGCCGCTGGCGACCGATTGTCATTTCCTGGCAAAGCGCTCCGGCAATATTGGCGTGCCGATATCAGGCACCGAGCTCAAGCTCGTGCCCTCGGGCGACAAGCTCGAGGTCCGCGTGCGCGGGCCCAATGTCACGCCGGGCTATTGGAAAGCGCCCGAACTCACCCGAGAGGCCTTCGATGACGAGGGCTTTTACAAGATCGGCGACGCCGTCACCTTCGCTGATCCCGCACGGCCCGATCTCGGCCTGTTCTTCGACGGCCGCGTGGCCGAGGACTTCAAGCTCAATTCCGGCACCTGGGTCAGCGTCGGCACCCTGCGCGTCGCCGGCATCGCGGCGCTGGCGCCGCTCGCGCAGGATATCGTGGTCACAGGTCATGGCCGCGACGAGGTGCGCTTCCTGGTGTTCCCGAACCTCGCCGCCTGCCGTTCGCTCGCGGGACTGCCCGAGAGCGCCGGCGCGCAGGAGGCGATCGGCCACTCGGCGGTCCGATCCGCGATCGGGCAGGGGCTGGCACGGCTGAAGGCGCAGGGCGGCCATTCATCCGGCCATGCCACCCGCGCGCTGCTGCTCGCCGAGCCTGCCTCGGTCGACGGCGGGGAGATCACCGACAAGGGCTACATCAACCAGCGCGCCGTGCTGACGCGCCGCGCCGCAGCGGTTTCGGTCCTGGAGAACGACGGATCGGCCGAGCCGATCGCCTGCGCGGGGCCGTGACGTGATTTGTACCGGCGCGGTGTTAAGAGGACGCCACGCACACCGCCGTCGTCCCTGCGAACGAAAGCAGGGACCCATACTCCGCGGCCGACGTTGTGTATAAAAGTCGTCGTTCCGCCGGTGTGCAATAATTGGCATTGGTGGTTATGGGTCCCGGCTCGGAGGCCGGGACGACACCAAGTTTGTGGCACGTTTGGCGGGCCATTCACTTGAGCCGTCTGCACCGGTTCCTTGGGGCCTTGCTCCGCGCGGGTTCGTGTTTTTAGTTGCCATGGCAACTAAGCTGTGCGAGTTTCCGCTCCCATAGGGACAGGGCCGGTCAACGGCTACGCTTTTGGGAGGAGAATGTTGCGCAGCAGCGCGCGAGCGGCACGCATGGACAACCGGGCGAGTATTGCGGCGGCACAGGGTGCCGCCCGCGGTCCCGCCGTGCGGTCAGGTCGTGCTTTGCCCGGTCACGGCGCCGAGATTCTCGTGCAGCCGGCGCAACAGGTCGATCAGCACCTCGCGCTCGTCCTTTTTCAGGCACGACAGCAGCCGCCGCTCGCGCTCCAGCGCCGCGACGATGACCTTGTCGTGGATGGCGCGGCCGCGCGCGGTCAGGGTGATCGAATGGGTGCGGCCGTCGTCGGGCGCGGTGCGGATCGTCAGCAGGCCGCGCTTCTGCAGCGCCGCGAGGTTGCGGCTGACCGGCCCCTTGTCGAAGCCGATCACCTGGCAGATGCGGGAGGCGGGAATGCCCGGCTCGATCGCCAGTTGCGAGATGATTCGCCACTCGGTGACGTTGACGCCGAAATTCTTCTGGTAAAACGCGGTGGCGCTGTTCGACAGCTTGTTGCCGATGAAGGTGATGAACGCCGGCACGTAGCGATTGAGGTCCAGCAGCGGCCCATCGGTGGCATCTGCGGGATCGGCTGGTCTCGGCCGGCGGGGCTTTCGGGGGAGGGGCTGGCTGCTCATTTCTCAAATCATCGCTGCGAAACTGTTCGGGAGCAATAGACATGCGGCCCGTATTGACAAGATCAAACCTCGGGAGGTCCCGATGACTGCAACAGAAGGTGCGTCCGTCCCGCATCTCGACGTCGATCCGTTCGCGCTCGAGTTCTTCGCCGACCCGTTCCCGACCCATGAGCGGCTGCGCGAGGCCGGGCCGGTGGTCTATCTCGACAAGTGGAATGTCTATGGCGTGGCGCGCTACGCGGAGGTCCATGCGGTGCTGAACGATCCTGCAACGTTCTGCTCCAGCCGCGGTGTCGGCTTGAGCGACTTTTCCAGGGAGAAGCCGTGGCGGCCGCCGAGCCTGATCCTGGAGGCCGACCCGCCGGCGCATACCCGCACCCGCACTGTGCTGAGCACGGTGCTGTCGGCGACCGTGATGAAGCAGCTGCGTGGGCGATTTGCCGCCGCCGCGGAGGCCCGCGTCGATGCGCTGCTGGAGAAGCGCCGCTTCGACGCGATCGAGGACCTGGCGGAGGCCTATCCGCTGTCGATCTTCCCGGATGCGCTGGGCTTGCGGCCGGAGGGCCGCGAGCATCTGCTGCCTTACGCAAGCCTGGTTTTCAACGCCTTCGGGCCGCCGAACGAACTGCGCAAGCAGGCGATCGAGCGCTCCGCGCCGCACCAGGCCTATATTTCCGAACAGTGTCAGCGCGACAATCTCACCCCGGGCGGCATCGGCGCCTGCATCCACGCCCATGTCGATAGCGGTGCCATTACCGCGACCGAGGCGCCGCTCCTGGTGCGCTCGCTGCTATCGGCTGGTCTCGACACGACCGTCAACGGCATCGGCGCCGCCGTCTACTGCCTCGCCCGCTTCCCCGACCAGTTCCAGAAGCTGCGCGGCGATCCGACGCTGGCGCGCAACGCGTTCGAGGAAGCCGTGCGGTTCGAAAGCCCGGTCCAGACCTTCTTCCGCACCACGACCCGCGACGTCGAGCTCGGTGGGGCCAGCATCCCCGAAGGTGAGAAAGTGCTGATGTTCCTGGCTGCGGCCAATCGTGATCCGCGCCGCTGGGAAGCGCCCGATAGCTACGACATCACGCGTCGCACGTCGGGCCATGTCGGCTACGGTTCGGGCATCCATATGTGCGTCGGCCAACTCGTCGCCCGCCTCGAAGGCGAAGTGATGATGGCGGCGCTGGCGCGGCGCATTGCCAGGATCGAAATATCAGGCGAGCCGAAGCGCCTGTTCAACAACACGCTGCGCGGGCTGAGCAGGCTGCCGGTCGAGATCACACCGGCCTGACGAGAAGCTCGACACCGGCAAAGGGTCGGTTGAGCAAACACGGGAGGGGATACGATGAGGGGCTTTGGAGTTGGGCGATTTAGGATTGGACTTGTGCTGGCACTGGCTTGCGCCGCGGGCAGCGCACGCGCGGAGATTTCCGACAATGTCGTGCGGGTCGGCGTGCTCAACGATATCTCCGGCATCTTCCAGGACACCAACGGAATGGGCTCGGTGGAAGCCGCGCGGATGGCGGCGGAGGATTTCGACGGCGGCGGCAAGGGCATCAAGGTCGAGATCGTCTATGCCGATCACCAGAACAAGGCTGACGTCGGCTCCGCGATCGCGCGCAAATGGCTCGATGTCGAAGGCGTCGACGCCATCGTCGACGTGCCGAACTCGGCGGTCGGGCTCGCCGTCAACACCGTGCTACGCGATAGCCGGATGACGTTCCTGGCGTCGTCGACCGCGAGCTCCGATCTCACCGGCAAGGCCTGCTCGCCGAACACCATTCAATGGGTCAACGACGCCTGGGCGACCGGCAACACCACGGCGGCCGCGATGATGCAGCGTGGCGGCAAGGACTGGTACTTTGTGACCGTCGACTACGCGCTCGGCAAAGGCATTGAAGCCGAGGCGACGAACTACATCGAGAAGCACGGCGGCAAGGTGCTGGGATCGAGCAAGCATCCGCTCGGCACCTCGGACTTCGCGTCCTTCCTGTTGCAGGCACAGAACTCGAAAGCAAAGGTGATCGGCCTCGCGAATGCCGGCGGCGACACCATCAACGCGGTAAAGCAGGCGGCCGAGTTCGGCATCCAGGAGGGCGGCCAGACCATGGTGGCGTTCCTGCTGTTCGTGAACGACGTCCACGGCATGGGCCTGAAGGTCGCGCAGGGCCTGCAGCTGCTCGAGGCCTTCTACTGGGACATGAACGACGACACCCGCGCATTCGCGAAACGCTTCGCCGCGCGGTCCGGCATGAACGGCAAGATGCCGAGCGGCAACCAGGCCGGCGTCTATGCCTCGACGCTCGCCTATCTCAACGCCGTCGCCGCGACCGGCAGCGACGACGCCAAGGTCGTGGTGCCGCAGATGAAGACCTTCAAGGGCAAGGACAAACTGTTCGGCGAGACCACGATCCGCCAGGACGGCCGCGTCATCCACCCGATGTACCTGTTCGAGGTGAAGAAGCCGGAGGAGTCGAAATACCCCTACGACTATTACAAGCTGATCGCGACCATCCCGGCCGAGCAGGCATTCCGGCCGATCACCGATGGCGGGTGCTCACTGGTGAAGTGAGGTTGCTGCCGCCGCGGTCTCAGTTCGCCTCGCCCCGCTTGCGGGGAGAGGCCGACGCGTACAGCGCGGCGGGTGAGGGGGACTCTCCGCGAGTTGCGTTCGTGGATGTAGCCCCTCACCCCAACCCTCTCTCCGTAAGAACGGGGAGAGGGAGAAGAAACTACGCCGCCTTCGGGCTCGCCGTCGCGTCCGCCCCCTTCACCCGCCCGAGCATCTCGGCCGCCGTCATCACATGCGCGGTCGAGAATGCGAGGATCGTCAGCGTGGCGCGGTGCACTTCTTCGGCGGACAGGGCGCCCTGGCCGACATCCGGATAGTCGAACGTGCCCGTCGCATCCGACAAGAATACGACCTTGTAGCTGTGGAACATCGCGTCGCGCGCGGTGGCGTGGCAGCAGTTCTCGGTCGTCGTCCCCGAAATGATGACCGTCGTGATGCCCCATTCGCGCAGGATGAGGTCGAGATCGGTGGCGAAGAACGCGCTGTAGCGGTGCTTCTTGATGACGTGCTCGCCCGGTGCGGGCGCAAGGTCGTTGAAGATCTGGACGCCTTCGGTGCCGTCAACCAGCGACGAGCGGTCGGCGATCGGCGCATAGAGATCGTCATAGAGCCCCATGTCGCTGCCGTCGCGGCGATGCACATGCGCGGTGTAGATGACGCGGATGCCCTTGTCGCGGCAGGCTTTCAGGGTCTGCGCCAGCCGCGGCACCATGGCGGCGGCCTGCGCCGACCGCAGCTTGGCGCCCTCGGCCACGAAATCGTTCTGCATGTCGACCACGATCATGACGGTGCTGGCGGGATCGATGACGTCGCATTGGTAGCCCATGTGGTGTCTCCTCTCCTGAAGGGAGACATTTTCTACAACCGCTGCGGCAGCCGTTCTTGGCTGCGCTGGCCAGTCATTGGACTGTGCTTGCCAGAATGCAGGGGTGGACGCAGAATATCCCCCTGCCGGGTTGGGCAGGAGCAAGGTCCGATGCAGACCCCAGATCACATAGTCGTCGCGCAAACGCTTGTTGCGCCGGGTGACGGTTTCGACCGCTGGCGTCACCTGCCGCGAATTCTCGCTGACCGAATGCCGCCGCGTCGCCGATGAGTCTTTTCAGGCCGCGATCGCGATCCGCCATTTCGGCCCGCTTGCGATCAACGACATCTGGTCCTCGACGCCCGCTGCCGACCGCATCCGGGTGATGCGCAGCGCGAGCGACGTCCGCCGGGACCCGCGCGACTATTTCATGCTGTGGCTGACGTTGCGCGGCGAGGTCAGCTTCGCCCAGGGCGGACGCGAGGTGCGCATGCGCCGGGGCGATCTCATGCTCCACGACCAGGCGCAGCCGTTCACGCTCGAATTCGCCCCGAGCGCGCGTTCGATCATGGTGTCGATCCCGCGGCCGCTGCTGCTCGCGCGTCTTCCTGATGCGCAGCGGCTGACGGCACGGCGGGTCGGCAACGCGTCGAAAGTGGGCGCGCTGGCAGGATCGTTGATCCGCCGGCTGACGCGCCTCGATGACGTGGCCGGGCCTGCTGCGATAAGGCTTGGCGCTTCAGTGCTCGATATTTTCGCGACCACGCTCCAGACCGAGCTGACGGACGATCTGCCGCTGCGCGGCGATGAACGGCTGGCGCGGGTTAAGGCCTACATCCTGGCCCATCTCGACGACCCCGAGCTCGATCTTGATACAATCGCCACGGCGCAGAACATGTCGCCGCGGACGCTCAATCGCCTGTTCGCGCGCGAAGGCACGACGCCAATCCGCTGGCTCTGGCAGCAGCGCCTCGCCGGAGCCTATCAGGCGCTGGCCGAGCGGCGCTTCACCAACGTCACCGATGCGGCGCTGAGCTTCGGCTTCAGCGACGTCTCGCATTTCAGCCGCGCCTTCAAGGCCGCGTTCGGCCGCTCGCCGCATCAGGTGATGGGCTGACGCTGTATCCACCAGTGCGGCTGCGCGGCGGCACGGAGCGATGGCAAACTGTCGACCGGTTCGCGTTCCGCCTCGCTTCATGCGGCCCGCCTCGCGCACAAGGCGAGAGGCGAACCGAGATCGGCAGCACCCTTTGCTGCGTGGATCATTGAAGACACTTATTTCGCCGGAGGCGCCTTCGGGAAGGCCGACACCATCCGGATCTTCCAATTTCCGCCCTGGTTGACATACGCCCCGGTCCAGCGGCCAACCACATCAAGCGGCTCGCCATTCTGGTTCTTGCCGGTGATGTGATATTCGCCAGTCGCGATAGCCGTATCGGCTCCCAACGGCAGGGCCTCGTCCACCGTTATTTCATTGTGGTTGAACCCGGCCTTGAAGATACCTTCGTAGGTCTGGGCGACATCGGTGTGCGACCCGGTCGCATTGACGACCATCCCGCCAGGCGCATAGAGCGCAGCGATCCCGGCGCCATTCTGCTTGTTGAAGCTGTCGGCGTAGGCCGCCGCGACCTTCTCGAATTGTTGCTTCAGACTTTCGTCGCCAGCGGTCGCGGTCGCAGGCATCGCGAGCAACGCAATGAACAGATATAAGGCGGAAGACATTCGCATTGCATTCCCTCCTTAAAATCGTTGTTGAGGATCTGTCTCGGCCAGCCGGGACCGCGATGGTGTAGCACATCGACCATCGATGAGAGCTGCCCGCGCGCCGCGATACGGCAATGCCGCTGGCTAAGAGGGGGTAGTCCCGCTGGCGGAGCCGCGGGGCTCCACGATCGCCGCATGCGCTGCTGCGCTCGCGCGGCACAAGGAGAGCCGATCCGAAGTTGTGAGGAAGCGTACCTCACGGCGCGCACGCAAAACTCGACGCCGCGGTGAGCGGTCCTGCCTTGTAATGCGGCCATGTCGGCCAGCGGCACAACGGCAGCGCGCGGAGGGTGTCGAAGGCCGGCGCCTCGGTCTTCTGCTCGCGCACTTCCAGATCGCCGGGCGCCTTGCCGTTCTCGACCCAGTCGACCAGCACGGCCAGCATGTCGACATTGGCGGGTGCGCCGGAGCCGACATGGTCGACGCCGGGCGCGGTGTAGAGCCGGGCGAACTCCGCGACCTTGTCCTTGCCGAGCGTCTTCTCGACGTTCTCGAAGTAGCGGATCCCGGCATAGGGGCTTTGCGCATAGTCGGACATGTGTTCGAGGATCACGAGCTTGCCGCCGCGGGCGTGGAAGCGACTGAGGTCCGGATCGGTGGAATCCATCAGCGCGGAGACTTCCAGCACGCGCGCCTTGTGGTCCTCGGGTTTGTAGGTCGTGACGTCGAGTTTCGGATCGCGGGCGAAGACATATTGGATGCCGCCGGCGCCGTAGATCCAGGCAATGCCGTTGGTCGGAGCCGGCGGCTGCGCCGGCGCCCTGCTGCCGAGCCACCAGGCCTTCCAGCCGCCGGTCGGGCCGAACGCCGGCGTATCCTCGCCCGACACGCCCCAGCCCGGATAGTCGTCGAGGCCGTTGGCGAGCGGGAATGAGAATTTGTACGGCGCATGCAGGGTTTCGATCGCGGCAATTTGCTTGTCGGTCAGGCAGTCGTCGCCGCTGTGGCCGGCGGCGCATGCCAGCGTGGCCGGCTTGAACGCGGCCTTGCAGCCGACGGGATCCTGCACCAGTGCGTCGTCGGAGCCGTCCTGCGTGTCGCAGGCCTTCAGCACGGCGTCGGCCACGAGCTTGACCTGCGCCGGTCGGATCCAGCCGTCGCCCATCGTCACGAGGCCGGAGCGGGTGCCGCCATGCTGCAACCCGACCCAGTTGATCACGGGCACACGCGCGAAAATGCCGTCGAAATCGTCGGGGTAGCGCTGCGCCATGGTCAGCGCTTCACGACCGCCTTCCGACGATCCCATGAAGTACATCTTCGCCGGCGGCTTGCCGTAGGCGCGGACCGTCAGCGCCCGCGCGGCGTCGCGCACCTTCTTGTAGGCCTTGTGCGAAAAATTCTCGAACGCCTCGTCGTTGAGCGCGAACAGCTGCGGCGGCTCGCCGGGCTTCTGCTCGTGGCCGGAATCGGTGCCGACGGTGACGAAGCCGAGCGCCAGCGGCGAGGCCTTGTCGAATGGATAGGCCGGCGGCAGGCCGAGGCCCGTGATCAGCACGCCGTTGAAGCCGCCGCCGCCATATTGCAGAGAACGGCCGTTCCACTCGACCGGCAAGTTGACCTCGAACTTGATCGGCGGCGCCGTGGGATCGGCGGGATCGATATGGGCGAGCACCTTGCAGAAGGCGGGATTGGCCGGGATGATACGCGCTGCGGGCGTCGGCGCCTTCTCGGCGACCGAGGGCGGCGTCGGCGTCTGCAGCGTCGCCGTGTCGATCCTGACGGCGCCGTCGGCGGGGCCGGCAAGGCCGCTGCAGGTTGTCGCGGGATCGCCGGTCATCTCCGTCGCGAACGCGGCCGAAGCGCACGACATCAACGTGACAAGCGAGGCCGCGAACGCCCATACGCGCGCATCGATCTGCATTGCTTCCTCCCCCATGCAATATTGTTGCTCTGGCAAGTATTTCACGCGAAGTGTCGATGCACAATGAGTGAATGGCCGCGTGTGCCAGCAAGAGTTGCGTCATCCTGAGGTGCGAGCAGAGCGAGCCTCGAAGGATGCACGGCCACCAGCCGGGCCGCCGATCCTTCGAGACGCGCGTGCCGCGCTCCTCAGGATGACGGAGATAGAGTGAGTGCGCGTGACCGCGAGGCCTACTGCGCCACCTTGCTGCTGCCCTGCGTGATCAGTCGTGCGGCACGCTGGTCGCGGGTGTGGATCCAGAGCCAGTTCATCGCCACCGCAATCCGATGGCGCACGCCGATCAGGAAGTAGATGTGGGCGAGGCCCCAAATCCACCATGCCAGTGAGCCGCTCAGCTTGAGCCAGCCGAAGTCGATCACCGCCTTCTTCTTGCCGATCTGCGCGAGGCTGCCGGCATGCTTGTAGCGGAACGGCGGCAGCGTCTTGCTGTCGAGCCGGGCCTTGATCAGTGCGGCGACGTAGCGCCCCTCCTGCTTCGCGGCCGGCGCGATGCCGGGCACCGGATTGCCGTCGGGACCCTTGATCGTGACCGTGTCGCCGACCGCGAAGATGTCGGGATGACCGGGCACGGTCAGATCCGGCTCGACCTGCATCCGATGGGCGCGGTCGGCCGGCGCGTTCAGCCACTCGGCGGCGCGCGAGGCGCGCACGCCGGCGGCCCACACGATGGTGCGCGCCTCCAGCCTCTTGCCGCCGAACACGACGCCGTCGGCCGAGCATTCGGTGACCGGCTCGCCCAGCATCACCTCGACGCCGAGTTTTTCCAGCGACGCTTGCGCATAGGCCGAGAGATCGTCGGGAAATCCTGCCAGCACGCGCGGGCCGGCCTCGATCAGCACCACGCGCGCCTTGCGCGTGTCGATGTGACGAAAGTCTTGCGGCAGTGTGTCCTTGGCGAGGTCGGCGATGGTGCCGGCCATCTCGACGCCGGTCGGCCCGGCGCCGATGATGACGAAGGTCAGCAGCGCCGCACGCTTGTCGGGATCGGTTTCGCGCTCGGCGCGCTCGAAGGCGACCAGGATACGCCGCCGCAACGTGGTGGCGTCCTCCAGCGTCTTCAGGCCGGGCGCGAACGGCTCCCATTCGTCATGGCCGAAATAGGCGTGGCGTGCGCCGGTGGCGAGGATCAGCGTGTCGTAGGGAATGCTGCCGCCGTCATCGAGCTGCACCTGCTTTGCTGCCGCGTCGACGCCGCAGACATTGGCGAACAGCGTTGTCACCTCGGGCCGGTCGCGCAGGAGATAGCGGATCGGCCAGGCGATCTCGCTGGTCGCAAGCGACGCGGTCGCGACCTGGTAGAGCAACGGCTGGAACAGATGGTGGTTGCGGCGGTCGATCAGCGTGATCTCGACCGGCGCGCCTGCGAGACCGAAGGCGGCTTCGAGCCCGCCGAAGCCGGCGCCGACGATCACCACACGATGAGGTTTGGCCGGCGCTTGCGTCATCTGATGTCGCCCTCGGTTCCGAACGGCTTCGTCATTTCATTATGTAGTCATTCGCAGCCTCATTCCAACACGAAATGCCCGATCGCTCGATAGCAAAACCCAATCGCGGCAAGCCTCACGCATCCTGCCGCGCGGCCGTGGCGACGACCCGTCGCCGCATCGGCAGGAACAGCCCCGCGACTGCTCCCGCGAACGACAGCGTTGCCGCAAGGCTCATCGCTGCAGCAAATCCATTGGTGAAATGTCCGGACGAATCGACCGTGCCATTGGCTACGAGGCTCGCGACCAGCGCCGCGATGCCGAACATCCCGCCGAGGAAACGGCCCATGTTGAAGACGCCCGACGCCTTGCCCATCTCGCTGACCGCGACCGCGCTCAGCACCGCGTTCTGTGCGGCCGGCATCGCCATCGATACGCCGACGCCGGCGAGCATCAGTGGTGCGACCAGCGCTGAGTAAGGCATCGACGGGGTGACGATCTCGCTGATCCAGCCGAGCCCGATCGCCTGCATCAGGAGTCCGGTGACCACGAGCGTGCGTTCGCCGAACCGGTTGACCACAGCGCCGGCGATCGGTGCGGTGACGAACAGCGTCGCCGTCCACGGCAACAGCCGCAGCCCGGCACCGAAGGCGTCGAAGCCGAGCGCGATCTGCAGGAACTGCGGCAGCAGGAACAGCACGCCATACATCGCGGCATAGAACAGCACGCTTGCGGCGATGCCGGCCGCGAACGGTCTGGCCGCGAACAGCCGCATCGGCACCATCGGGCTTGTGGCGCGCAGCTCCCACAGCACGAACATTGCTGCCAGCGCGGCGCCGGCGATCAGCGCGCCCGTCACTTCCGCGCTCGCCCATCCGGCGCTGTTGCCGCGCAACAGGCCCCAGACCAGCGCCAGCGCCGCGAGCGCGACCAGCGACAGTCCGGTGATGTCGAGCGGCGCGGTTGGCCCGAAGCTCTCGCGCAGGCGCGCCAGCACGAGGGCAATCGCGACGAGGCCGATCGGCAGGTTGATCCAGAAGATCCAGCGCCAGCCGAGATGTTCGGTGATGAAGCCGCCGATCGCGGGGCCGATGATCAGCGCGCATCCGGTGATGCCGCTGAAAATGCCGAGCGCGCGGGCGCGCTCCTCGCGGCCGAACGCGCCGCTCAGGATCGCCATCGCCAGCGGCATCACCAGCGCCGCGCCTGCGCCCTGCAGGGCGCGGGCGGCGATCAATGCTGCGGCATCGCCGGCCAGAGCGCAGGCCGCGGAGGCCACGACGAACAGGCCGATCCCGGCTGCAAACATCCTGCGCCGACCAAAACGGTCGCCGAGCGCCGCGCCGGTCAAGAGCAGTACCGCGAAGGTCAAATTGAAGGCGTTGACGGTCCATTGCAGCGTCTCCACGGCGCTGCCGAAATCGGCGCGGATGGTGGCGAAGGCCGTGGTCATGATCATGGCGTCCAGCGCCATCATGAAGGATGCCAGCGCGGTGAGGCCGAGCACCCAGCGCTGCTCGTTGCGCTCTCGAGGGGTCTGCATGGTCGTTCTCCGTTGGCGTGCCGCAAGGTTGCGGCGCGCTCGTCGACAAGACGATCCGGGATCGGCAAAGGATGCGGCAAAGAATTATTTTCGAATTATTGTTGCCGGACCGCATCCTTTGACCGCCGGCAAACGTCCTTGGATATGACGCGGCCGGTTCGGGCCGCAGAACCAGGCCAAGGAGGCTGCGATGAGACGGACCCTGATCAGGTACAAGACCAAGCCGGAAATGGCGGACAAGAATGCCGCGCTGGTTGCGGCGGTGTTCGCCGAGCTGGAGGCGGCAAACCCGGATGGCGTGCGCTATATGACCCTGCGGCTGGAGGACGACACTTTCATCCATATGGTCGAGACCACGGCCGATGACGGCTCGAGCCAGATCCCGAAGCTGGCGGCTTTCCTGGCCTTCCAGGACGGCATCCGCGATCGTTGCGCCGAGCCGCCGCTGGTTCGCAGTGCTGTGATTGTCGGAAACTATCGTATGCTGGATGCGCCGTGAACCGACGGGCCTTGAACCGACTTGCCTTGAAGCGATCTGGCGGAGCCATCATGACGTCACCACCCCAAGCGCCGGCCGCGACCGATGTCGAGGCGCTGCTGGCGGCGATGCGGCCAAGGCTGCATCGCTATTGCGCCCGCATGGTCGGATCGGTCATCGACGGCGAGGATGTGCTGCAGGACGCGCTGATCAAGGCGATGGAAGCCTTCGCGCCTGCAGCCCCGATCCAGCACCCGGAAGCCTGGCTGTTCCGGATCGCGCACAACACCGCGCTCGATTTCCTCAGGCGGCGCAACCGCCAGGAAGCGCTCCACGCGCCGGAGGAGGTGGACATGTTGGCCGGAGACCTTGACGACGTCAGCCGCCGCGAGATCGCAGCAAGCAGCCTGCGCACCTTCATGCGGCTGCCGGTTGCGCAGCGTTCCAGCGTGATCCTGATGGATGTGCTCGGCTGCTCGTTGCAGGAGGTCTGCGGCATCATGGATTTCAGCCTGCCTGCGGTGAAGGCCGCACTGCACCGCGGACGCACGCAACTGCGCGCGTTCTCCCGCGAGCCCGACGATGCGCCGCGGCCCGGCCTGTCGCCGGCCGATCGCACCAGGCTGAACGCCTATGTCGGCCGCTTCAATGACCGCGACTTCGATGCCATCCGCGCCATGATCGCCGACGACATCAGGCTCGAGCTCGTCAACAAGACACGGCTGAACGGCAAGGCCGAGGTGTCACGCTACTTCGGCAATTATTCGAAGATCGACGATTGGCACCTGGTGACTGGACAGGTCGAGGGACGTCCCGCGATCCTGGTGTTCGATCCGAACGCACAGAGTGGGCCGCCGAGATCGTTCATGCTGCTCGACTGGTCGGCCGACAAGGTCGCTACGATCCGGGATTTCCGCCACGCGCCCTATGCGATCGACGGCGCCGAATGGGCGGTGGATCAAGGGTGATCGGCCTTCAACGCGTGGCGCAGTGACCGCGCCACAAACTCCGCGTCGTCCCGGCCTCCGAGCCGGGACCCATAACCACGAATGACAGTTGGTGCGCGATGCTGGAGCCACAGCTCGCTTCGCAAAGCAAGGCGGTGGTTATGGGTCCCTGCTTTCGCAGGGACGACAGTAGAGTGTGCGGCCGCTAACGCGTCTTGCCGCCGAACTCGCCGTTGGCGATGCGCGCGACGCGACTGCCGGCTGCGGCGGGTGCGCTGTTTCGCTCAAAGGGGCCGTCGCCGCCGGTCTCGCGCGGCGATGGCGGGGCTTCTTCGTAATAGCCGCCACTCCGCCAGACCAGCAGGACGATGTTCATTGCGCCATTGACGGCCGCGCCGACGACCGTTTCGGTGTGCTGATAGGTCAGCGCATATTCGGGAAATCGTCCGGCAATGGCCCTGTCGAGCACGAGGAGGGCGATCCATGCCGCCATCACGCAGACCGGATCCCATCCCATGTCGCGCACCCGCATCGACTGCAGCATGAAGCAGATGAGGAGCATGCCGTAGAAGGAAATGACTAGCACGGGGTTGCTCGATGCCTGCGCCAGCAGCACGTCCATCCGGCCGCTCGCCGGTGCGTTGCCCGTGACGCCGTAGACCAGCACCATAAAGCCGAACCCCGTCACCAAGGTGCAGAAGAAGAAGGCCAACCGGCCCATCCGGGCATTGAAGCCGAAGATGTAATTCAGCATGTGACGCACCCCTTTGGCGGCAGCGTCGCGCGGCGATGCTTTCCGGACCATGAAGCCCGCGAGCGATTGCTGGCCCGTGGTTTCCGGGTGCTTTACCGGATCGTTAAAGCCTGCTGCTGTTCTCCTCGGCCTACATCGCGCCCTGCGACAATCGTTGCCTACGCAACCGGCATTATATTTCTTGCAATGGTCGATTTGGACGAATTATGATGCACGGTGCTGGGGTATGCGCCGAAGGTTCTAATTGGGTGCCGTCGGTTCATGCTTGCTGCACACTTGCGATATCGCGCACAAAACACGTCACAGAACGGCGCGCGCAAAGCGTGACCCCCGGGCCTCGTGATCAAGCCTGGCGGGATCTTTGGTTGAGGAGGGGAGTGAATATGAAAAAGGCATTTTGGCTGGCAGGCGCCACGGTTCTGGCGCTCGCGCAGCCCGCGACGGCGGCTGACAGCGTCAAGATCGGCTTTGTCTCGACCTTCAGCGGTCCGACCGCCGTAATCGGCAACGACATGCGCAATTCGTTCGAGCTCGCACTCGACCACCTTGGCCGCAAGATCGACGGCAAGCCGGTCGAGGTGATCTACGAAGACGACCAGCAGAAGCCTGACGTCGGCAAGCAGAAGACCGAGAAGCTGGTGCAGTCCGACAAGGTCGACTTCATCGTCGGCTACATCTGGTCGAACGTGCTGCTGGCGTCGCTGAAGACCGCGGTCGATTCGAAAACCTTCCTGATCTCGGCCAACGCCGGTCCGTCGCAGCTCGCCGGCGAACTTTGCTCACCTTACGTGTTCTCGACCTCTTGGCAGAACGACCAGACGCCAGCCGCGATGGGCCTCTACATGAACCAGAAAGGCGTCAAGTCGGTGTTCCTGATCGGCCCAAACTATGCCGCCGGCAAGGACATGCTCGCGGGCGTGAAGAGCACGTTCAAGGGCGAGGTGGTCGGCGAGGAATACACGGTGTGGCCGAGCCAACTCGACTTCTCCGCCGAGCTCACCAAGGCGCGCAACTCCAAGGCCGAATCGATCTTCGTGTTCTATCCCGGCGCCGCCGGCGTCCAGTTCCTGAACCAGTACGCCCAGGCCGGCATCAAGGCGCAGATCCCGCTCTATACCGCCTTCACCGTCGACGAATTGTCGCTGCCGCTGCAGAAGGACAACGCGATCGGCATTCCTGGCGCGCAGGAATGGGTCAACGACCTGCCGAACGCCGAGAACAAGAAGTTCGTCGAGGATTATCGCAAGAAGTATCCCGGCCTGCGCCCGACCTATTACGGCGCCCAGGCCTATGACGCCGCCCAGCTGATCAACAGCGCCGTCGTCGCGGTGAAGGGCGACCTCACCAAGAAGGACGCCATGAAGGCGGAGATGGAGAAGGCCAACTTCAAGTCGCTGCGCGGCCCGTTCAAGTATGGCAACAACCACATCCCGATCCAGAACTTCTACCTGCAGGACGTGGTCAAGGACGCCGACGGCCAGCTTTCGCTGAAGACGGTCGCGACCATCGTCAAGGACGACCAGGACAAATTCCACGACAAGTGCGCGATGAAGTGAGGGGCGGGCGCCTTTTGGCGCGCGGCTTGCTTTCTTCACCTCGCCCCGCTCTTGTGGGGAGAGCATAGGCCGCCTCCGGAGGCCGTTCTTGACGAAGGACGTCGAAGCGCAGCTTCGGCTATGCGCGAAGCGATTGGGTGAGGGGGACTCTCCACGAGTCCGGTCTGCGGAGGCAGCCCCTCACCCCAACCCTCTCCCCGCAAGAGCGGGGCGAGGGAGAACGCGCAGCGTGCAACGCGACTGCGCGCGCGCTGCCGCTGTTTTGTTTCAGCCCATTGAAGGATCCATGTATCTCGTCGTCGAACAACTGCTGAACGGCCTGCAATTCGGTCTGCTGCTGTTCCTGCTGGCAGCCGGACTGACGCTGGTGTTCGGCATCATGGATTTCGTCAATCTGGCGCACGGCTCGCTCTACATGATGGGCGCCTATTTCGCGGCGACCTTCGTGGCCTGGACCGGCAGTTTTGTGCTCGGCGCGCTGATGGCGCTGGGCGCCACGCTCTTGCTCGGCATCGTGCTGGAATATGTCGCGCTCCGGCATCTCTACGGCCGCGACCATCTCGACCAGGTGCTGGCAACGTTCGGCCTGATCCTGTTCTTCAACGACGCCGTCCGGCTGATCTGGGGCCCGGCCGGCCTCGCGCTGCCGCTGCCGGCCTGGCTCACCGTGCCGGTGCAGATCATTCCCGGCGTGTACTATCCGGCCTACCGGCTGATGATCATCGTGGTCGCGCTGGCGGTTGCCGCGATGCTCTATCTTGTCGTGATGCGCACCCGCGTCGGCATGCTGATCCGCGCCGGCGCCTCCAACCGCGAGATGATCGGGGCGCTCGGCATCAACATCAAGCTGCTGTTCACGCTGGTGTTCGGCTTAGGGGCTGCGCTCGCCGGTCTCGCCGGGCTGATGCAGGCGCCGATCCTCACCGTGCAGATCGGCATGGGCGAGAACATCCTGATCCTGGCTTTCGTCATCATCGTGATCGGTGGCATCGGCTCGATCCGCGGCGCCTTCATGGCTGCGGTCTTCGTCGGCATCATCGATACGATGGGCCGCGCGTTCCTGCCCGACCTGCTGCGCAAGGTGTTGAGCGGGGCGGCGGCCTCGACCGCTGCGCCGGCACTGTCCTCGATGCTGATCTATCTCTTGATGGCGATCATCCTTGTGCTGCGGCCCGAGGGGCTGTTCCCGGCGGCCAAACGATGATGCCCAAGCTCAACGTCTCCAATGCGGTTGCAGCGCTGCTGTGCGCCGCGCTGGTCCTGCTGCCGGTCTATTCGGCGGTGACAGGCAATATCTTCATCCTCACGCTATTCACCCGCATCGCGATCTACGCGCTGGCGGCTGCGAGCCTCAATCTGATCATGGGCTATGGCGGCATGATGAGCTTCGGCCATGCCGCCTATCTTGGCATCGGCGGCTATGCCGTCGGCATTCTCGCCGCCGAGGGCATCGGTTCCGGCTTCATCCAGTGGCCGGTGGCGCTCGCGGTCTCGGCGCTGTTTGCGCTGTTGATCGGCGCGCTCAGCTTACGCACCCGCGGCGTCTATTTCATCATGATCACGCTGGCCTTTGCGCAGATGGCCTATTATGTCGCCTCCGCCCTGTCGCGCTACGGCGGCGACGACGGTCTCACCGTCTACAAGCGCAGCGATTTCGCCGGCCTGATCAATTTGTCGGACCGCAACCAGTTCTACTACCTCTGCCTCGCCTGCCTGTTCGGCGGCCTCTATCTGATCTGGCGCATCGTCAATTCGCGCTTCGGCCTCGTGGTGCAGGGCGTCCGCTCCAACGAGCAGCGCATGCAGGCGATCGGCTTCCATGCCAACCGCTATCGCCTGGTCTGTTTCGTGATCGCGGGCACGATCTGCGGCCTGGCCGGCGCGCTGCTTGCCAACAACACCGACTTCGTCAGTCCCGCCGTGATGTACTGGACCCGCTCCGGCGATCTCATGGTGATGGTGATCCTCGGCGGCATGGGCTCGCTGTTCGGCCCCGTCGTCGGCGCGATCGTCTATCTCTTGCTCGAGGAGTTGCTATCGCAGTTCACCGAATATTCGGGACTGATCCTCGGCCCGGTGCTGCTGTTGATCGTGCTGTTCGCGCGCGGTGGCATCATGGGCCTGCTCGGGAGGATGAGCCGTGGCTGATTCCCTGCCTGATCCCTTGCTCCGCGTCGACAAGCTGGTGCGCCGCTATGGCGGCATCACCGCGACCGACAACCTCTCGATGGAGGTCATTCCGGGCGAGCTGCACGCCATCATCGGCCCCAACGGCGCCGGCAAGACTACGCTGATCAGCCAGCTCACCGGGCAGGTGATGCCGAATTCCGGCACCATCTACTTCGCAGGCCGCGATGTTACGCACCTGCCATCCTACAAGCGCAGCCGGCTTGGGCTCGCGCGCTCGTTCCAGATCACCTCGCTGCTGAAGGATTTTTCCGCGATCGACAATGTCGCGCTCGCGGCGCAAGCGCATGACGGCCACTCGTTCCGCTTCTGGGGCAATGCGCGCAAGGAGCGGCACCTGCGCGACGCCGCGCGCGCGGCGCTGGAGCGCGTCGGCCTCGGCAAGCGCGCCGATATCGTGGTCTCGCAGTTGAGCCATGGCGAGCAGCGCGAGCTCGAGCTTGCCGTGGCACTTGCCACCAAGCCGAAGCTCTTGCTGCTCGACGAGCCGATGGCGGGGCTCGGCGTCACCGAATCCGCGCGGATGGTCGCGTTGCTGAAGGAGCTGCGCAAGGAAGTCACCATCGTGCTGGTCGAACACGACATGGAGGCGGTGTTCGCGCTCGCCGACCGCATCACGGTCTTGGTCTATGGCCGCGTCATCGCCTGCGGCGTGCCGGACGCGATCCGCAAGGACGAAGAGGTCAAGCGCGCCTATCTCGGCGATCAGCATGCGGTGACGCGCCATGGTTGACACCAAAACCGCTGAAACCCTGCTCGAAGTCGACGCGATCGAGACCTGCTACGGGTTGAGCCAGGTGCTGTACGGCCTGTCGTTGCAGATCAAGGCCGGCGAGATGGTTGCGCTGATGGGCCGCAACGGCATGGGCAAGACCACCACCATCCGCTCGATCATGGGCCTGACGCCCGCGCGATCAGGCGCCATCCGCTTCGCCGGCGAGGCGGTGCGCGGCCTGCCGTCGTACAGGATCGCAAAGCTCGGGATCGGCTTGGTGCCCGAGGGCCGCCAGATCTTTCCGAACCTGACGGTGCGCGAAAATCTCGTCGCCGCATCAGGCAATCGCCTCAACGCCTCCGATCCCTGGACGATCGACAAGATCCATGCGCTGTTCCCGCGGCTCGCCGAACGCACCAGCAATATGGGCGTCACGCTGTCCGGCGGCGAGCAGCAGATGCTCGCGATCGGCCGCGCGCTGATGACCAACCCGAGGCTCCTGATCCTCGACGAGGCGACCGAAGGCCTCGCGCCCTTGATCCGCGATGAGATCTGGAGCTGCCTGTCGATGCTGAAGGGACGCGGGCAGTCGGTGCTCGTCATCGACAAGAACGTCGGAAACCTCACCCGCATCGCCGACCGCCACTACATCATCGAGCGCGGCAAGACGGTGTGGAGCGGCACCAGCGAGCAGCTGATCGCCGAGCCGGATCTGCAGCACAAGTATCTGGGGATTTGAGGCGGGAATCGCCGGCGAACAAATCCTTCCCCGTCATCCTGAGGTGCGAGCGGAGCGAGCCTCGAAGGATCGACGGCCCGGCTGGTGGCCGTGCATCCTTCGAGACGCGCGAAGTCGCGCTCCTCAGGATGACGGATTGCGGGATCAAAACATCTCGAAATATTCGCGCTGCTCCCAGTCCGAGACCTCGGCCTGGAAACGCTCGATCTCCGCGTTCTTGATGAAGACGTAATAGTCGACGAACTCGGGCCCCAGCGCCTGGCGGAAGAACGGATCGTCTTGAAGCGCGAACACCGCCTCGCGTAGCGATTTCGGCAAGAGCGCGGCCTTGGTCTCGTAGGGCGTGTCGGCGGACGGGCCGGGATCGAGCTTGCGGTCGACGCCGTCGAGGCCGGAGAGAATTTGCGAAGCCATGTAGAGATAGGGATTGGCGGCCGGCTCGCCGATCCGGTTCTCCAGCCGCGTTGCCGGATCATTCGGGCCGCCGAGCACGCGGATCATGACGCCGCGGTTGTCACGGCCCCAGATCGCGCGATCCGGCGCCAGCGAATAGGAGCGGTAGCGCTTGTAGCCGTTGATGGTCGGCGTCGTGAACACGGTCGAGGCCCGCGCATGTTCGATCAGGCCGGCCAGCCAGGCACGGCCGAGCGCGCTCAAGGGCTCGCCGGCTTCCTTCGCCATGAAGACGTTCTCGCCGCCCGCGCGCGACACCAGCGACTGGTGCAGGTGCCAGCCGCTCGCGAACACGTTCGGCAGTTTCGGCCGGCACATGAAGGTCGCGTGATAGCCGTGGCGGCGCGCGATCTGCTTCACCGCCGAACGAAACAGCACCATGATGTCGGCGGGCGCAAGACCCACAGTGGGCGCGAAGGTGAATTCGCACTGGCTCGGGCCGAACTCGACCTCGACCGTGCGCAAGGGCAGGTCGAGCGCGATGATGTCGCGGCGGATGATCTCGAGCGCCGGCTCCATCTGATCGTAGCGCTGCTCGGTGAGATACTGATAGCCGTGCGACAGCAGGCTGACCGATGGCGGCCGTCCGGGCTGGCCGGCGTCCTCCGGCGCCATGTGAGCGTCGTCGAGCTTGAACAGATGGAATTCGACCTCGAGGCCGGCGACGAAATCGTAGCCGCGGCCTGCGAGCTGATCGAGCACCTTGCGATAGAGGTTGCGGGTCGCGAACGGCACCGGCCGTCCGTCGCTGAAATAGAGGTCGCAGAGCAGCCAGCCGGTGTTCTCCGCCCAGGGCAGCACGCGGAACGTGGTCGGGTCGGCGACCATCAGCACGTCCGCCGCGCCCTCCATCTCCTTCATGCCGAAGCCGCCGCCTGATGTGAACACCGGAAACACCGTCTTGTGCGAGGTGTCCTTCGCGAGCATCGTCGTGGTGATCGAGCAGCCGCCCTCCAGCGAGCGCACCGCTTCGCTGGCGATCAGCGTCTTGCCGCGCAGGATGCCGTGCTGGTCGGGAAATGAGAGACGGATAACCTCGAGGTTCTTCTCCTCGACGATGCGGCGGAGGCGGCTTGCCGCCTCCTTCTGCTCATCCGACCACAGGCCATGACGCTCGACGAAGCTCACCGCGCCACTCCTTTGTCTCGGCAATCGTCATTGCGAGCGAAGCGAAGCAATCCATCTTTCGGCATACGCAGGAACATGGATTGCTTCGTCGCTTCGCTCCTCGCAATGACGGCAAGTATCGGACACATGGCTATTCCGCCGCCGTCAGATGATGCACTTTGCCGGCGATCTCGCGCGGCACCGGAGCTGCCCACGGCGCGCCGCGGCGGCGCCTGACGTCGACCTCCATCCAGTAGAGCTCCCATCCCAGCGTCGGCCCGATGCCGTCCATCGTCGCGGGGCCCTGGATGCTGCGCGCGGAGGCGTCGTCGAGGAACAGCATCGGCTTCTCGCCGCCGGACACTTTCTCGATCTCCTGTCGCAGCAGGCGGCGATACTGCACGATCGCCTTGTCGCTCTGGCCGAGATGCTCGTTGGTGCGGTCCTGGATCGCTCCCATCGATTCCACCGCCCACTGGTCGTGGACATTGATGTCGCTGCCCATGCCGGTATAGGTCGCGGTGGCCTGCTCGTGCGGATCGAAGCCGTAATCGTTGCTGCTGTTCTTGCGCGACTTGTAGTCGGGCAGCGTATAGAGCTCGAGCCGCTGGTCGCGCATCTTCTGCTTGTCGACCGGCGCCGCGTAGCTGGTGAAGATCGCATACCAGTAGCAGTTCTCGTCATCGACCGGCACGTGCCACTGCGTGATCGTCATCTCGGTCGACATCGGGATGACGAAGCCGTGCGGGAACAGCTGGTTGGTGACGCGCACATGGGTGCGTTCCTCGTCGAGCTCGCGCAGCGCGATCAGGCGCAGGCCGTATTCGGTGTGCTCGACATTGATGATCGGTCGGTCATATTCGCGCAGGATCTTGGTCATCGGCATGTCGCTGCCGGCGGAGGCGCCGCGGAATTGCTTGCCGTAGGCCGCCGAAGTGTCCTCGTCCTCGAAGAAGCGATGCAGGAAGGACGCGTGCGCCGGATCGATGCCGACCTCGAGCGCTTGCAGCCAGTTGCAGTTCATGTGGCCCTTGAATGCAAACGTATGGCTGTCGGGTGCGACGAAGCAGTCGAGCTCCGGAAATGCCGGCGGGGTGCCTTCGCCGAGATACGCCCACAGGATGCCGCTCTTCTCGACCACCGGATAGGAGCGCTGCTTGATGCCTTTGCAGAGCTGCGATCCGGCAGGCTCGGCCGGCGTCTCGATGCACTGGCCACTGGTGTCGAACAGCCAGCCGTGGAAGGCGCAGCGCAGTCCGCCATTCTCGAGCCGGCCGAAGGCGAGGTCGGCGCCGCGATGTGCGCAGTGGCGATCGATCAGGCCATAGCTTCCGTCCTCGCCACGAAAGAGCACCAAATTTTCGCCGAGCAGCCGCACCGGCCGAACCGGGCGCGGCCCTTCCAACTCATCGACCAGAGCCGCCGGCTGCCAGTACATCCGCATCAGCTTTCCGCAGGGGTCCTTAGCCCCCGTGCGGGTGATCAGATCGTTCGCTTCCTGGCTCATCATGCCGGCGTCTCCTGAATTCGGATTTGTTCGCCTATTGAACGAATGTGCGAATTATGCCATGTCTGTTTTGGACAGCAAGCGCAATTTTTGAACCGTTCGAAGCCCAGCCCATGCCCAAGCTGAAGCGGACCGATCAGGACGAGCGCGCCACCGATTTCGTCGAGGCGCTCGATCGCGGCCTGCGCCTGTTGCAGGTGTTCGGCACCGTCTCGGGTCCTGCGACCTTGAGCGATCTGGCGCGTGCCGCCGATTTGCCGCGCGCCACCGCGCGCCGCATCCTGTTCACGCTGGCGCATGGCGGCTTCGTTTCGACCGACGGCAAGCTGTTCACATTGACCCCGCATGTGCTGACGCTGGCGGGCTCGTTCCTGCAATCCAACCAGGTGGTGACGGTGCTGCAGCCGGTGCTCGATCGGATCGCCACCGCAGCGCAGGAGATCGCGTCGCTCGCGCTGCTCGATGGCGATGACGTCGTGTTCGTCGCGCGCTCGAGCCCGACGCGGGTGTTCTCCGCCGGTCTCGATATCGGCTACCGGCTGCCGGCGTTCTGCACGTCAGTGGGCCGCGCCATGCTCGGCCGGCTCGATGACGCCGAGCTTGCGGCGCGGCTGAAGGCGATGCGCCGCGATCCGGTGACGCCGCAGACCACGACCGATCCGAAAAAACTGCTCGCCATCATCATCGCCGATCGCGCGCAGGGCTACTCACTGGTCGACCGCGAGGCAGAGCCCCATTTCCGTTCCATCTCGGTGCCGGTGCGCCGCTATGACGGCACCATCGTCGCCGCCATCAACATGGGCGCGCATGTCGATCGCGTTCCGGCCAAGGAATTGATCGACCGTTTCCTGCCGCTGCTGCGCGACGGTGCTGAGGATGTGAAGAGCCGGCTGCTCTAAGGCAGTCCAACTTCGCTGACGATTTTCGTCATTGCGAGGAGCAACAGCGACGAAGCAATCCATGCATCCACACCCGCGGAAGGATGGATTGCTTCGCTTCGCTCGCAATGACGGCGATAGCGGGTCGATCAAGCTGTCAGATTAGAGCGCCACGCTGCGCAGCCCGAACGAGCGCGCCTCGTTCTGCAGCACGGGCCGCACGGAATCGATCAGCCGCGCCGCGGCGGCATCGACGGATAGCCCGGCAGTGTCGACCACCGCGGATGCGCGGGCGTAGAGCGGCTCGCGGCTGACCAGGATGTTGCGCAATTCCGCCATCGCCGAGCGGTCGTCGGCCATCGGCCGCAGATCGCCCTGGCGGCGGACGCGGGCCATGTGCTCTTCCGGCTCGGCCTTCAGCCAGATCGTGTAGAACGACGACAGGATCAGGTCGAAGGTCAGCGCCTCGGAGACGATGCCGCCGCCGGTCGCCAGCACCATCAATTCCTTGCGCGCGAGCAGCTGCGTCAGCGCGGCCTGCTCCATGCGGCGAAAGCCTTCCTGGCCGTACAGCGCGATGATCTCGGCGACCGAGAGACCATTCTGCGCCTCGATCTCCTTGTTGAGCTCGACGAAGCTCCAGCCGATCTTCTTCGCCAGCATCCGGCCGAGCGTGGTCTTGCCGGCGCCGCGCAGGCCGATCAGCGCGATGCCGGAGAACGAGGC
>NZ_JACMYP010000106.1 GCF_020889705.1 Bradyrhizobium altum | reverse complement strand
CGCCGAAGCAGGCCGCGCCGCGTCCGCCGCCGCAACCGCTGCCGCAATACCAGCAGCAGCCGCCACCTCCGCCGCCCCAGCAGCAGCGGCCGGGCGGGTTGTTCGGCGGATTGTTCGGGAATTGATTGGCACTACGTAGCCCGGATGAAGCGACAGCGAAATCCGGGTTCTTTCTCCGCGGATAATGCGGTCCCGGATTACGCTTCGCTTCATCCGGGCTACGCGATCACCGCGCTACGTCAATTGCGCGCGGCGATGATCGCCAGCGCGTCGGCGCCCTTGACCGGCTGCGTTGTATCGAGCTTGCGGAATTCGGCCGGCGCGCCTGCGATCGCCTTGTCGAGCAGCGCGCGATAGCGGCGGCGCGAAATCTCCACCGCACCGAACGTTTTCAGATGCTCGGTCACATATTGCGTGTCGAGCAGTTCGAACCCGCCCGCGATCAGCCGCGCCACCAGGTGCACCAGCGCGACCTTCGACGCGTCGCGCGTGGTGTGAAACATGCTTTCACCGAAGAAGGCGCGGCCGAGGCTGACGCCATAGAGCCCGCCGACCAGATTGTCGTCCTGCCAGACCTCGACGCTGTGGCAATGGCCTGACCCGTGCAGCCCGACATAGAGGTCGCGGATGCGCTTGTTGATCCAGGTGTCGTCGCGGCCGGGCTGCGGCGCCGCGCAACCGGCGATCACGGCCTTGAACGCGGTATCGACGGTGACGGTGAACACGTCCGAGCGCACGGTGCGCGCCAGGCGGGAGGCAACACGGAAGCCGTCGAATGGAATCACGCCGCGCAATTCCGGCTCGACCCAGAACAGGGTCGGATCGTCGGCGCTCTCCGCCATCGGGAAGATGCCGCAGGCATAGGCGCGCAGCAGCACCTCGGGCGTGATCTCGGAGGAGGCGGAGTCGCGTGAGGTCATGGTAGCGAAGATAGCAAAGCGCGGGCCGTCTTGCGATGGGGCCTGCCACGGGGTCGCGACGTGTTGACGAAACGCGCCGGTTCCTCCACAAGCCGCGCCATTCCGCCGCAGTTTCCCGAGACGGACTGCGCGACCATGCTACATTGCCACAAAAAGATGGCGCCGCCGCCCGGGACATGGCGGCTTGCGCGCCGACAATCGACACAGGTGAGGGGGACGCTGCATGAAATCGTCATGGCGGACGTTTGCGCCGCTGCTGGTCTGGCTGGTGATCTATCTGGTCCCGGTGCCGTCAGGGCTGAACGCCAATCAGTGGCACTATTTTGCGGTGTTCGCCGCCGTCATCACCGGGCTGATCCTCGAATCGATGCCGGTCGGCGCGGTCGGCCTGATCGGCCTGACGGTCGCCGGTGTCGGCGGCTATGTCGAGCCCGACCCGAACAAGTCGCTGCGCTGGATGCTCGCCGGCTTTTCCGAGAGCACGGTGTGGCTGATCGTCGGCGCCTTCGTGTTCTCGATCGGCTATCGCAAGAGCGGGCTCGGCCGCCGGCTGGCGCTGCTCTTGGTGCGCGGGCTCGGCCGCCGCACCATCGGGCTCGGCTACGCGGTGGCGTTCTCCGATCTGGTGCTGGCGCCGGCAACGCCGTCCAACACCGCGCGCTCGGGCGGCACCATCTATCCGATCGTCAGCAACATCCCGCGCATCTATGGCTCCGAGCCCGGTCCGACTGCGGGCAAGATCGGCACCTTCGTGATGTGGACCGCGTTTGCGACCACGGCCGTCACCAGTTCGCTGTTTCTGACCGCGCTGGCGCCGAACGCCGCCGCGCTCTCGATCGCCAAGAAGCTCGTCAATATCGAGGTCGGCTGGTCGCAATGGTTCATCGGCTTCGCGCCGCTCGGTATCCTCTTGCTGCTGCTGGTGCCGCTGCTGAGCTATTTCATCTGCAGGCCGGAGATCAAGGAGAGCCCGGAGATCGTGACCTGGAGCGAGGGCGAGCTTGCCAAGATGGGGCCACCGTCGCGGCACGAATGGATCATGGCGGTGCTGGTGGTGCTCGCGATGTTCCTGTGGATCTGCGGCTCCAATCCCAATATCAGCGTGCCGCTGCTCGGCTCGAACTTCATCAACGCGACCACGGTGGTGTTCGTCGTGATCTCGCTGATGCTGCTCACAGGCGTGATCGCATTCGAAGACATCGTCGCGGAGAAGAGCGCGTGGGAGGTCTTTTTCTATTTCACCTCGCTGCTCACGCTGTCGTCGGGTCTCAACGAGATCGGCTTCATCAAATGGGTGGCCGAGGGTTATGCGAAACCGCTCTCCGGCACCTCGCCGCTGGTCGGGATGATCCTGCTCGTCACATTCTTCTTCTGGATCCACTATTTCTTCTCGAGCATCACCTCGCATACCGCCGCGGTGCTGCCGGTGGTGCTCGCCGTCGGCTCCAGCATTCCCGGCCTGTCGGTGCAGACCCTGATGCTGCTGTGCGTCTATTCGCTCGGCCTGATGGGCGTGATCTCGCCCTACGCCACCGGACCGGCGCCGATGTATTACGGCAGCGGCTATATCGGCAAAGGCGACTTCTGGAAGTTCGGGCTGATCTTCGGCGTAATCTACTTTGCCGGATTGTTGCTGATCGTGTTGCCCTGGCTACAGATGATCGGGTAAAATAGCCACAATCCAGCGAGAAACAGCGGCCGATCGGGAAGGAGGACTTTCCTTTCCGATTCTTAACGCGCTTTGTCCGACGGAAGCGTCCAAAATGCTTCCACGAATGTGGCGCGCGCGGATTTCAGGGGACACATAGAGCCGCACCGGCTCATTCGTGTTTCTTCGTGGGCAAGTTATGGACCAGCATATCAAAGACCCGTCTATCGTGGCGCCCGAGCAAACCAGGCGGCCATCGCGCGGGCGAGGGTTTCTGACAGGGTGTGTCGTGCTGGCGGTGCTTGCCGGCATCGTCTGGTGGACGCGGCAGCAGGCCGCGCCGCCGCAGGCCGGCGGCGGGCGCAACGCCGGGCCGATGTCGATCGTGCCGGAGGCCGTCGGCAAGGGCGATATCGGCGTCAGCCTCAATGCGCTCGGCACCGTGACGTCGCTCGCGACCGTGACGATCAGAAGCCAGATCAGCGGCTACCTGATGAAGATCGATTTCAAGGAGGGCGATGAGGTCAAGAAAGGTGACCTGATCGCCGAGATCGATTCGCGTCCCTATGAGGCGACGCTGGCGCAGGCCAAGGGCACTCTGGCGCGCGACGAGGCGCAGCTGAAGGGCGCCCAGGTCGATCTCACGCGCTACCAGAACCTCGCCACGCAGAACGCCGTGCCGCATCAGACGCTCGATACCCAGGTCGCGCTGGTCGCGCAGTATCAGGGCACGGTCGAGGCCGACCGGGCGTCGGTGAAATCGGCCGAAGTGAACTTGCAATATTGTCGCATCGTCTCGCCGATCAACGGGCGGGTCGGACTGCGCCAGGTAGACCTTGGCAATTACGTGACGGCGGGCGACACCAACGGCCTTGTCGTGATCACGCAGCTCGAGCCGATCAGCGTGCTGTTCACGCTGCCGGAGGACAATCTGCAGGCGGTCGCGAAGCGGTTGAAGGACGGCGCGGTGCTGCCGACGGCGGCCTATGACCGCAGCGGCGCCAACAAGCTCGCCGAGGGATCGCTGCAGACCTTCGACAGCCAGATCGATGCGACCACCGGCACGATCAAGCTGCGCGCCCAGTTCGAGAACGACAAGCGCACGCTGTATCCGAACCAGTTCGTCAACATCCGCCTGCTGCTCGACACCCACAAGGATGCCACGACGATGTCGACCGCCGCCATCCAGCGCGGCGTCCCCGGCACCTTCGTCTATCTCGTCAACGCCGACAGCACGGTCTCGGTACGGCCGGTTAAGATCGGCGTCACCGATGGCGACCGTGTCGAGGTGCTCTCGGGGCTTGTGCCTGGCGATCGCATCGTGATCGACGGCGCCGACAAGCTGCGCGAGGGCGCCAAGGTGGTGGTGCGCTCCTCCGCCGATGCCGCGAGCCCGGCCGGCGCGGCCAAGGGCACGGCGAGCGGCGCGGCGAATGGGACCGCCAAGGGTGACGGCAAGGGAGACACCAAGGCAGATAGCAAGGGTGGCGCCGATCCCGACAAGGCGGGAGGCGGCAACCACAAGGGTGCCGCGGACGGGCAGACGAAATGAACCCGTCGCGGCCATTCATCCTGCGGCCGGTGGCGACGACCCTGATGATGATCGCCATCATGCTGTCGGGCATGCTGGCGTTCAGATTCCTGCCGGTCGCGGCGCTGCCGGAGGTCGATTATCCGACCATCCAGGTGCAGACCTTCTATCCGGGCGCCAGCCCCGACGTGATGACGTCGTCGGTAACGGCGCCGCTCGAGGTGCAATTCGGCCAGATGCCGAATCTGAACCAGATGAGCTCGGTGAGTTCGGCCGGCTCGTCCGTGATCACGCTGCAGTTCGGCCTGTCGATCTCGCTCGACGTCGCCGAGCAGGAGGTGCAGGCCGCGATCAACGCCGCGGGCAATCTCTTGCCGTCGGACCTGCCGGCGCCGCCGATCTACGCCAAGGTCAATCCGGCTGACGCGCCGATCCTGACCCTTGGCCTGACCTCGAAGACCATGCCGCTGACGCAGGTGCAGGACTTCGTCGACACCCGCCTGGCGCAGAAGATCTCGCAGCTGCCCGGCGTCGGCCTCGTCAGCATCAGCGGCGGCCAGCGCCCCGCGGTTCGCATCCAGGCCGACATCCGCAAGCTCGCGGCCTATGGCCTCAACATCGACGATCTCCGCACCACGCTCGGCAACGCCAATGTCAACACGCCGAAGGGCAATTTCGACGGCGCGATGCGCGCCTACACCATCAATGCCAACGACCAGATCCGCAATGCCAGCGACTACCGCTCGCTGATCATCGCCTACAAGAACGGCTCGCCGGTTCGCCTCAGCGACGTCGGCAACGTCGTCGACGGCGCGCAGAACGACAAGCTCGGCGCCTGGATGAACGAGACGCAGGCGATCATCCTCAACATCCAGCGCCAGCCCGGCGCCAACGTGATCTCGGTGGTCCAGGGCATCAAGGACCTGCTGCCGCAACTGCAAGCCACGCTGCCGGCCGCGATCGACCTCAACATCCTGACCGACCGGACCGTGACGATCCGGGCCTCGGTCCGCGACGTCGAATACGAGCTGGCGCTCGCGGTGATCCTGGTCGTGCTGGTGATCTTCGTGTTCCTGCGCTCGACCCGCGCCACGCTGATCCCGAGCCTGTCGGTGCCGCTCTCGCTGGTCGGCACGCTGGGCGCGATGTATCTGTTCGGCTTCAGCCTGAACAATCTGTCGCTGATGGCGCTGACGATCGCGACCGGCTTCGTGGTCGACGACGCCATCGTCGTGATCGAGAACATCTCGCGCTATATCGAGGAGGGCGAGTCGCCGCTCGAGGCGGCGCTGCGCGGCTCCGAGCAGATCGGCTTCACTATCATCTCGCTGACGGTGTCACTGATCGCGGTGTTGATCCCGCTGCTGTTCATGGGCGACGTCGTCGGCCGCCTGTTCCGCGAATTCGCCATCACGCTGTCGGTCACGATCCTGATCTCCGCCGTGGTGTCGCTGACGCTGGTGCCGATGGCCTGCGCGAAACTCCTGAAGCCGGAAAGCATGACGCGCGAGAACACCTTCCAGCGGCTCAGCCGGGAAGGCTTCGACGCCGTCATCGCGATCTACGGCCGGATGCTCAACTGGGTGCTCGACCGCCAGACGTTCGTTCTATTGATCGCGCTCGCCACCTTTGGTCTCACGGCGCTGCTCTACGTCGTCATCCCCAAGGGCTTCTTCCCGGTGCAGGACACCGGCGTGATCCAGGCGATCTCGGAGGCGCCGCAATCGGTGTCCTATGCGGCGATGGCCGAGCGGCAGCAGCGGCTCGCCAGCGCGATCCTCAGGGATCCCGATGTCGAGAGCCTGTCGTCCTTCATCGGCGTCGACGGCACCAACACCACGCTCAACAGCGGCCGCATCCTGATCAACCTGAAGCCGCATGAGCAGCGCAAGGCCGGCGTCTCGACGGTGATGGACCGGATCAAGGCGAGCACCGCGGCGCTGACCGGCATCACGCTCTACATGCAACCGGTCCAGGACCTCACCATCGAAGGCACGGTGAGCCGGACGCAGTATCAGTTCATCCTGCAGGATGCCGATCCGAACGAGCTCGCGGAATGGACGCCGAAGCTGGTCGACAAGCTCAGGGAATTACCCGAGCTCAGCGACGTCACCAGCGACATCTCCGCGCAGGGGCTTTCGGTGTTCGTCGACATCGACCGCGACCAGGCCGCGCGGTTCGGCATCACGCCGGCCACGATCGACAATGCGCTGTACGATTCCTACGGCCAGCGCATCGTCTCCACCGTCTTCACCAATTCGAACCAGTACCGCGTCATCCTGGAGGCCGACCCGTCGCTGCAGAATTCGCTGGATTCGCTGTCGTCGATCTATTTGCCGTCATCGGTCGGCTCGACGCCGGTGCGGCTGTCGGTCTTGGCGAAGATGCGGGTCGAGACCGCGCCGCTGCAGGTCTCGCATCTCGGCCAGTTCCCGTCGGCAACCGTCTCGTTCAACCTGGCCCCGGGCGCCTCGCTCGGCGGCGCGGTGACCGCGATCAAGCAAGCGCAGGCCGAAATCAACCAGCCGCTCGGCATGATCACGAGCTTCCAGGGCGCGGCGCTGGCGTTCCAGTCCTCGCTCTCCAACCAGCTGTTCCTGATCCTGGCCGCGATCATCACGGTCTATATCGTGCTGGGCGTGCTCTATGAGAGCTTCATCCATCCGCTGACGATCCTGTCGACGCTGCCATCCGCCGGCATCGGCGCGTTGCTGGCGCTGATGATGGCCGGCCAGGACCTCACCATCATCGCGATCATCGGCATCATCCTCCTGATCGGCATCGTGAAGAAGAATGCGATCATGATGATCGACTTTGCGCTCGACGCCGAGCGCAACGAGGGCAAGCCGCCGCGGGAGGCGATCTACCAGGCCTGCCTGTTGCGGTTCCGGCCGATCATCATGACGACGATGGCCGCCGTCCTCGGCGCGCTGCCGCTGATGATCGGCAGCGGCGCCGGCTCCGAGCTCCGGCATCCGCTCGGCATCTCGATCGTCGGCGGCCTGCTGGTGAGCCAGCTGCTGACCCTGTTCACGACGCCGGTGATCTATCTCTGGTTCGATCGCCTGGCGCTTCGGTTTGCCGGGCGGGCGGACGAGGTCGGCGAGGCGAGCGGGTGGCGTTGAGCCATGGATCCGTCGACGCGCTTCATCCGCCGGCCGGTCGCAACCACGCTGTTGACGTTCGGGCTTGCGGCGGCCGGCCTTGTCGCGTTCTTCAAGCTGCCGGTGTCGCCGCTGCCGCAGGTGGATTTTCCGACCATCTCGGTGCAGGCGACGCTGCCCGGCGCCAGCCCGCAGGACGTCGCGACCACGGTCGCCAGCCCGCTTGAACGGCATCTCGGCCAGATCGCCGATGTGACGGAGATGACGTCGTCGAGCTCGGTCGGTTCGACCCGGATCACGCTGCAGTTCGGGTTGAATCGCGACATCAACGGCGCGGCGCGGGACGTGCAGGCCGCGATCAATGCGGCACGGGCCGATCTGCCGACCAGCCTGCGCAGCAATCCGACCTACCGCAAGGTCAACCCGGCGGATGCGCCGATCCTGATCCTGACGCTGACGTCGGATACGCTGACCCGCGGCGATCTCTACGATGCCGCCTCCACGGTGCTGGCGCAGAAGCTGTCGCAGGTCGAGGGCATCGGCGAGGTCGTGGTCGGCGGCAGCTCGCTGCCTGCCGTGCGCGTCGACCTGATCCCCCAGGCGCTCTACAAATACGGCATCGGGCTCGAAGACGTCCGCGCGGCGCTGTCGAGTGCCAACGCCCATAGCCCCAAGGGCGGCATCGATGTCGGCGACCAGCGCTACCAGATTTACGCCAACGACCAGGCCAACAAGGCCGACGACTACAGATCGCTGATCGTCGCCTATCGCAATGGCGCCCCGGTTCACCTCTCGGACGTCGGCGAGGTGGCCGACGGAGTCGAGAATCTGCGCAATGCTGGGCTCGCCAACGGCAAGCCGGCGGTGCTGCTCATCCTCTACCGCCAGCCGAACGCCAACATCATCTCGACCGTCGACCTGGTGAAGGGGCTGATGCCGCAATTGCAGGCATCGATTTCGCCGGCGATCGACATTGGCCTTGCGGTGGATCGCTCGACGACCATCCGCACCTCGCTCCGCGACGTCGAGCGAACGCTGGTTCTGGCGGTGATGCTGGTCATCATCGTGGTGTTCGCGTTCCTGCGCAATTTGCGCGCCACCTTGATTCCGGTGGTGGCGGTCTCGGTGTCGCTGGTCGCGACCTTCGGGGCGATGTACCTGATCGGCTACAGCCTCGACAATCTGTCGCTGATGGCGCTGACGGTGGCGACCGGCTTCGTGGTCGACGACGCCATCGTCGTGCTGGAGAACGTCACCCGCTACATCGAGGAGGGCCTGAGCCCGCTCGAGGCGGCGCTGAAGGGCGCCAACGAGGTCGGCTTCACCGTACTGTCGATGAGCATCTCGCTGATTGCGGTGTTCATACCGATCCTGCTGATGGCCGGCATCGTCGGGCGGCTGTTCCGCGAATTCGCGATGACGATCTCGATCTCGATCCTGATCTCGCTCGCGGTCTCGCTGGCGACCACCCCGATGATGTGCGCCGTGCTGCTCAAGCCGGACAGCGGCGGCCACGGCCGGCTCTATTGGGCCAGCGAGCGCTTATTCGAGGCGATGCTGAATTTCTACCGCAGGACGCTGATCGCGGCGCTGCAACATCCGCTCTCGGTGATGCTGATCCTGGCGGCGGTGTTCGGCCTCAACTTCTATCTCTACGAGGTGATCCCGAAGGGCTTCTTCCCGCAGCAGGACACCGGGCGGCTGGTCGGCTCGATCCAGGCCGACCAGAGCGTGTCGTTCCAGCTGATGCAGCAGAAGCTCGCGCAGTTCGTCGGCATCATCCAGAAGGATCCGGCGGTGGAGACGGTGGTCGGCTTCACCGGCGGCGGCCAGACCAATTCCGGTTTCGTGTTCGTCTCGCTGCGTCCGCTCGACCAGCGCAAGATCGGCGCTGACGGTGTGATCTCACGTCTGCGCCGCGAGATGGCGGTGGTGCCCGGCGCGAGCCTGTTCCTGCAGGCGGTGCAGGATATCAGGGTCGGGGGCAGGGCCTCAAACGCGCAGTATCAGTACACGCTGCAGGGCTCGACGCTGGAGGAGCTCAATGACTGGACGCCGAAGATCGCCGCGGCCTTGCAACGCGATCCGAACCTCGCCGACGTCAACAGCGACCAGCAGAACAAGGGTCTGGAATCCGACCTCGTGATCGACCGCGATGCCGCGGCCCGGCTCGGCATCACCGTGAGCCAGATCGACAACACCCTCTACGACGCGTTCGGCCAGCGTCAGGTGTCGACGATCTATGTCGCGCGCAACCAGTACCATGTCATCATGGAGGTCGCGCCGCGCTACTGGCAGAACCCCGAGACGCTGAAGGACGTCTACATCAGCACGTCGGGCGGATCGGTCGGCGGCTCGCAATCGACCAACGCGGTGGCTGGCACCGTGGTGGCGACGGGAACCTCGAGCGCCGCCAACTCGGCCAATGCCCAGGCCGCGCGCAACCAGGCCACCAATTCGATCGGCTCGACCGGGAAGGGCGTGGCCTCGACCGGATCGGCCGTCTCGACCAACAGCGAGACCATGATCCCGCTGTCCGCGGTGGCGGAGTTCAAGCAGGGCGCGACGCCGCTTGCGGTCAATCACCAGGGCCTCCTGGTCGCCAACACCATCTCGTTCAACCTGCCGCCGAACGTGTCGCTGAGCACCGCGGTCGGCAGCATCGAGACGACCATGAACCGGATCGGCGTTCCGGCCACGATCCGCGGCACCTTCCAGGGCTCCGCCAAGGCGTTCCAGGATTCGCTCAGCAACCAGCCGTTCCTGATCCTGGCCGCGATCGTCACGATCTACATCGTGCTGGGCGTGCTCTATGAGAGCTACGTCCATCCGCTGACCATCTTGTCCACACTGCCTTCCGCAGGTGTGGGTGCCTTGCTGGCGCTGATGGCATTCAAGACCGAGTTCAGTATCATGGCGCTGATCGGCGTCATCCTGCTGATCGGCATTGTGAAGAAGAACGCCATCATGATGATCGACTTTGCGCTGGACGCGGAACGCAGGCGCGGGCTGGAGCCGCTCGAGGCGATCAAGGAGGCATGCCTGCTGCGTTTCCGTCCCATCATGATGACGACGATGGCCGCACTGCTCGGCGCCGTGCCGCTCGCGATCGGGATGGGCGACGGCGGCGAGCTGCGGCAGCCGCTCGGCATCGCCATCGTCGGCGGCCTGATCCTGAGCCAGGTCCTGACGCTCTACACGACGCCGGTCATCTACCTCTATCTCGACCGGTTCCGCTTGTGGGCCCTGCGCTTCCGCCGCGGCGGCGCCATGCGGATGCCGGGCTCCTCACTTCAACCGGGCGAGTAAATGCCGACAGGTGCAGCGTTGCATAGTCTTCGAATATTGCGGAAACCGGTCCGGTTTCGCCGCGTGGCCGCGTTCGGCGGCCTCGGCCTTGGTCTGAGCCTTGGCCTGACCGGCTGCATCCCCGGGGTGGAGAAACCCGAGCTCAGTCTCGAAGTGCCGGCGAGCTATCGCGCCGCCGCCAAGGGCGATGCCGACGCCGCCGTTCCGGCGCTCGCCTGGTGGCGCGGCTTCCGCTCGCCCGAACTGACCGGGCTGATGGAATCCGCGCAGCTCTACAATCTCGATATCGCGGTGGCGATCGCCCAGATCGTGCAGGCCGACGCGCAGGCCGGCGTGTCCGGCGCCGCGCTGCTGCCGTCGATCTCGGGATCGGCGAATGCGGAGCGTCAGAAGGTCGCGACCGGATCGAGTTCGTCGCTCGGCGGGAGCAGCGGCACGTTCTCGCAGTACAGTCTGGGGCTGAGCGCGAGCTACATCGTCGATTTCTGGGGCAAGAACCGCGCGACGTTGTCGGCGTCGGAGGAGAGCGCGACGGTTGCCCGCTACAATCGCGAGGTGGTCGCGCTGACCACGATGGCGACGGTGGCCAACACCTATTTCCAGGTGCTGGCGGCGCAGGACCAGATCAAGGCCACCCGGCGCAATCTGGCGGCGGCCGAGCGCATCCTGGCTTTGATCAAGTCGCAATTCGCCGGCGGCACCGCCTCGCAGCTCGACCTGTCGCAGCAGGAGGCACTGGTCGCCACGCAGCGCGCGGCGATCCCGCCGCTCGAGGTGACGCTGGGGCAAAACACTGCGGCGCTGGCGCTGCTGGTGGCGCGCGCGCCGGCCGATTTCTCGGTGCGCGGCGGCAGCACCACGCAGATCTCGGTGCCGCGCATCACGCCGGGAATGCCGTCGGAATTGCTCTACCAGCGGCCTGACGTCCGTCAGGCCGAGGCGCAGCTCGCGGCCTCCAATTTCAGCGTCGACGCGGCGCGGGCGGCGTTCTTCCCGCAGATCCAGCTGACCGGCACCACGGGCTTCCAGAGTGCGGCGCTCGCCTCACTGTTTGCGCCGGGCGCCTGGTACTACACGCTCGCGGCCGGGCTGACCCAGCCGCTGTTCGACGGCTTCCTGCTGGAGAGCCAGCTCAAGCTCGCCAAGGGCCAGCAATTGCAAAACCTGCAGGCCTATCGCAAGGCGGTGCTGTCGGCCTTTGCCGATGTCGAGAAGGCGCTGATCGCGTTGCAGAAGTATACGTTGCAGGAGCGGCTGCAGTCCGACGTGGTGGCGAGCTCGCGCAAGGCGTTCGAGGTCTCCGAGACGCAGCTGCGCGGCGGCACGGTCAATCTCATCACGGTGCTGCAGACACAGCAGACGCTGTTCACGGCCGAGCTCAACCTGGTGTCGGTGCGGCTCAACAAGCTGCTGGCAGCAAGCAGCCTGTTCCAGGCACTCGGCGGCGGCTGGACGCCGGCCGGCACGCTCGCGGCGGCAGTGCCATGAGGTCGGTCATGCAGCGGTTCGTCACACTGTGCGTCGTCACTCTCGTCATCGCGCTCGGCGCGCCGGCCGGCATGGCCCGTGCGCAGCAGCGGCCACCGAACAGCATTCCGCTCGCCTTCGGCATGAGCGCCGACCAGGCCAGCCAGTCGCTCGGCGTTCCCCTGAACTATGTTCGCGGCACGCCGGGCAATGAATTGTTCGTCGCGCTGCCCAATGTCAGGGGCAGCGTGCTGTCGCGGCGCAGCGACGGGCTCTATCTGCAGTTCGGCAAGGGACGCCTCATCGCCTGGAGGGGCGACTGGGGGACCATTCCGCAATGAGGGCCTTCGCCATGACCGCTATCAGAGCATTGATCGCCTGCGCCGCCATCGCGCTCGGCACCGCCGCTGCCTCGGCCCAGAACTTGTCTCAGGACTTTGCGCCGCAACGGCCGCTGCGTTACGGCAGCACCGGCGGTGCGTATTTCGACGGCAGGAACGACGACCGCGACTTCCGCAGCAACGGCTCTTTTCCGGGCAGCTTTGCCGCCGATCCGTTCAGCGCGGGCTTCGGCGCGGCAGGCCTGTTCGGTTCGACGCCATGGCACTCGGCGCGGCCCTATCCGTCGCAGGTGATCTTCGGCGCGCCATGTCAGGATTGCCGTCCGCATCGCACGCGGCGGCACCGCGATCGGGCTGATTGAGGGGCTGGGGAAGCGGAAGGCGCTTCTAGCTTTTGCGCAGAAGGTCGTCGATGATGCGCAGCTTCATCCAGCCGGCCTTGTCGATAATCTCCCTGCGCAGCGTGTCCTTTTCCATCTCATATTGCTCGCGCGAGATGTCGCGGCCGGCGCTCGCGGTGATTCCGAACGTCTTGAGCAAGGCGTTGTGCCGCGCCTCCCACCCGATCACATGCTCGGTCATGAGCTGCGTCACCGCCGGAAGGAAGCCGGGATGGCCTGCCAGGCCGCATGTTTCCGTGGTCTGCGGATCTTCCGCCAGCATGATCACGTTCCACTCGTCGTAGCCGATCAGATCCAGCTGCGCGTAGAGAAACGCGCCATGCGGCCCGTCCCAGATCTTGTGGTCGATGACCAGGAACGGCAACGCATGGCAGTGGCCGTGGCGCGCGTCATGTCACGGTTGAAACTCTCGGTGCGCTCCTGCAGCCGTTGGTTGGCCGCAGCAAACACGGCGAGGCGATTGTCCGCCGTCGGCACGATGCTGGCTGCGTCGTCGGGCGCGAATCCCGCATCGCGCAGCATCGGCCCGATCCGCGGATCTTCCCACTGCCTCCTGTGAAAGGCGGGTGCCGCGCCGTCGGCACCCGGTGCCGGACGCACGGGCTCCCTGGGATCGCCCAACGTCGCCTGCTTCTTTCCAAAAACCACCCTGCGCTCGAACATCGTGCCGTTCCTGCCAAGCTGGGGGAAAAGCATGGCAAGCAATGCCCAGATTTGTCTTAACCCGGTCAGGGCCCGCGGCTGCGATCGAACAACAGGGTGACGCGACCGTTAAGGCCAACGCGAAAATTCGATCAATCCGCCACCGGCAGCAGGCAAAAGCGCGATGAGATTGGGTCGACCCGTCATCGCGCTTTAGCTCATTGTTTGAGCATGATCTTTTCGGAAAACCGCTTCACACTTTTCCGGATGATGCTCTAACTGGCAGCCACGCTTGTCGATTTCGCCGGCGCGGCGGTGACGCGGGCGAACCGCACCACGAAGCGGGTGCCCTTGTGGCTGGGGTCGCGCTCGACGCTGGCGTCGAGCTTGACGGCCATCGCTGCGACGATGCGCTGGCCCATCCCGGTGCCGCGTGGATCGGCCTTGTCGGAGAAGCCCACGCCTTCGTCGCTGATCGCAAGCTGCAAATCGTCCGCGTGCGGCTTCAGCTCGACATGGATCGGGCCGGCGCCGTCGGGATAGGCGTACTTCACGGCGTTCATCACCAGCTCGTTGACGATGATGCCGATCGCGACCGCGCGGTCGGGATCGATCTCGACCGGCTCGGCTTTCAGCGTCAGCCGCGACATCTTGTTGCCTTCGGCCGATCGCCTGAGATCCTCGAGCAGTGCCTCGAGATACTGGTTGAGCATCACCGTCTTGAAGTCGTGCGAGGTGTAGAGACGGCGGTGCACCTGCGCGACGGCGGCGACACGGCCCATCGCATTGGTGAGCGCCGCCTTGACATCCTGCTGGGTCGAGGAATTGGCTTGCAGATGCAGCAGCGAGGCAATGATCTGCAACGAATTGCCGACGCGATGGTTGACCTCGCGCAGCAGGACCTCGCGCTCGGCGGCGAGCGCGGCGTAGCGGTCGCGCGAGGCGTGCACCTCGGCCTCGGCCTCGTCGCGCGCCTTCTGGATCGCGGCCCGCCGGATCGCGCCGTTCACCGCGACCTGGAGCAGGGGGATGAATTCGCCCCTGACGTCCTTGACCAGATAGTCCGCCGCGCCGGCCTTCAGCGCGGTGACGGCAATCGCCGAATCCTGCGAGGCGGTGACGAACACCACCGGCGGCGCGTCAGCGATCTTGAGCATCTGCTCCAGCGTCTCCAGCCCGTCGAGGCCGGGCATGACCTGGTCGAGCGCGACGACGTCGATGCCGCCCTGGGCGAGCCGCTCGAGACCTTCCTGGCCGCTTGCGGCGTGCACCACCTTGTAGCCCGCGCGCGTCAGCCCGCGTTCGACCAGGCGCGCCAGCGCCGCGTCGTCGTCGATATAGAGCAGTGTCGGCGTTGCGCTGGTCATAGGGAAGCTGGCGGCACCTGAATCACGGAAAAGAACAGGCCAAGCTGGCGAATGGCGTTGGCAAAGCTTTCGTAGTTCACCGGCTTGGTGATGTAGACGTTGCAGCCGAGTTCGTAGCAACGCTTGATCTCCTGGGAGTCGTCGGTCGTGGTCAGCACGACCACCGGCGTCGACTTGAGATGCTTGTTTTCCTTGACCCGCTTCAGAATATCGATGCCGGTCATGTCAGGCAGATTGAGATCAAGCAGGATGAGCAGGGCATGACCCTCGCGCTCGACCGCGCTGCCATCCTTGCCGAAAAGGTAAGTCACGGCCTCTGTACCGTTGGTGAACGGGATGATCTCATTATTGACACCTGAGCGCCGGATATTCCGCTCAATCAAGCGGGCATGGCCCTCGTCGTCCTCGATCATGATGATGGTGACTGGATCGCTCATGATTCTTTGTCCCGGTTCTTGCCTGAGTTCTTGCCTGACCATTTGATAGGCAGCGTGATCGTGAACGTGCTGCCTTTGTGAAGTTCCGATGCTACCGACATGGTGCCGCCCAGTCTGCGCACAAGTGTGCGGACGTGGGCAAGCCCGATGCCCTGACCGGGCTTGTCCTGGGTTCCGGCGCGGCGGAACAGATCGAAGATGCGTTGGTGGTCCTTCGGATCGATGCCGCGGCCATTGTCGGTCACTTCGAAGATCGCAAAGCCCAGCTTGGTGCGGCCCTCGATCGAGATCTCGCCGGGGACGCCGTCCTTGAGGTACTTGAGTGCATTGTCGATCATGTTGGAGAAGATCTGCTCCAGCGCGAGGCGGTCGCTGACGAGATTCGGCAAAGCGCCGACCTCGACGGTCGCATTGGCCTCGGCCGCCTGGTGCGCGACCGTCTTGACGATGCCGTCGATCAGTTCGCGGAGATCGATCCGCTCCGGCTTGAACTCGCGGCGGCCCTCGCGGGTGAGATTGAGGATGGCGCTGATCAGGCGGTCCATCTTTGCGATCGACGATTTGATGAAGCCGAGCGATTCGTTGAAATCGTCGGATAGCTGCTTGTCGGAGCCTTCGAGCTCGGGCTCGGCCGCATCGGTCGCGTCTTCCGGCATCGCCGGCGCCAGCGACGCGGTGCGATTGAGCGTGGCGATGCGCTTGAAGATGTCGCCGCGCAACTCCTCCAGCTCGCTGGTGAAGCCCATGATGTTGACCAGCGGCGAGCGCAGGTCGTGGCTGACGATATAGGCGAAGCGCTGGATTTCCTCGTTGGCCTCGCGCAGGTCGGCGGTCCGTTCGTCGACGATGGTTTCGAGATTGAGGTTGCTGTCGCGCAGCTTGGCCTCGGCCTCGTCGCGCGCCCGCGAGGACTGCCGCAGCAGCACGAGAGAGAGGGCGGCGAGCGCCAGCACCATGCAGGAGCCGGCGATGGTGACGGAGGAGGCGAGCACCTGGGTCCTGTCCGCGGTCGCGGTGCGCGCCGCCAGCAGCCGATCCTCCTCGGTGCGCATGTCGCGGCCGATCCGGGCGATCGCCTCCAATGCATCGGCCGACGTGCCCTTGCGCAGGATGTCGACGCTGGTCGCGGCATCGTTGTTGTTGGCGCGCTCGATGGTGAGGGCGAACTCGGCCAGCCGTTGCTCGACAGCGGCCTTGAGCTTCGCGGCATTGGCGACCTGCGCCGGATTATCGACGGTCATCATCTGGAGATGGCCGAGCGCGGCCGGGAGCGCCGCCGCGGCCGACTGGTACTCAGACAGGTATTGTGGTGCTGACGTCAGCAGATACGCCCTGGTCGCGCTTTCGGCGCGCCTGACGTCAAGCAACAGATTGGCAACCTGGCTCTCCACCTCGACGGTATGGACGACCCAGGCGTTGTCCTCACGCGCCTTGTTGACCAGCAGGACGGACGCCACGCTGACCGCGACCAGCACGAAAAATCCCGCCGAGAGCAGCAGGATCTGTAACCTGGACCGGCGTCGTGAAACTGGTGTCACGACGGTCTCTTCGCGAGAGTGGGATTCAATGCGTCCCCGTGGAAAGCCAACAACCCTTTAGTACGTTTGAGCGGGGCGCTGGGTTCCACAAAGTTCCAAACTATTTCGGGGCGTCGGATGGCTGGCCGGCGAGGTACTGCTCCAGCCAATGGATGTGATAGTCGCCCTCGATGATGTCGGGCTCGCGCACCAGTGCGCGGAACAGCGGCAGCGTCGTCTCGATGCCGTCGACCACCATCTCGTCCAGCGCCCGGCGCAACCGCATCAGGCATTCGCCGCGGGTCTTGCCGTGCACGATCAGCTTGCCGACCAGCGAGTCGTAGTAGGGCGGAATCACGTAGCCCTGATAGACGGCGGAATCGATCCGCACGCCGAGACCGCCAGGCGGATGGAATTGCGTGATCCGTCCGGGCGAGGGACGGAAGGTCTGCGGGTTCTCCGCATTGATGCGGCACTCGATGGCGTGGCCGATGATCGCGATCTCGCTTTGCTTGGCCGGAAGCTCGCCGCCGGCAGCAATCCGGATCTGCTCGAGCACCAGATCGATATCCGTGATGCTTTCGGTGACGGGATGCTCGACCTGGATGCGCGTGTTCATTTCGATGAAATAGAATTCGCCGTCCTCGTAGAGGAATTCGATGGTGCCGACGCCGAGATACTTCATGTCCCGCATCGCCTTGGCGCAGGTCTCGCCGATCCTGGCGCGCGCCGCCGCCCCAAGCACGGGCGAGGGGCCTTCCTCCCAGACCTTCTGGTGACGGCGCTGCAGCGAGCAGTCGCGCTCGCCGAGATGGATGGCGCCGCCGCGGCCGTCACCGAGAATCTGGATCTCGATGTGGCGCGGCTTCTGCAGGTATTTCTCCAGATAGACCGAGGCGTCGCCGAACGCCGACTTGGCTTCGTTGGCCGCGGTCGAGAGCGCCAGCGCGAGATCAGCCTCGGTGTGCGCGACCTTCATGCCGCGGCCGCCGCCGCCGGCAGCCGCCTTCACCAGCACCGGGAAGCCGATCTCCTTGGCGATCGCCATGGCATCGTCGTCCGCCGTCACCGCGCCGTCCGAGCCGGGCACCACGGGAATGCCGAGGCGCTTGGCGGTCTTCTTGGCTTCGATCTTGTCGCCCATCAGGCGGATGTGCTCGGCCTTCGGCCCGATGAAACCCAGATTGTGGTCGGCGAGGATCTCGGCGAAGCGCGCATTCTCGGACAGGAAGCCGTAGCCGGGATGCACGGCGTCGGCGCCGGTGATCTCGCAGGCGGCCAGCAGCGCCGGGATGTTGAGATAGGAATCCTTCGACGGCGGCGGCCCGATGCAGACGCTCTCGTCGGCGAGGCGCACATGCATGGCGTCGGCGTCGGCGGTGGAATGCACCGCGACGGTGGAGATGCCGAGCTCCTTGCAGGCCCGGAGCACGCGAAGCGCGATCTCGCCGCGATTGGCTATGAGGATCTTGTCGAACATCGCAGCGCCTGACGTTGACGGAAGCTATTCAATGATGACGAGCGGCTCGCCGAATTCCACCGGCTGGCCGTCCTCGACGAGGATCTGCGTCACGGTGCCCGCGCGCGGCGACGGAATCTGGTTCATCGTCTTCATCGCCTCGATGATCAGAAGGGTCTGGCCGGCCGTGACCTTGGTGCCGACTTCAATGAACGGCTTGGCGCCTGGTTCCGGCGACCAATAGGCGGTGCCGACCATCGGCGAGGGCACGACACCCGGGTGCTTCGCCATGTCGGTGGCGGCAGCGGCGGCAGCCGGCACTGCCAGCGGGGCGGCGACCGCATGCACGGCTGACGGCACGGAGGCGGCGATGCTGATATTGCGCGCGACCCGAACCCGCAGGCCGGCGCGCTCGATCTCGATCTCGGTGAGGTTGGTCTCAGCAAGCAGCAGCGCGAGCTCGCGAATGAGGACGCTGTCGTCGTTCCTGGAGTCGTTCTTGGACTTTGCGGCTGGTTTGTCGTCTGGCTGGCGCGCCATGTTGTTTGATCCGAAATCTCTGTCTGGTGACGGGGAACGTCAGGATTGACGATTAAGTCTTTGCCTTCGCATCGATCTTGGCACCGATCCTGGTGGCGAGGCCGATGATCGCAAGCCGGTAGCCGTCGATGCCGAAGCCGCAAAGTGACGCGAAGGCGGCTTTAGCAGTGAACGAGTGGTCCCGGAAGCTCTCGCGGGCGTGGATGTTGCTGACATGGACCTCGACGGCGGGGATCTTGACCGCAACCAGCGCGTCATGCAGCGCGATCGAGGTATGGGAGTAGCCGGCGGCGTTGATGATGATGCCGACCGCCTTCTTGGCGTGGGCCTCATGGATGAAGTCGATCAGTTCGCCCTCGCGGTTGGACTGCCGGCAATCTGCGGTCAACCCGAACTGCCGCGCGGTGTCCGCGCACAGCTTCTCGACGTCGGCGAGGGTGGCATGGCCGTACGTCTCCGGCTCGCGCGTCCCCAACAGGTTGAGGTTCGGGCCGTTCAGCACATAGATCGTTCCGGCAGCAGCCATTTCCAAAAAGATTCCTGCCAAGGGTTCCGAAGGGGAAAGTGGGCCGGGTTATAGGTAACAACCGGCCGCAGGGGAAGTCTTTAGGTGAAATCGGAACGTCTTCAACAGCTTCCTCTGCCCTGTTAGATAGCTGCCATAACCTATGGAAATTGCTGATTAACCAAATCCCGAGGAAGGCGCGCCCGGGCTGTGCTCCGGCCAGCCATCCACTGGCGACTGCGGGGTGCAGCCGCATGCAAACCCCGCCCCTGAGGGGGCGGGGTTGAGATCGAGGCGAGGGCCCATCATGGCACCCTCGCGCCGAGGCCGAGGTCAGCCCTCGATGATGTAGACGATCTCATGGGTCTCCGGCTGCACGATGATGTAGCGGCCGTGGACCAGGATGAACTCGTAACCGCGCCACTGCGGGTAGATCGTCACGACGCGCTCCGGCACCGGGTAGAAGTGCACGTCAGTGGGAACGCGGGTGCCGACTGCCACGTTGAAGTTCACGTTGGTGGTTTCGGTGACGTGCTCCGACTTGATCGCCGTCGAGATCTGGGTGCGCTTCTCGGCCGGCGGCGCCGCGGTGGCCGACGTCGCCGCGTTGCCGGTCGTGGTCTGGGTGCGGCTGGTGTCGTTGGTCTGGGCGCGGTTGGTGTCGGTCGGGCTCTTGGTCTGAGCGTTCTGGTTGGTGGTGGCGCCGCTCTTGTCGCGGCTTTCGGCGGCGTTGTTCATCTTGCCGCTCTTGTCATGCTCCTCGGCCCTCATGTTGCCGCTCTTGTCGCGGCCTTCGGCCTTCATGTCCTTCGGGCCTTCCTTCGAACCTTCCTTGGCGCCCTTGGTCGCATCGTTCTCCGAGCTCATGCTCTTCGACTTCTGCGTGTTCTCCTGTGCACCCTTGGTGGCGGGGCCGGACTTTTCGGACTCAGCGCCCTTCATGCCTGGCGAGTCATCCTTCATGCCGCCCGTATCGCGCTGCATGGTGCCCGACGATGCGCCACCGGACGGTGCGCTGTGCTGCACGGTTGCGCCACCACCGGCCCCGGACTCCTTGTTGGCGCCGCCGGCGCCCTGTGCATTCGCGAAACCAGTACCGGCGATCAGGGCCGCCGCAGCAACCGAAATCAGAAAGCGGTTAGACATCATATTCTCCTCGTTATTCAGCATTGCCCGCGCCGACAACGGGAGAGGATGTGCGATGTTCCTATTGATTAGCGGTTCCCTGCAGTTTGTTTCTTGTGTGAATGCGCGATGAACGATTTGCGCTTCAACCGCAGGCCCAGTCGAACTCCATGCTCGCAAGGTCGAGCTGGCCGTTGCCGCCGCCGAAATTGAATCCGCCGAAATGCTCTTCGATCTCGAGATAGGTCGCGCTGTATCTCGGCGTCCACTGGTTCGGAAACATCGTGCCGCCCAGATGGTTGCGGCCGTGCAACCGCTCGAGACCGCGTGCATTGCCTTGCTCGCCGTAAGGCGCGATGTAGTCGCCGAGCTCGCCCTTTTGCAGCAGATGATCGCGCGGCGGCTTGCCGACATTGGGATCGTCGTCGCGCAGCGCAAGCGCGATGCCGTAGGCGTGGTGCCCGGCCTCGGGGATGCCGCCGAACAGGCGGTACCAGTATGTCTTCTCCAGCGCGTCGATGCGGGTGCGGCCGACGTTGACGTCGAATGCCGTGCGCGCCGCGCCCTTCACGAGCCAGCGCGGAGGCGAATTGGTTTCCAGCAACGGATTGCCGGCAAGCTCCGGCGGCCGGCAGAGCGGTCCGGCGAACTCGGTCTCCGTGAGCCAGATCGCCACAAAATTGTGGTCGATGATGTCCTTCATCCGAAACTCCATCGGATGACGGTTCTGCCGATAGGCGAAGTAGGGCAGCAGATTGGGATCGGATGGACGCGCGATGGTCTCTGCCGCGAGATATTGCGCGACCGCGTCGATCTCGACGGGTTCGTCATATTGCTGATCGGCGAACATGGCCAGCGCGACATAGGCGTCACCCTTGGTGCGATACTGCGCCGGTATGCGCAGCGTGAAGCAGTGCTGCATCGGAAAGCCGTCATGCGGACTGAGCGGCCATTGCTCGGTCCGAATGCCCGGTGGCAGGCCGTAGCACCAGCCGTGATCGTGGTCGGTGCCACGCTGCGGCGCCGTCTTCAGGAGCGTGAGATCGTAGCCAAGGGTTGGTGGAGCAAGGGTTGGCAGGGCCAGGGGCATGGCGCGCGGCTTCCGTTGTTGGTGATGCCCCTTGGTTGCGGCCAGTGCGGAAGCGGTTCGGTGCCGCAAATAAAAAATCCGGCTGCCTGGCAGCCGGATTTTTCATGGATGGATGAGCGCTGTCGAAGCGACGATCAGCAGGTCGCCTTGCCGCAGCGGGCAAGGCCGATCTTCTCCTTGAGACCCTCGACACCGACCGCGCCGATCACGACCTGCTTGCCGATCACGTAGCTCGGCGTGCCGTTCATGCCCATGGATTCGGCGAGGCGGAAATTCTCCTCGATGGTCGCTTTCACCTCGGGGCTTGCCATGTCCTTCTCGAGCTTCGTTATGTCGAGACCGACCTCCTTGGCGACCGCCAGCGCGCGCGCCTTGTCGGCAGCGCCGCGGCCGCCCAGGAGCTTCTGGTGAAACTCGAGATACTTCTTGCCGGTCGGATCCTGCATACGCACGGCGACCGCGACCTGCGCGGCCTCGACCGAGCCCTGGCTCAGCACCGGGAATTCCTTCAGCACGACCTTCAGCTTCGGATCCGACTTCATCAGGTCGAGCATGTCGGACATCGCACGCTTGCAGTAGCCGCAATTGTAATCGAAAAACTCGACGAAGGTGACGTCGCCGTCCTTGTTGCCGAGCATGACGCCGCGCGGCGAGTTGAAGATCGTGTCGGCGTTCTTGGCGACGCTCTGCTCATGCTTCTCGGCTTCGGCGGCGGCCTGCCGCTTGCTGAGCTCGTTCATCGCCTCTTCGAGCACCTCGGGATGCGCGATCAGGTAGTTGCGCACGATGGTCTCGATGTCGCCGCGCTGGGTATCGTTGAAGCTCTGCGCGGACGCAGTCAGCGGCGCGGCGCAAATGCCGAGCGCGAGCAGGGCAGGGGCGAGAAAACGAAGCGCTGGCATGGCAAAATCCTTGTTCGAGGTGGCCCGAAATACGACAGGGCCGCGGGCCGGTTTCGGTGATCGTTGTACGGAACTACGGTTTATTTCTAGTTGTTTTTCTGACCCGGCATCGGCTTGGCGCTCACAATGTCGTCAGCTTTGACCCAACCGGGCGTGCCGATCGCAAACCGCGTCTTGGCGCGCGACGCCAGTTCGCGGGCGGTCTTGTTGTCGCCGCGGAGATAGGCGGCCTGCGCCGAGGCAAGGTCGGCCTGGGCGTAGTCGCCCTTGCGGCCGTAGGCCATCGCGAGCTGGGTATAGCCGAGCGGCGCCTCGGGCTCGCGCGCCACGGCGGCGCGCAGCATGTTGATCGCATCGTCGGTGTAGGCCTTGTTGTCGGAGGCGACCAGGGCCTGACCGAGCAGCATCTCGATCAGCGGCGAACTGCCGGAGAGCTGCACCGCGCGGCGCAGCGGCGCGATGGCCTCCGCCGGCCGGCCGCCTTCGAGCAGCGCCTGGCCGCGCAATTCGTAGAAATAGGGATTGTTGGGCTGGACCTGGATCAAGCCGTCGATCTGCGCGATCGCCGAACGCAGATCGCCGTGCAGATAGGTGGTGATCGCGCGCGCATAGCGCGCCGGCAGGCTGGTGTTGGACAACGGATAGCGGCGGTAGACCGTGTCCTGCCGTTCCATGAAGCCCGAGATCTTGGCACGCATCATGTCGTGACGCAGCTGCAGTGCCGGATCGTCCTTCTTGTCCCAATAGGGGCTCGAGCGCGCCAGGTCCGCCAGCGCCGAGACACGATCGACCGGCATCGGGTGCGATTGCAGATAGGGATCGGCGCCGCGCGCGGCGAACAGGCTCTCGTCGGTGAAGCGCTTGAAGGTCTCATACATGCCCTTGGCGGACTGGCCGGTCGCGTTCAGGAATTTGACACCGGCGCGGTCGGCGTTTTCCTCCTGCTGGCGCTGGTAGGAGAGCAGCGTCCGCTGAATGACCGACTGCGGCGCCGAGATCGCGGCGGCACCGGCGCTGGAGAGGCCGTTTCCAACGCCGCTCGCAGCGCCTGCGGCCAGCGCGCCGACGCCGAGCAGCATCGCGATGATCATCTGGGTCTGCGCCTGCGCCAGCTGCTCGCGCATCTTGGCAAGATGACCGCCGGCCAGATGGCCGGTTTCATGCGCCAGCACGCCGATGATCTGGTTCGGCGTCTCCGATTGCAGCAGCGCGCCGTAATTGACGAAGATGCGGCGGCCGTCGGCGACGAAGGCGTTGAACGAGCCGTCGTTGATGATCACGATCTGGATGTTCTGCTTCTCGAGACCTGCGGCGCGCAGGATCGGCCTGGTATATTCGCGCAGCAGCTGCTCGGACTCGGTGTCGCGCAGCACCGGCGGGCCCTTCTGCTGGGCTCGCGCAGGGACGACGGGACTAACTGCGAGTGCAACCGCGGTGAGCAATGCGGTGAGCTTGAACGCCGTCGGTTTGAGGGTCCTGGCGCGAAGAGCGAGGCGGAACAGCATGGGCGATCTATCGGCGATTTCTGGCCACGCGGGGGCAAGGTCCGGTTCCCGACCCGACCGGGGCAGGCGCGTGGCGCAGTCTGTTGTTTTTGCAGTTCTTCTTCACGCGAACCGGGTATGCACTTGGCCTGAAAGCGTTATAAGGAGCCACCGAATGCGGCCAGTCTGGGGCGGTAGCCGGTGTGGGAACCCGAATTCGGCAGCGGCCGTGCAATAGCAGAAATCCATGCGTGAAGCGACAGCGAGAGACCGTGTGAGCAGCCTTTTGACAGCGTCCGGCCGGAGCGATGTTCCGCCGTTCATGGTGATGGACGTGATGGCCGCCGCGGCGCGAATCGAGGCCGCGGGCGGCCATGTCATCCACATGGAGGTGGGGCAGCCCGCCGAGGGCGCGCCGAAGCCGGCGATCGCGGCCGCGCAGGCCGCGCTTGCCGGCGGGCGGATCGACTACACCTCGGCGCTCGGCATTCCCAGTCTGCGCGCGCGCATCGCCCGGCACTACCGCGACACGTATGGCTGCGCGGTCGATGCCGAGCGCATCATCGTCACCACGGGCTCGTCGGGCGGGTTCATCCTGGCGTTTCTTGCGATGTTCGAGCCGGGCGACCGGGTCGCCGTCACCGTGCCGGGCTATCCGCCTTATCGGCACATCCTGACCGCGCTCGGCTGCGAACCGGTGCTGATCGAGACCTCCGGCGACACCCGCCACGCGCTGGCCGGGGAGGCGCTGCTGGCCGCCCATCGCAAGGCGCCGCTGAAGGGCGTGCTGGTCGGCAGCCCTGCCAACCCGACCGGCACGATGATGTCGCGCGAGGCGCTGTCGAGCCTGATGGCCGCCGCCGACAGCGCGGGCATCCGCTTCATCTCCGACGAGATCTATCACGGCCTCGACTACGCATTTCCTGCGGTGACGGCGGCGGAGCTGTCGCCGAACGCGCTCGTGATCAACTCGTTCTCGAAGTACTTCTGCATGACCGGCTGGCGCGTCGGCTGGATGGTGGTGCCCGACGTGTTGGTGCGGCCGATCGAGCGGCTGCAGCAGAACCTGTCGATCTCGGTGCCGACCTTGTCGCAGATCGCCGCCGAGGCGGCCTTCGAGGGCCGCGAGGAGATGGAGGCGATCAAGCGCGGCTATCAGGAGAACCGCCGCATCCTGATCGAAGGCCTGCCCAAGGCCGGGCTGACCAAGTTCCTGCCCGCCGACGGCGCGTTCTATCTCTATACCGACGTCTCCGACTTCACCGCCGACAGCTTCGCCTTTGCCAGCGAGATGCTCGAGAAGGCGCATGTCGCAGCGACCCCGGGCGTCGATTTCGATCCGATCCACGGCCGCGCCTTCATCCGATTTTCCTATGCGCGTTCCGCGGCGGAGATGCAGGAAGCAGTTGCGCGGATCGCGCATTGGCTTAAATAGCCCGCAATCTTCAAGAGCCCTCGGTCTTGTCGGTGAGATCGGTTTCGCAAGCGCTGGCCCCGGTGTCGGCGGAGCAGCACGCGACAAATCACCGCGGATAAACGGCAGGGCCGACACAGTTCCATTTGACTTGAACGGCCAAGTTGATCTTGGCTATTTCCGCCATTTCTGAGGGGGAGTGACACATGGCAGCGGCAACCGTTGCCACGGCTTCACCGGCGTCTGCCGGTAGCAAGCCGTGGTACAAGATTCTCTACGTCCAGGTTCTGATCGCGATCGTGCTCGGCGCGCTGGTCGGCTGGTTGTGGCCCAGCATTGCCACCAACGAGTGGATCAAGGCGCTCGGCGACGGCTTCATCAAGCTGATCAAGATGGTGATCGCGCCGATCATCTTCTGCACCGTGGTGTCCGGCATCGCCCACATCCAGGATGCCAAGAAGGTCGGCCGCATCGGCGTCAAGGCGCTGATCTATTTCGAGGTCGTCTCGACCTTCGCGCTGGTGATCGGATTGCTCATCGGCAATATCGTGAAGCCGGGCGCGGGCTTCGGCAATGCGGCGGCGAACGCGCAGGCGGTTGCCGGCTATGCCAAGCAGGCGGAGGCGCAGAAGAGCGTCGACTTCGTGCTGCACATCATTCCGGACACCGTGGTGGGCGCATTCGCGCAGGGCGAGATCCTGCAGGTGCTGCTGTTCTCGGTGCTGTTCGGCTTTGCGATCATGGGCCTCGGCGAGCGCGGCCACACCATCCGCTCGTTCATCGACGACGCCGCGCATGCGGTGTTCGGCGTGATCTCGATCGTGATGCGGGCAGCGCCGATCGGTGCGTTCGGCGCGATGGCCTTCACCATCGGCAAGTTCGGCACCGGCGCGATCCTCAACCTGATGGGGCTGATCGCGACGTTCTATCTGACCGCTGCGCTGTTCGTCCTCGTGGTGCTCGGCATCATCGCGCGGATTGCCGGGTTCTCGATCTTCAGGTTCCTGGCCTACATCAAGGACGAACTCCTGATCGTGCTCGGCACCTCGTCCTCCGAGAGCGCGCTGCCGTCATTGATGGAGAAGCTCGAACGCCTCGGCTGCTCGAAGTCCGTGGTCGGCCTCGTGGTGCCCACGGGTTATTCGTTCAACCTCGACGGCACCAACATCTACATGACGCTGGCGACGTTGTTCATCGCGCAGGCGCTGGGCTACGACCTCTCGTTCAGCCAGCAGCTCACGATCCTGGTGGTGGCGATGCTGACCTCGAAGGGCGCCTCCGGCATCACCGGCGCGGGCTTCATCACGCTGGCGGCAACGCTTGCGGTGGTCGATCCGCGGCTGGTGCCGGGCATGGCGATCGTGCTCGGCATCGACAAGTTCATGAGCGAGTGCCGCGCGCTGACCAATCTGTGCGGCAACGGCGTCGCCTGCGTGATCGTCGCATGGTGGGAGGGCGAGCTCGACCGCGACAAGCTCAATGCCAATCTCGCCCGGCAGATCGACCCGACCGACATGGAGACCGCGCTGACGACAGACTAGAGCATGATCCGGAAAAGTGTGAAGCGGTTTTCCGAGAAGATCATGCTCAAACATGAATCCAAGGCGCGATGAGGACTCATCGCGCTTTGGTTCGCGTCAGCGGTCAGAAGCGATCCAGCCGATACGGCGAGGTGTCCACCGAGGATGCCTCGCCGTTCATCGTTTCGGCCAGCACCCGTGCCGTCGCCGGGCCGAGCGTAAAGCCCTGATGGCCGTGACCGAAATTCACCCACAGCCCGCGATGGCGCGGCGCAGGCCCGAGCACCGGCAGCATGTCGGTGGTGCAGGGGCGGGTGCCGAACCAGGGCTCGGGCTCAACGCGGCTGCCGATCTCGATCAGCTCGCGTGCGGCCGCTTCGGCATGACCAAGCTGGATCGGCGTCGCCGGCGCATCGGGACTGGTCAGCTCCGCGCCGGTCGTGATGCGAATCCCCTTGGCCATCGGCGCCATCGCATACCCATTCGCGGTGTCGACCAGCGGCAGGTCGAGCGAACGGCCGCCCTGATAGTGCATATGGTAGCCGCGCTTGCGCACCAGCGGGATCCGGTAGCCGAACTTGCGCAGCAATTGCGGTGACCACGGCCCGAGCGTGACCACGACGTGGGCGGCATCGATCCGGCCGCCGGTCGTGTCGACCGACCAGCCGGTCGCGGTCTCCGTCAACGTCTGCGCGTCGCCGCGCAGCAGCGTCCCGCCGAGACGCTCGAACAATCCGGCATAGGCCGAGACCAGACCGCCGGGGTCCGACACGGTCCACGGCCCGAGCCAGTGAATGGCGCCGGGCAGGTCGTCGCGCAGCAATGGCTCGGCCTTGGCGAGCTCGCTGCCGTCAAGCACGCGAAACTGCACGCCGAAGTCACGCTGGTTCTCTTCGGCGACTGCGATCGCCTGCTCCAGTGCCGCCGGGTCGCGATGCAGCAGGCGATAGCCGGCGCGGCGGATCAGATTGTCGGCATGCGCATCGCGGATCAGCGTGTCGTGCTCCGCCGTGGCGTAGGCGATCAGGCGCGCCCAGGCGATGGTGGCTTCGCGGTGCCGTTCGGGCGTCGAGTTCCACCAATAGCGCAGCAGCGGACCGGCGTGCCGGGGCAGCGAGGCCAGGCGATAGCGCACATCGTTGGTGCGCCCCATCGCGATCCTGGCGAGCGTGGCGGGATCGCGCGGCATCGGATAGGGCCGCACCGCCTCGCTCTGAATGATGCCGGCATTGCCGTAGCTGGTTTCGCGGCCTGGTTCCTTGCGGTCGACGAGCGTCACCGACCAGCCGCGGCGTTGCAGGTGCAGCGCCGTGCTGACGCCCACCATGCCGCCGCCAAGAACGATCGCGCTTTGCATTCGGATCCGTCTCCGTCAGGCTCCGTCACGCCGGCGTCTGACGAACGGATGGCCTGTCCAATAAAAACGCCCGGCGTGAACCGGGCGTTTTGACTTTCAGGTGGCGCTAGTTGCCGCCGCCGCCGAAGCGGCGCGACCACCAGCCCTTGCGGGCCGGAGCCTCGGCCGTGGCGGCGTCCGGTG
>NZ_JACMYP010000105.1 GCF_020889705.1 Bradyrhizobium altum | reverse complement strand
ACATTGCGCCGCGCGGCGTTCGGCGCCGGCAAGGCGGCGCCCTGCGTGCCGGTCGCCGCGACCGATCCGCTCTACATCCTCTACACGTCGGGCACGACCGGAATCCCGAAGGGCGTGGTGCGCGACAATGGCGGGCATCTCGTGGCGCTGAAATGGTCGATGCACAATCTCTACGGCGTGAAGCCGGGCGAGATCTGGTGGTGCGGCTCCGACATCGGCTGGGTGGTCGGCCACTCCTACATCGTCTATGGCCCGCTGATCCACGGCGCGACCACGATCATGTATGAGGGCAAGCCGGTCGGCACGCCGGATGCCGGCGCGTTCTGGCGCGTGATCAGCGAGCACAAGGCGGTTGCCTTCTTCACCGCGCCGACCGCATTCCGTGCGATCAAGAAGGAAGACCCCGAGGGCAAGCTGCTGAGGAGCTACGACCTCTCGCGCTTCCGCACGCTGTTCCTCGCCGGCGAGCGCGCCGATCCGCCGACGGTGGAATGGGCGGAGCAGCAGTTGAAGGTGCCGGTCATCGATCACTGGTGGCAGACCGAGACCGGCTGGTGCATCGCCGGCAATCCGGTGGGGCTCGGCATGCTGCCGGTCAAGCACGGCTCGCCGACGGTGCCGATGCCGGGCTATCAGGTCGACATCGTCGACGAGGCGGCGAAGCCGGTCCCCGCGGGCACCATGGGCTCGATCGTGATCAAGCTGCCGATGCCGCCGGCCTGCCTGCCGACGCTGTGGCAGCAGGACGATCGCTTCAGGGACGCCTATCTCACGGAATTCCCCGGCTACTACAAGACCTCGGATGCCGGCTACAAGGACGCGGACGGCTATGTCTGGGTGATGGGCCGCACCGATGACATCATCAATGTCGCCGGCCACCGGCTCTCCACCGGCGGCATGGAGGAGATCCTCGCCTCGCATCCCGATGTCGCCGAATGCGCCGTGCTCGGCATCAAGGATGCGATCAAGGGCGAGGTGCCGTGCGGTTTCCTGGTGCTGAAGGCCGGCGTCACCAAGGCGCCCGATCAGGTCGAGAAGGAGGTCGTGGCGCTGGTGCGCGAGAAGCTCGGCCCGGTCGCCGCGTTCAAGCTCGCGATCACGGTGGCGCGGCTGCCGAAGACCCGTTCCGGCAAGATCCTGCGCGGCACCATCAAGAAGATCGCCGACGGCGAGCCCTGGACCATGCCGGCAACGATCGAGGACCCCAAGGTGCTCGACGAAATAGGCGAGGCGCTGAAGGGCAAGGCGTAGCTCTTGTCGCCTCGCCCCGCCTGCGGGGAGAGGCCGGATCGCATGGTAACGCGATCCGGGTGAGGGGGAGTCTCCGCACACTCGCTGCATTCATTTTGTGGAGGCGGCCCCTCACCCCAACCCTCTCCCCGCAAGGGCGGGGCGAGGGAGCGCTGGCACTTCCCGCGCCTGAGGTCGCCACGCGCGGAACAAGACCTGCGCATTCGGAAGCAAAATGGCCTTGATTTTGATGGATTGCCGGGTCATCCCGGCCTTTCCTGTCATATGCCACGAGATACGGACCACCGGATGCGATCCATTTCCGCACGCGCGCCTCTTGCATTGCTGCTCGCACTGCCGCTGCTGGCAGGCTGCCTCGAGCGCGGCCGATCGCCGATCGCGGAGAGCATGGGCGACGACGATCAGTACTGCCAGGGCAACGGCAAGGTCGCGGTCGGCTCGCCCGAATATGTCGCCTGCCGCAAGGATCGCGACGTCCAGCGTCAGAATGCCGAAGCCCGCACCGATCGGCGGCAGCGCGATCTCGGCGAATACATGATGAACAATCCGGATCGTCACTAGGCGCCATGGTCACCGCCCGTCCGGTGAGGTATGCGTGGTCGGCCGCCGGGCCGAATTCCGGCAAGATATCGGCGCGCCGCATGCGATCACGAGCGGCTGTTTTGGATGAGACCAGGTCCTGTGCTTGTGGAAGGCGAGCTCGCGTTGGAGCGTGACAGGATCGGAGAGCTCGACGGGCTGCGTGCGATCGCGTTGCTGATCGTCGTCATCTGGCACTATTTCGGCGCGCCGGACGGTCCGCAGGGCTTGCCATGGAAATTGCTGCATGTCGGCCGCTTCGGCGTCGACCTGTTCTTCATTCTGTCCGGCTATCTCATCACGGATATTCTGCTGCGCCACCGCGCGGCCGAACGATATTACTCGGCCTTCTACGGCAGGCGTGCGTTTCGCATCTGGCCGCTCTACTACCTGATGTGCGGTTGCGCGGCGATCGGCTGGTATTTTTCGTTAAGCCCTGATCTGTTCGACACCAGGGGCGTGCCCGGCTGGCTGTATCTGTTCGGCTTGCAGAATTTCGGCATGGCCAAGGCGCAGACTGACGGCGCCTACTTTCTGGCCGTAACCTGGTCGCTCGCGATCGAGGAGCAGTTTTACCTGCTGTTTCCGTTGCTGGTCCGGAACATCCCGTCCGAGCGGCTGTTCGCGATCCTGCTCGTGCCGATCCTGATCTGTCCGATCGGACGCCTGATCGATAGCGCGCTGCCGGACGCCTACGGCTGGTACGTGCTGCCGCAATTCAGGATCGATTCGCTTGCGATCGGCGCGCTGATCGCCTGGTGGCGCCTCTATCGCAAGCCGGATGCCGAGGTCTCCAGACGCGTCGCCGCCATCCTCGAATGGTCGAGCATTTCGCTTCCCCTGCTGTGGCTGTTCGGATGGAAGCGCTGGTCGGTGGCGTTCTCGCACACGCAGGTCGAGATCTTCTTCGGTGCTCTGCTGTTCGTCGTTCTGGACAATCGCGGCTCGCCAAAACTCGCGCTGCTGCGCAGTTCGGTCGCGACCTTCTTCGCCAGGACGTCCTACGCGGCGTATCTCACCCACCACGTCATCCTGTACCTGCTGTTCGCCGTGCTGCATCAACCGAGGACAGTCGGGAGCCTCGCCGGCATCTCGCTGACCTTCGGCGCGCTCGCGCTGACGTTCGGGCTGTGCGCCCTCAGTTATCGCTATTTCGAACGTCCGCTGCTCGATTTCGCCCATCGCCGCTTCTCGTTCGGGTGGGCGAAGGCGGGCCACCGGCTCGCGGGATCAAGGCTGCTTGTGCCGCAAACAAAAACGCGGCGGGTTGCCCGCCGCGCTTTGTAGTCCGATCTTCGCGAAACGGAGCCGACGCCTACTCTTCGTCGTCGGCCTTCTTGCCGCCGATCGTCTTCAGCTTGGCGAACACGGCATCGACATTGAGATCGTCGTGCCGCTCGATCGGCTGATCGTCCAGCTCGTCCTTGCGCGTGGTCTCGGAGGCCGGCAGCAGCGTGGCGCCGCCGTAGACGGTCGTGGTCGGCTTCTCCTTGGCGGCGCGCTGCACCTCGAAATCGAGCTCGATCTGCGAGCACAGGCCGAGCGTCACCGGGTCCATCGGGGTCAGGGTCGAGGCGTTCCAGTGGGTGCGGTCACGCACGCTCGCGATCGTGGTCTTGGTGGTGCCGACCAGACGCATGATCTGGGCGTCCTTCAGCTCGGGGTGATTGCGGACCAGCCAGAGGATCGCGCTCGGCCGCTCGTGGCGGCGCGACACCGGGGTATAGCGCGGGCCCTTCTTCTTGGCGGCGGTCGGCAGCACCACCTTGCTCTCCTGGAGCCTGAGGCGGTAGTTCTGGTCCCGCTCGCCGCGCTCGATCTCCTCGCGGGTCAGCTGGCCGTTGGAAATCGGGTCCATGCCCTTGATGCCCTGGGCGGCGTCGCCGTCGGCGATGGCGCGGACCTCCAGGGGGTGCATCTTGGTGAAATCGGCCACCTGATCGAACGTCAGGGCGGTATTATCGACCAACCACACGGCAGTCGCCTTCGGCATCAGCGGTGCGTTGCTCATGGCAAATCTCCTTTGTGCTTCGCCCACCTCTGTCGAGGCGAAGCTGGTAGTCATCGGCGATGACGGGAATTATAGGGCCTATATAAGCCCTCCGGGGGGAATGGCGCAATGGGCCAGCAAAATCGCCTTGACAGCGCCCGAAAGCAGTCCCAAGTCCTTATCCTAACTGGCCGTTCCCCGCCCGCCGGCGAGGGGTGATTCGGTCCCGAGATTGCCCCGAGACAGCCTGATGTCAGCGAAAAAACCCGATCTTAGAATCGTGCTTTGTTCCCCCCGCGGCTTTTGCGCCGGGGTGGTCCGCGCCATCGATACGGTCGAACGCGCGCTCACCATTTATGGTGCCCCGGTCTATGTCCGGCACGAAATCGTCCATAACAAGTATGTGGTCGACAGCCTGAAGACCAAAGGCGCCATTTTCGTCGAGGAATTGGCCGAAATCCCCGACGATACCAACGCGCCGGTGGTATTTTCGGCCCACGGTGTTCCCAAGTCGGTTCCGGCCGAGGCCAAATCCCGCAATTTCTTCTCGCTGGACGCGACCTGCCCGCTGGTGACCAAGGTCCACCGCGAAGCGGCGATCCATTTCAAGCGCGGCCGCGAGATCCTGCTGATCGGGCATTCCCATCACCCCGAGGTGGTCGGCACCCTGGGCCAGCTCCCGGTCGGCGCCGTGACCCTGATCGAGACCGCCGAGGATGCAAAGACCTTCGTCCCGAAGGACCCCAACAACCTCGCTTTCGTGACCCAGACCACGCTGTCGATCGACGACACCGCGGAGATCGTAGCGCTGCTCAAGCAGCGCTTCCCGAACGTCAACGGTCCGCACAAGGAAGACATCTGCTACGCCACCACCAACCGCCAGCTGGCGGTCAAGAAGGTGGCGCCGGTCGTCGATGCCCTGATCGTGGTCGGCGCGCCGAACTCGTCGAACTCGCAACGCCTGCGCGAGGTCGCCGAGCGCGAGGGCTGTCCCATTGCCGTGCTTGCACAACGTGCCAGCGACATCGACTGGAGCAGGTTCGAAGGCATCACGAGCCTCGGCATCACCGCGGGCGCCTCGGCGCCGGAAGTGATCGTCGAGGAGATCATGGGCGCCTTCGCCGAGCGCTTCGAGCTTCACGTGGAGACGGTCTCGGCCGCGGAAGAGAACGAGTTCTTCCCGCTGCCGCGTTCGCTGCGGCCCGACGCTGCCGCCGCGGAATAGACCATATGGCGGTTTACACCGACGTTGCCGCCGAAGACCTCGCGGAATTCCTCAAGAGCTACGACATCGGCGAATTGCTCTCCTACAAGGGCATCGCCGAGGGCGTCGAGAATTCGAACTTCCTGCTGCACACCAGCCAGGGCGCCTACATCCTCACGCTCTATGAGAAGCGCGTGGCCGAGGACGACCTGCCGTATTTCCTGTCGCTGATGGCGCATCTCGCCGAGCGCGGGGTGTCGTGCCCGCAGCCGGCGCGCAACCGCAAGGGCGAGGTCTACAGCCGGCTTGCCGGCCGGCCCGCTGCGATCATCAATTTCCTCGAAGGCGTGTGGCCGCGGCGGCCGAACGTGGCGCATTGCTCAGGCGTCGGCGAGGCGCTGGCGAAAATGCATCTGGCCGGCCGCGACTTTCCGCTGGTCCGCAACAATCCGCTGTCGGTCTCCGGCTGGCGACCGCTGTTCGATCTCGCCGCCGCGCGGGCCGACAGCGTGCAGCCGGGTCTGCGCGACTTCATCGCACGCGAGCTCGATCATCTCGAGGCCTCGTGGCCGGCGGGCCTTCCGGTCGGCGTGATCCATGCCGATCTGTTTCCCGACAACGTCTTCTTCCTCGGCGACAAGCTCTCGGGCCTGATCGACTTTCCGTTCGCCTGCAACGACATCCTGGCCTACGACGTCGCGATCTGCCTCAACGCCTGGTGCTTCGAGCCGGATCATTCCTTCAACGTCACCAAGGCGCGCGCGCTGCTCAATGCCTACCGCGAGCGGCAATTGTCGGCGGCTGAAGAGGCCGCGCTGCCGCTGCTCGCGCGCGGCGCCGCGCTCCGTTTCCTGCTGACGCGCCTGGTCGATTTCCTCAACGTGCCCGCGGGTGCGCTGGTGCAGCCGAAGGACCCGCTGGAATACGTCCGCAAGCTGCGCTTCCACCAGAACGTCGCTGCTATCAACGACTACGGCATCACGCCGGCAGGATGCGTGGCGTGAGCGACAAGCCGCATGTAATCGTCTTTACCGATGGTGCCTGCTCCGGAAACCCCGGACCGGGCGGCTGGGGCGCGATCCTCAGATTCGGCGACGTCGAGAAGGAATTGAAGGGCGGCGAGGCGCACACCACCAACAACCGCATGGAGTTGATGGCGGCGATCTCGGCGCTGGAAGCCCTGAAGAAGCCCTGCGTGGTCGACCTCACCACCGACAGCCAGTACGTCCGCCAGGGCATCACCGGATGGATTCACGGCTGGAAGCGCAATGGCTGGCGCACCGCCGACAAGAAGCCGGTGAAGAATGTCGAGCTGTGGCAGCGCCTCGACGCCGCGCTGAAGCCGCACGAGGTGCGTTGGCACTGGATCAAGGGCCATGCCGGCCACGCCGAGAACGAACGCGCCGACGAGCTGGCGCGCGAAGGCGTGGCGATGGCGAGGTTGAAGGGGTAGGCGTACGGGCGCGCCGCATACCGGCTGCGTAGGGTGGGTAACTGTGTAGGATGGGTAGAGCGAAGCGAAACCCATCACTCGCCCCGCCCGGCACGAAGCCGATGGATTTCGCTACGCTCTACCCATCCTACGGTTCTGCAATTTTCGGCGGTCCGTTGCTTACCACTGATATCGCAGCATGCCCTTGCCGGCATAGCTGGCCGTCACGCTGGAGAACTCGCCCTCGAAGGTTGCGGCCGCCGACAAGCCGTTCAGCCATTTCATCTCGACCGATGCGGTCGTGAGCGCGGAGTTACTGGGCTGGGCGGCGCCGTTGACCACAAAGGATGCGCCAGGCAGTGCCTGGAACGTGCCCGTGACCGAGCGGTCAGGATCGTAGTCATGCGCCCAGGCAAAGCGGCTGCGCAATGTCAGCACGCCGTTCGAAACCGCAAAGGATTTGTCGGTGCGGATGCCGAGTTCGCTGCGGCTGTCGGTTGTGCTCCGGCTGGCATAGGCGAGCGCAAAGGTCGACGCGCCGGTCACGGCGCCCTCGGCATAGGCCGGCAGGTTGAACGTCGTGAACTGCCCCGCGGCATAAGGCGTGATGCCGATGCCGCCGATCCACGGCGTGACGAAGCGGTAGCCGCCCTCGAGGCGGCCGGAATACGCATTGGCATTGAATTCGGCGCGAAGCTGGTCGACGCCGGCGACCGTGACGGTGCGGTTCGTCGTGACGTCCTGCCAGCCATAGGCGAGCCCGGCCGAGACGTAGGCCGCACCTTCGGTGTGGCGCACATAGGCGCCGGCCTGGAACAGATCGGAGCGGCCGGAGCCGCCATTGGTCACCGAAAAATTCGTGCCGCCGCCGGCCAGCGCGAAGCCGGCGACGGTGTTGGGCGAGAACTGGTAGTCGGCGCCGACCGCAGTGCCGTAGATGCTGCTGCTGGTGTTGTTCGATCCCGTCGCCGTGCTGCCGTCGGTCGATTGCGAGCCGCCGAAACCCGCCACCCACACGTTCCAGCGCGGCTGGTACGGCGCCGCGGGCGGCGCCTTGGTGAACATCGCATAGGCGTCGTTGGTCTTCCTGACCGCATAGGCGCTGGCGCTTTCTTCGGCGAAGCCCCGCGCGCCCGGCATGACATCGGCTCCGCCGCTCCGGTTGGCGAAGGGATCGGTCATCACCCCCATGAACTGGCTCATGGCGTCAAATGTCGTCTGCTGCGAGGCGGTCGCGGTTTCGCCGGAGATCTGCGTCAGCGCATTGGACAGGTTGGTGCCGGTCAGCGCGAACAAATTGAGGAAGCCGGGCGGCAGCGTGCCGCCGCCGTTGAAGAAGTTGTTCAGCGTGTTGGCGATGCTTTGCTGATTGCCGTTGAATGCCCCTGGCGCTATCCCGCCGCCACCGCCGCCGGGCGTGACAGGTGGACGCGGGCCGAGCGTCGAGACCAGATTGAGCACCACGTCGGTGTTGGTGTAGCTCAGGCTCGCGACGAAGTTGGCCAAATTGACGGTCTTCAGCCCATCGAACGTGGTGCCGCCGAGTCCGGCCGAATGCAGGATGGTATATTGCTTGCTCAGGCTGCTGCCGGCGGTGAACACCGCCTGCACATTGCCGGCCAGCGCGGCCGTGCCATTGACATTGACGAGCGACGCCGTCGCGCCGTTGACCTGCACCAGATAGAGCGCGCCTGAGGTGAAGGCGAGATTGCCGGCGACCGTCAGCGTCCCCGGGGTGCCGGTGAGCGGTCCCGGCACGGTGGTGCCCAGACCCGGCACCACGGTGCCGGGCGCCAGGATGCCGCCGTTGATCAGCGTCGTGCCGACCGTGCCGGTACCGCTGAGCACGCCGGGGATATTGAAGGCACTGTTGACCGTGGTCAGGGCCGAGCTCGCAATCGAGCCGTCCACCTGGAGCATGCCGCCCACGGTGGTATTGCCGGTGTATGTATTGGTGCCCGAGAGAACCACCTTGAGCGTTGGCGCGATGAAGGGCACGACGAATGAGCCGGTGCCGGCCAGCGCCGCGCTGATATTGCCCGATTGGACCTGGAAGGTCCCTGACGAGGCGAGGGTGCCGTTGGCGATCGTGCCGCCGAGCATCGACAGGCCGCCATTCTGCGTTTGCGAGGTGCCGCCGAGATCGAGCGTGGAGCCTGGGCTCAGCAGCTGCAGCGAGTTTGACGCAAGACCGAGGGTGCCGGCGCCGCTCAGCCGCAAGCCGCCGAAGCCGAGCACGGTCACGCCTGAATAGGTGTTGGTGCCGGAGAGCGTCAGGGTCCCGTCGGAGAATTTGGAGACTGTGCCGCTGCCCGAAATGACACCGGAGAATGTGGTGTCCCCCATGTGGAAGCCGCTCAGCCCGAGGCCTCCCTGATTCCCGAGGGTGACGTTGCCTGCGCCGGCCAGCGAGGCGATATTGACCAGGTGGCTATTGAGATCGAGGGTGGCACCGGCAGCGACCGTGAACGCGCTTTGCTGTGCGAACACTAGGTCGTTTCCGGCGCGCAGCGTCCCGGCGACAATGTTTGTCGGCCCGCTGTAGCCGTCGGTGCTCGATAGCAGTCTGAGTGTGAGCGTGAGTGTGCCGGCCCCGGTCTTGGTCAGACCGCCGGGTCCGCTGAATGATCCACCGAAGCTCACGTCGTTGCCGTTGGTGTCGAACGTGCCGCCGCCCGCATTCATGGTCACGGCGCGCGTTGCCGCGAGCGTGAAGCTGTTGGCGAATTGCAGCGTGCCGCCGTTGAAGGTGAGGCCGCCGGTCGCCGCGCCGAGATTCTGGTCGGCCGCCACGGATAGCCTGCCGCCGGTCAGGGTCGTGCCGCCGGTGTAACTGTTGGCGCCGGTGAGGCTTGTGCTGCCCGCCAGCACATTGACCGAGCCGGCGCCGCTGATCGTCGGGGCGAAGACGTAGTTTGTCGATGTGTGGTTGAAGTTGATCGTGCCGGTGCCGGCGCCGAACGATACGCTCGCGGTATTGAGCGTGCCGGGAGCGGCCGCCAGGCTTCCGGCACCCGCCCCGATATTCAGCGTCGCTCTCGATCCGGCCTGGACCGCCAGCTGGAGCGCTGCCGCCGTCACCGAGCCGCCATTGGCAATCGTCAGCGTTCCGGCGCCGCCGCTTCCGACGACGATGTTGCCGGTCGACGTCCAGGTCGAACCGGCGCCGGTCACGGTGACCGCGCCTTGCGAACCGGACGAGAGACCGAGCGTGCCGGTCGAACTGGCCAGCGTGCCGCCGCCGATCGTCAGCTGGCCGGTGCTGGACAACCCGACTTGCAGATTCGTCGTCGCGGCACCCGGCGTCCCGATCACGGTTGGATTGGGCGTGACGGTATCCAGTTTCGCGTCGGTGCCGGCTGTCGGAACGCCGTTATTCCAGTTGCCGGGGGTGAACCAGTCGGAGGAGGTCGTGCCGGTCCAGACGGTCTGTGCGAGCGCGGGACCGCTCGCCGCGCACAACACAATCAGGCCGCCAAATGCTTGCGCGCGCCGCAACTTCATGATGCCCCCCGCGGAACGGTTTCGGGCCGTGATTCCCGTTCACCGCCTGCGTCCCAACCTTTAGTTGAAGGTACTCTTCGAGGGCTACAGACACAAGATGTCTACGGAGACACAAACCGTGAGGTGTTGTCATCCCGCAGACATAAACCGCAGCGATTCGAAGCGGCAGGCGCCTGCCACGAGGCCCGCTGGGTAGGATGGGTAGAGCGCAGCGAAACCCATCATCTCATCCGCGGCTCGAAGCCGATGGGTTTCGCTGCGCTCTACCCATCCTACGGATCAGCCATCCCGGCTATCGCCATGCCCAAAACTGTCATCGCCCGCGAAAGCAGGCGATCCAGTATTCCAGAGTTGCTCGATTGCAGGGTGGGCAAAGGCGCGCTAGGGCCGTGCCCACCATCAACTGCTGTGCTCGTGATGGTGGGCACGCTTGCGCTTTGCCCAACCTACGACGCGTCCGCTCAGAGCTGCCCGAGCAGCGTGTCGCCACCGGAGACTTCGACCTTGCCCGGAGCGGGCTCCTTGTTGAGCTTCTTGACCACGCCGTCCTCGACCAGCATCGAGTAGCGGTGGGAGCGGATGCCGAGGCCGTTGCCGGAGGCGTCGAGCTCCATGCCGATCGCCTTGGCGAAGTCGGCATTGCCGTCGGCGAGGAAGATGGCTTCGTCGCGCTGGTCGGTGTCGCGCTTCCAGGCGTTCATCACGAAGGCGTCGTTGACCGAGACGATCGCGATGGTGTCGACGCCCTTGTTCTTCATGGCATAGGCGTTGAGGAAGATGCTCGGCAGATGCATCTTGTGGCAGGTGCCGGTGTAGGCGCCGGGCACCGCGAACAGGGCGACCTTCTTGCCCTTGAAAATGTCGTCGGTGGTTTTGACCTGCGGACCTTCGGCGGTCATTACGCGAAACTTGGCTTCCGGCAGCTTGTCGCCAACATTGATCGTCATCGTTGTTCTCCCTCGGTGAAGCGGAATTGTCTTAAACCCGGCGGTTGGACCGCACAATACGACCTGCTGCGGGAACGGCAATGCCGAAGCGCAGTCACCGTTCCGTCATCAGCCGGAAAACCCGCCGGCGTCGAGAAAGGCCTGCTCGTCCGCGGTCGTCGCCCGGCCCAGCACCCGGTTACGGTGCGGGAAGCGGCCGAACCGGCGGATGATGTCGGCGTGGTCCTCGGCATATTTCAGGTTGTCGGGATGGCAGTCATATTGCCGGAACAGCGTCACGCAGCGCTGCTGGTCGTCGAGGTCCTCCGAATGCTCGAAAGGCAGATAGAGGAATTCGCGCAGCACCGGGTCGGTCCGCGCATCGACGCCGCGGTCGATGGCGCGCCTTGCCACTTCACGCGCCAGCGCGTCACTTGAAAAGGTCCTGGCGTCGCCTCGAAACAGGTTTCGCGGAAACTGGTCGAGCACGATGGTCAGCGCCAGCGCGCCCTCGTCGCTTGCCTCCCATGACGACAATTCGCCGGCAGCCGCCTTCTGCCAGGTGGCAAGGAAGCGGCTGCGGATTTCGGCATCGAAGGCGTCGTCGTGCTTGTACCAGCGGTCGCGGCCGGCTTCTCGCCAGAACGCGATGACGTCGGCAGGCGTCGCGAAGCGCACGTCAGTCGTATCCAACGTCAGCCTCACTCACGCTCTACGCCGCGGCCTTCTTCTCGTCGCGCAGCTCGCGACGCAGGATCTTGCCGACATTGGTCTTCGGCAGGTCGGCCCTGAACTCGATCTGCTTCGGCACCTTATAGGCGGTGAGCTGGGTGGCGCTGAACTTGATGATGTCCTCGGCGGTGATGTTGGGGTCCTTCTTGACCACGAACGCCTTCACCGCCTCGCCGGACTTCGCATCGGGCACGCCGATCACGGCGCATTCGAGCACCCCCGGATGGCTCGCCAGCACTTCCTCGATCTCGTTCGGATAGACGTTGAAGCCGGAGACCAGGATCATGTCCTTCTTGCGGTCGACGATCTTGGTGTAGCCGTTCTCGTCCATCACGCCGATGTCGCCGGTGCGGAAATAGCCGTCTGACGTCATCACGCGCGCGGTCTCGTCCGGCCTGTTCCAGTAGCCCGCCATCACCTGCGGACCCTTGGCGCAGATCTCGCCGGCCTCGCCGATCGGCAGCTCGTTGCCGTCGTCGTCACGGATCGACAGATGGGTCGAGGGCACCGGCAGGCCGATCGTACCGGAGAAACTTTCGATGTCGGCGCGGTTGCAGGTCAGTGTCGGCGAGGTCTCCGACAGCCCATAGCCTTCCGAGAGCGGGATGCCTGTCACCTTGAGCCACTTCTCGGCGACCGGCTTTTGCGTCGCCATGCCGCCGCCATTGGCGATCTTCAGCTTGGAGAAATCCAGTTTGTCGAAGCCTGGCGTGTTCAACAAGCCATTATAGAGCGTGTTGACTGCCGGAAAAAAGCTGACCTGATATTTCGTCAGCTCCTTGATGAAGCCGGCCATGTCGCGCGGATTGGGGATCAACAGATTGGTGCCGCCGGAGCGCACGCCCAGCAGGTAGCAGGCAGTCAGGGCGAAGATGTGATAGAGCGGCAGCGCGCAGACGATGACCATCTGGTCGACGATCGGTGGCTTCTTCAGCGCCGGCTGCAGCCAGGCGTCATTCTGCAGCACGTTGGCGAGCACGTTCTGGTGGATCAGCGTGGCGCCCTTGGAAACGCCGGTGGTGCCGCCGGTATATTGCAGGAAGGCGACGTCCTGGCGCGTCAGCACGGGCTTGTTGAGCTTCATGCCGCGGCCGGCCGACAGCGCCTCGTTGAAGCTGACCGCACCCGGGATCGACCAGGCCGGCACCATCTTCTTCACCCGGCGCACCACCAGGTTGACGATCACGCCCTTGAAGCCGAGCAGGTCGCCCATGCTGCCGACGATCACCTGCTTCACCGCGGTGTTAGGCAGCACCTTCTGCACGGTGGTGGCGAAGTTCTCCAGCACGATGATCGCTTCCGCGCCGGAATCCTTGAGCTGATGCTCGAGCTCGCGCGGGGTGTAGAGCGGATTGACGTTGACCACGGCATAGCCGGCGCGCAGCACGGCGGCGGTTGCAACCGGATATTGCAGCACGTTCGGCATCATCAGCGCGACCCGGGCGCCCTTCTGCAGGCCCTTGCTCTGCAGGTAGGCGCCGAGCGCCGTCGACATCTCGTCGAGCTCGCGATAGGTGATCGCCTTGTCCATGCAGATGAACGCCTTGCGATCGGCGAACTTCTTGAAGCTTTCTTCCAGCAATTCGACCAGCGACGAATATTGCGTGACGTCGATATCGGCGGGCACGCCGGCCGGATAATGCTTGAGCCAGATGCGCTCCATAATGGCTATTCCCTCTCATATAAATTTGGCTGATGTCCCGGATTGCTTCCGGGTTTTCCGACCCTTGACCGTGTCTTGGCCGCGTTATTTCAGGCAGTATTGAGCGATGCCGCGGCCAATGGCAAGCCGCTGCGCGCTATCGACGCATTGGGAGATCGGAGGGGGTGGCGCTCTGCTAGCCTGCCGGCTTGGCGTCGGCCTTCGGCTTCTCGGCCTTGGGCTTCGCAGCAGGCTTTGCCGCCGCCGCCGGCTTGCCGGCAGGCTTTGCAGCGGCAGGCTTGTCCGCGGCGGGCTTCGCAGCTGCGGCATCCGGCTTGGCGTTGGCGTGACGCACCGGCTTGGCCGCCGGCTTGTTCTCTGACTTGGAGGCGCTCTTGCTGTCACCCTTGGCGTCATCAGCCGTATCGGACTTCTTGCCGGCGACACGGGTGTGCTTGCCCTTGGCGCGCTTGGCCGGCTGCATCTTCTCGGTGTCGGCATCGACCGCGGCGATCAACGCAGCACCGGTCTTGGTCGGTCCCGTATAAACCACGATCGGTTCGGACGCCGCCGCCGGCTGCGCCAGCAGGTCGGCCGGTTTTGTCGGCATCGCGGCCTGCAGGCCCGAGGCGAAGAAGCTCACGCCGCTGTCGCCGTTGGTGCTCGCGCCGGCGCTGGCGACGGTGTCTTCTCCGTCCTCGTCGCTGGCGGGCCGCTTGTGCTTGGCGCCGCACATCTCCTCGCGCAGGTTCGGCGGGGTGGAATCGATCGGCACCAGATTGTCGACGGTGCCGAGCGAGGGCCGCAGCCACGCCAGCCCGTTATTGGCAAAGCCGCGATCCAATAGCTGCGCGGCGCGGATCGCGCGCATGCGGCCCGAGGAGGCGCCGAGCACCACGGCGATCAGCCGCTTGCCGTCGCGCGTCGCCGACGCCACGAGATTGTAGCCGGAGGCGCAGATGAAGCCGGTCTTGAAGCCGTCGGCGCCGGGATAGCGGCCGATCAGCTTGTTGAAGTTCTGGGTGATGCGGCGGCCGAAGCGGATCGACGGGATGTGGACGAAATACTCGTATTCCGGCAGGTCGCGGATGATGGCGCGGGCGAGGATCGCCATGTCGCGCGCTGAGGTGATCTGGCCGTCGGCGGGCAGGCCGTTCGGGTTGACATAGCTCGTTTGCGTCATACCGAGCCTCGAGGCGGTCTGGTTCATTTCGCCGGCAAAGCCGTCGATCGAGCCGCCGATGCCCTCGGCCAGCACCACGGCCATGTCGTTGGCCGACTTCACCAGCATCATCTTCAGCGCGTTGTCGACGGTGACCTGGGTGCCGGGCCGAAGGCCCATCTTCGAAGGCGACTGCGATGACGCGGTCGGCGACACCGTGAGCAGAGTGTCGAGCGACACCCGGCCATCCTTGACCGCCTTCAGCGTTACATAGGCGGTCATCAGCTTGCTGAGCGAGGCCGGATACCACGGCATCGTCGCATTGTCGGCCTGCAGCACCTTCCCGGTATCGGCCTCGACGACCAGCAGCGCCTCGGCCTGCGCGATCTGCGGCGTTGCGATGGCGAGCATCGCGACGGCCAAAATCCATTTCAACGACGGGCGCAGCGGGCGAGGAAAATACACGACGGTTCCGGTCCTTTGAGACCCGCCTTCGAGAAGGAGGTCTTGCGATGTGACGTACGGGTTTCAAGCGTGTCCGGCGCCGCATTGCGGCGATGCAAACCTATACCCGCTTGCCAGCTGAGAACAGAGGGCGGCCAATTATATCGTGGACGAAATCGGCTGAATTTCGGCAGCCGCCTCAATTGGAAAGGGGAGAATTATGGTGCCTCGATGCCGGCGCGCGCCTGGTCCTGGACCATGAACTGGGCCCGCGCGAGTTCGGCAAAACGCCCGCCTTTCGCCACCAGTTCATCGAAAGTTCCGCTTTCGATCACCCGTCCCTGGTCGAACAACAGGATGCGGGTAGCGTAGCGGATGGTCGAGAGACGGTGCGCGATCACGAAGGTGGTGCGGCCCTTCATCACTTCGTCGAGAGCAGCATTGACCTTGGCCTCGGTGACGGCGTCGAGCGCGCTGGTTGCCTCGTCGAGGATCAGGATCGGCGGATCCTTGAGCAGCGCACGCGCAATCGACAGCCGCTGCCGTTCACCGCCGGACAGCATGCGGCCGCGCTCGCCGGCATGGGTGTCGAACTTCTTTTCGCTGCGCTCGATGAAATCCAGCGCCTGCGCGCGCGCCGCGGCGATGCGCAGTTCCTCATCGGTCGCATCGGGCTTGCCGACGCGCAGATTGTCGGCGAGCGAGCGGTTGAACAGCAGCGCCTCCTGGAACACCACGCCGATGTTCCGCCGCAGCGCCGTCAGTTTCAACGCGCGTATGTCCATACCGTCGATCTCGATGATGCCGGATTGCGGGTCGAACGCGCGATGCAGCAGCGCGATCGCGGTGGATTTGCCGGCGCCGGTCGAGCCGACCAGCGCGATGGTCTGGCCGGGCAATGCGGTGAAGGTGAGGTCCTCGATCGCCGGCCGCTTGCCGTCATAGGAGAACGAGACGTCGTTGAACTCGACCAGCCCGGACAGCCGCCCGGGATCCACCGCGCCCGGCCGGTCGCGCACCGCCGGCACCGCATCGAGCACGTCGAAGAATTCCTGCAGGCGCGGCGCTTCCATGAACACATTGTTGATGAAGCTCACCACCTGCTCCAGCTTCTGGATCAGCATGGTGGCGAACGAGACGAACATCACGATCTCGCCGACCGTGGTGAGGCCCTCATTGTGAAGCGCGATGCCGACCGTAAAGATCGCGAGCACCGTGATCGTGGTCGAGGCGCGCGTGATCACGGTAACCAGCGCCCACCATGACAGCACCGGCATCTGCACCGCGAGCAGCTTGTCGGCGACGTAGCGCAGGCCCTGCACCTCGGAATCGATCCGCACGAAGCTCTGCACCAGTGCGACATTGCCGAGCGCGTCGGAGGCGCGCGCCGACAGGTCGCTGTAATAGGCCTCGACCTCGCTCTGCATGCCGTAGGTCTTGCGCACCACCAGCGTGGTCAGCACGGTGAACACGACGCAGAGTGCGAACAGCAGGATCGCCATCCGCCAGTTGATGTAGAGCGCCAGCGGCAACAGCACGATCAACGACATGATGGCGGCGAAATGCTCGCGGAAGAAGCCGAGCCAGAGCCGCCATAGCGCATCGGTGCCGTTCAGCATCACCTTCATCAGCCGCCCGGAATGGGTGCCGGAGTGGAAGGTCAGCGGCAGCTGCAGGATGTGCTCGAAATAATCCGTCAGCACGGCCTGGCGCTGGCGGTGCGCGAGCCGGTCGGCCTGCAACGCGACGATCGCGCTGCAGCCGATCGTGAACAGGCCGAACGCCGCCCAGGCCGCGAGCAGCGGCCAAGCCGAGGAGGTCGCCAACAGCCCGGTGACCGGCCGGCCCGACAGCACGTCGACGATCTTGCCGAACAGCACCGGCTCGGCGAATTGCGCAGCGGCGAGCAGCATGTTGGCGGCGGCCAGGATCCAGCCGAGCCGCGCCTCCTTGCCGAGCAGTTCGAGGACGCGGGTATAGAGGCGAAGCATGGACATGCCGGCGGGACTCGTCAGCGGTGGGCGCCCGGTCAGGCGGGACGCAATTTAATCAGGGTTCGGGATGCAGGGCTAGCGGGCGATGACGCATCGCGCTCCGCGCTTTGCCGGGCATGACGACTGCGCAGAGGGGCGACTTTCAATTCACCAGCCGGCCATCGATCGGCGGCAGGAATTGGTCGTCGAAGATGTCGGCAGCGTGCGGCCGCTTCTGGAATTTGAACTCCTCCGCGAGCTGGTCGAGCGATCGCTCGAAGCGCTCCGCCTCGATGCCGCCGAGGCCGTCGCGCTTCACCTCGCCGGTCAGGACGTTGTCGCGGATGATGGCGCCCAGCCGCTCGAGCTCCAGGTCGCGCGAACCGCCATCCATCCGGCTCACCACCTCGCTCGCCGCGCGGGCCGGGTCCTTGACCATGAGGTTGGTGCCGCCGATCACCGCGCGCACGAACCCTTTCACCGCGTCCGGCTTCGCCGCCGCAAGGCGCGGGCTGACGATCACGGCAAAGCCATAGGCTTCGCAGCCATAGTCGGCGAAGCGCAGCACCGCGAGGTCATCGGCGGGCACGCCGCGATCGCGCAGATTGATCGCCGAGAGATAAGAGAAGCCGGTCACGGCATCGATTTGGCCTGCGGAAAGCATCGGCTCGCGCACCGCGGCGCTGATCGTGCTCTGCTTCACGCTCGCGAGCCTGATGCCGTTCTGCCTGGCGACCGCGGGCCACAGCCGGATCGAAAGGTCGCCCTCGGCGACGCCGAGGTTCTTGCCCTGGATGTCGGTCAGCGCCTTGATGCCACGGCTCTTGCGGGCAATGATCGCATAAGGCGCCTGGTTGAACAGCACGAACACCGCCTTGACGGGGGCAGCACCTGGCTTGTCGCGAAAGCGGATCAGCGAGTTGATGTCGACGAGGGCGAAATCGCTTGAGCCGTCGGCGACGCGCGCGATGGCGTCCGCCGAGCTGGTGGCGACGTTGGTGCCGACCGCAAGGCCCTCGGCGCTGAACAGGCCGCCGGCCGACGCCATCACGAATGGGGCCGCGGCAGCATCAAGCGGACGGTCGAGCGTGAACTGGATGGTGAGCGGCTGCGGCGCATCGCCGGCGCGCAGCGGTGTGACGGCCGGCCACACGCCGCCCGAAAGGCCGATCATGCCGGCCAGTATCCAGCGGAGAACGGTGGTCCGACTTACCTGCATCATGACATCCGGGAGGCGAGACAAAGTGCCGCGCCGGCTGCGCCTGCTTCATGACATCGAATGCGCCAGGGCAGGGTGCAATTCAAGCATCAATTTCAAGCGTTCTTTGCCGGCATCCTGCCCCAGGCAAGGTGAACGGCCGATGACTGCCTCGATTTCACCTCAGGTTGTTCAGCTTGCATTCGGTTTGGGGAACCTAATCTAGAGGCAGTGGTTAGCTCACCAGGTCCGTCGGGCCGGCTTCCACAAAGGATGACTACAATGTTTGCGCGAAAGGGTGTTTTTTCGTCCATTGGCCGCGCAGCCACATTGGCAACGGTTGCCGCGGTGGCATTGACGGCCGTTGAGCCGACGATGGCGTTCGCAGGCTCTGCTCCGGCGGGCAAGGCTGCCGCTGTAACGACATCGCACGGCACGAGCGGCGCGACCGACATCAGCGCGCGGCGTCGTTACTATGGCGGAGGTGGCGCGGCTGCTGCGGCCGTGTTCGCCGGGATCGTCGGCACGGGTCTGGCGATCGCCGCAACCCAGAGCCGCCGCGACTATTACGACTCCTACGACTACTACGGTGGTCCCGGCTACTATGGCGGTGGTCCCGCCTATTATGGTGGTGGCCCGGTCTATTATGGCGGCGGACCGTATTATGGTTATCACGGCTACTACGGGCGCCGCTCGCAGCTGCCCTATACGCCGTACTGACGCCGCATCGGCGGTTCTTGGAACTGTCACAAAGATCGAAATCCACCGGCTGCAAGGCCGGTGGATTTTTCAATTGCGCCGTTAACACGCTGGCGAGGCATTTCGACTAGGCTCGAACGATGAGTGATTCGATCGAACGGCTTTACGAGGCGGTGATCGCGGCCAGGGATCTTGATCCGGCCACGTCGCGCACCGCACGGCTGTTCCAGCGCGGGCCGGCCAAGATGGCCAAGAAGCTCGCCGAGGAAGCGGTCGAGGTCGTGATCGACGCCGTCAGCGGCAAGCCGGACGCCGTGATCCGCGAGAGCGCGGACCTGCTCTACAATCTGACAGCTCTGTGGGCCTCGGTCGGCGTGAAGCCGGAGGATGTCTGGCGCGAGATGGAGCGGCGCGAGCGGCTGCTCGGGATCGCCGAGAAGCTGCCGAAGTCGCCCGTTAAGCTGCCCAAGACCGCGCCCGTTCCGGTGGTTCGGCGTCGAATTGTCGCGCTGGAGAACCGGCTGCGCAAACGGCAGTCGTAAATCAACCAAATTCGATCCATTCCCGGCATGGACAAATCCGCTCCATGATGGTTCATCGCGCCCATGTTGAAACGGATTTACGACTGGTGCGTCGCGGCGGCCGACAAGCCCTACGCACTCTGGATTCTCGCGGCCGTCGCCTTCGCCGAGAGCTCCTTCTTCCCGATCCCTCCTGACATCATGCTGTTGCCGATGTCGCTGGCGCGGCCGAAGCGGGCCTGGTGGTTCGCGGCCGTCTGCACCGTCGCGTCGGTCGCCGGCGGCGTGCTCGGCTACGCCATCGGCGCGCTGCTCTACGACTCGCTCGGGCAGTGGCTGATCCATCTCTATGGCCTTTCCGACAAGGTCGATGCGTTCCGCGCCTCCTATGCCGAGTGGGGCGCCGTGATCATCCTCGTGAAGGGGCTGACGCCGATCCCCTACAAGCTCGTGACGATCACGTCGGGCTTTGCCGGCTACAACATCTGGCTGTTCATCCTGTGCTCGATCGTCGCACGCGGCGGCCGCTTCTTCTTTGTCGCGGTGCTGCTCAACCGCTATGGCGATGTCATCCGCGCCGAGCTCGAGAAGCGGCTCGGCCTGTGGGTCGCGATCGGCGCGATCGTGCTGGTGCTGGGCTTTGTTGTCGCATTCAAGCTGATCTGACCAAAGTTCTAGCTGTTCGCGTCTTTGCTCGCGGACAGCTTCGGACTACGGTCGTTGCGTTGGCTGATGGAATCGACGACCGGTGAACCTCGCGAGACTCAATCCCGCCACGGCGCGCGTTGCGATGGCGGGCCTTGCGCTGTCGATGGCGCTGCCTGCGACCGACAGCGCACGGGCGCAGACTGCGCCGCCCGCCCTCGGCGTGCAGTCGCCGGCGCAGCAGCCTGCTCAGTCTCCGCAGCAACAACAGATCGAGCTGCCGCCGGCGCCGGTCGAGCGCGAGAATCCCGGACTGATCAACGAAATCGGAAAGCTGTTCGAGAAGTCGAAGTCGGCGCTGCCGCCGTTGAAGAGTCCCAGCGAGACCATCAACGATCTGTCGAACATCGCGCGCCCCTCGACGATGGTGACCGGGCGCGCGGCCTGCGTGGTGGCCTCGAACGGCGCGCCGGACTGCAAGATCGGCGCCGACCGGCTGTGCCAGAGCAAGGGGTTCAAGGAGGGCAAGAGCATCGATACCGACGCCTCCGAGAAATGCTCGCCGCTGGTCTATCTGCCGGGCCACAAGCGCGGGCCGAATGACTGCAAGACGGAAAATTTCGTGACACGGGCGGTCTGCCAATAAAGGTGGTCGAAACCGCGTCTGGGATGCCAGATGTGCCCGAGAACACCGCATTTGGATGAGGTTTTGTCATCCTTTTTGCAGCGCCGTAACGCAATACTTGACACTGGAAAGATTGCCTTGTTGGTATGACGGTCAGCATTCGAGACCAACCAACTTGAGGATCCGCCGCCAATGTCCATGCCTGCTCTGTTCAAGGGCCGCCTGTCTCTTCCCGTGATCGGGGCGCCGCTGTTCATCATCTCGGTGCCCGACCTCGTCATCGCCCAGTGCAAGGCCGGTGTAGTCGGCTCGTTTCCGTCGCTGAACGCGCGGCCGCCGGAACTGCTCGACGAATGGCTGTACCGGATCAAGGAAGAGCTCGCCGTCTACGACAAGGCGCATCCGGAGCGGCCGTCAGCGCCGTTCGCGGTGAACCAGATCGTGCACAAGTCGAACAACCGGCTCGATCACGACATGGCGCTTTGCGAGAAGCACAAGGTGCCGATGATCATCTCCTCGCTCGGCGCGCGCGAGGAGCTCAACCAGGCTGTCCACGGCTGGGGCGGCATCGTCTTCCACGACGTGATCAACCAGAAGTTCGCGCACAAGGCGATCGAGAAGGGCGCCGACGGCCTGATCCTGGTCGCGGCCGGCGCCGGCGGTCATGCCGGCACGCTGTCGCCGTTCCCGTTCGTGTCGGAGACGCGGCAGTGGTTCGACGGGCCGATCGCGCTGTCGGGCACCATCGCCAATGGCCGCGCCATTCGCGCGGCGCGCATTGTCGGCGCCGACTTCGCCTATATCGGCTCCGCCTTCATCGCGACCAAAGAGGCAAATGCGGTCGAGGGCTACAAGAGCATGATCACCAATTCGTCCGCCGAGGACATCGTCTACTCCAATCTGTTCACCGGCGTGCACGGCAATTACCTGAAGCCGTCGATCGTCGCCGCCGGCATGGATCCGGAAAACCTGCCGACCTCCGATCCCTCGAAGATGAGCTTCGGCACTGACTCGTCGGGCGAGCGCGCCAAGCCGAAGGCCTGGAAGGAGATCTGGGGCTCCGGCCAGGGCGTCGGCAGCATCTCCAAGGTGGTGCCCGCGGCCGAGCTGATCGCCCGCTTCAAGAAAGAGTATGACGAGGCGGTCGATCCGGCGCTTGGTTGATGGAGCCGATCTTTCGCGTTGACGGCGACCGCGTCGTCACCAGTCCCGATGCCGCGGGTCCATGGGACCCGCGGATGCAGCACGGGTCCGCGCCGGCCGCGCTGGTGGTGTGGGCCGCAGAAGCGATTCCCACGCCGGTGCCGATGCGGATCGCGCGGGTCACGATCGACCTGATGCGTCCGGTGCCGGTGGCGCCGCTGACGGTCTCGAGCGAGATCCTGCGCGACGGCCGCAAGATCCAGCTCTGCGGCGTCAGGCTGCTCGCCGATGGCGTTCTCGTCGTCTCGGCCACTGTGCTGAAGATCAAGCAGCAGGCGGCCGAGCTGCCGCCGGATGTCGCAGCCCGTCCGGTCGATCTGCCAGGCCCCGACGAAAGCATGGTTGAGCCGGGTAATCTCGCGAACAGTCCGTTCGTGAAGAACATCTCGATGCGCGCCGCGCGCGGCCGCTTCGGCGTGCTGGGCTCGGGCGCGATCTGGTTCCGCGTCAACCAGCCGCTGATCGCTGGCGTGGCCGTCTCGCAGGCGATGCGTGCGGTGGTCGCCTCGGATTTCTCCAACGGCGTTTCGCCGGCGCTCGATTTCAGCCAGTGGACCTTCATCAACGCCGATCTCTCCGTGAGCCTGGCGCGCGAGCCGGTCGGCGACTGGGTCCTGCTCGACAGCGAAACCTGGATCGGGCCTGACGGTGCCGGGCTTGCGATGTCGCGGCTCGCCGACACCAGCGGCTATTTCGGCCGGGCAGTGCAGAGCCTGGTGATCGAGCCGCGGTAGCCTGATCACAGTCGATCGCGCCGAAAAACTGCGCTCGGACGGGTTGCCTTCCGCAGAAATGGCCCCCGGCTGGAACCTATTGATCCCGCCCCGCTTTAGTAGCCGTTAGGGGGATTCATGAATTCAGTTCCAACGCCAAGCGGCATTGCAAAATCGGGAATTTGGGGACTGGACGATGTCCTGTCTGGAGGATTTTCCCGTGGACACCTGTTCCTCGTCGAGGGCGCACCCGGCACCGGGAAGACCACGATGGCGCTGCAATTCCTGATGGAAGGCGCGCGTGCCGGTGAAAAGTGCCTCTACATCACCTTGTCGGAGACGGAGCAGGAACTGCGTGGCGGCGCTGCTTCACATGGCTGGTCGCTCGGTGATGGCATCGAAATTTTCGAGCTGCTGCCACCTGAAAGCCTGCTCGATTCCGAGCAGCAGCAGAGCCTGCTGTATTCGTCGGACCTGGAACTTGGCGAAACGACCAAGCTGATATTCGAAGTGATGGAGCGTACACGGCCGCGCCGGGTCGTGCTCGACAGCCTTTCCGAGATCAGGCTGCTGGCACAAAGCTCGCTGCGGTATCGGCGGCAGATTCTCGCGATCAAGCATTCCTTCGCAAGGTTCGATACCACGGTGATGCTGCTTGACGATATGACCGCCGAGCTTGCCGACAAGACGGTGCATAGTATTGCGCACGGCGTGGTCCGGCTTGAGGAGTTGGCTCCGGCCTATGGTGCGGAGCGGCGGCGGGTACGCATTACCAAATATCGCGGCACCAAATTCCGCGGCGGCTATCACGACGCGACCATCACGACCGGCGGGGTAAACGTGTTTCCACGGCTCGTCGCCTCCGAGCACCGCAAGCGATTTGTGCGTGGCCAGTTGTCGAGCGGGATCCGCGAGCTCGACCAACTTCTGGGCGGCGGTATCGACAAGGGTTCCAGCACGCTGATACTGGGGCCGGCGGGCACCGGCAAGTCGCTTGCCGTGATCGTCTTCGTCGTGGCCGCAATCGCGCGTGGCGAGCGAGCCGCCATGTTCGTGTTCGATGAAGAACTTGGCTTGTTGTACGCGCGCATGAAGGGGATGGGTATCGACCTCGAAGAGATGCAGCGGACGGGAAATCTCTTTGTCGACCAGGTCGACGCCGCTGAACTGTCGCCCGGCGAATTTGCCCATCGGGTGCGTAAGCGGGTCGACGAGGACGCGATCAAGACGGTCGTGATCGACAGCCTCAACGGCTATCAGGCCGCGATGCCCGAAGAGAATTCACTGATCCTTCACATGCACGAACTGCTGCAATACCTCAACCGGCAGGGCGCCGCGACCTTCATGACGGTGGCGCAGCATGGTCTGGTCGGCGACATGAAGGCGCCGATCGATGTCACCTATCTTGCCGATACGGTGGTCCTGCTGCGCTACTTCGAGGCGATGGGCAAAGTGAGGCGCGCGATGTCGATCATCAAGAAGCGTACCGGCACGCATGAGAACACGATCCGCGAATTTCGCATCGATAACCGCGGCCTGACGATCGGAGCGCCGCTGGAAGGTTTCCAGGGCGTCTTGCGCGGCGTTCCGCTCTATGTCGGGGAGGGCCAGCCTCTGTTGGAGGACAGCGAGTGAAGCCGGGCGTATCGTCGGAGCGCGCTATCATCCTCGCGCCCACCGGACGCGACGCCTCCGTTGCCGCCGCCCTGATCAGGGAGGCAGGCTACTACGCTAATCTCTGCACGGACCTCGCAGGGCTCATGCATGAGATCGAGGGTGGCGCGGGACTTGCCGTGATCGCCGATGAGGCGATCAAGACAGCGGATCTGCGAAGGCTGGTGAATTGGCTGAACGATCAGCCCTCATGGTCGGATTTTCCGATCGTGCTGTTGACCCGCCAGGGCGGCGGCCCCGAGCGTAACCCGGACGCGATGCGGCTCGGGCAAATTCTTGGCAACGTCACCTTCATCGAGCGCCCGTTCCATCCGACCACTCTGGTGAGCATCGTTGGCTCCGCGGTCAGGGCCCGGCGCCGGCAGTATCAGACCCGCAGCATTCTGGAAGACCTCACCGAGAGCGAGAGCCTGCTGCAGACCGCGATGGATGCGGGTCACCTCGGCGCGCTGGAATTGCATCTTCCCCATTTCGAACTTGAGGCTTCCAGTACCTGCAAATCTTATTTCGGGCGGCGCGGCGGTGAGCAATTCACCTACGAGGACCTGCTCGAAGCCGTGCATCCCGACGACCGGGCGCGGCGGCTCGCGATCGTGCAGGAGACCATCGACACAGGCCGGGATTACCGCATCGAGTACCGCGTGATCTGGCCCGACGGTTCGCACCATTGGGTCGACGTCCGGGCTCGCGCGGTGCGCCGTCCCGACGGCGGCATCAAGTCGCTGGTAGGGGTGTGCTCCGACATCACCGCGCGCAAGACTGCCGAGATCGAGCGCGAGACCCTGTTGGCGCAGCTCGCCGTCGAACGCACCGCGCTTGCGGAACTGAGCGCGACACTCGAACAGCGCGTTGAGCAGCGTACCGCCGACCTGATGCAGGAAGTCACCGCGCGTGAAAGAGTGCAGGATCAGTTACGACAGTCGCAGAAGATGGAGGCGATCGGCCAGCTCACCGGCGGCGTCGCGCACGACTTCAACAATCTGCTGATGGCGGTGATGGGCAATCTAGATCTGCTGCGCAAGCGGATGCCGGAGGACCCGCGCCTGCGCCGGCTGGTCGACGGCGCGTTGCAGGGCGCCGAGCGCGGTGCCTCGCTGACGCAGCGGCTCTTGGCATTCGCACGCCAGCAGGATCTGCGCGCGGTGCCGGTCGATCTCGGCGCGCTGGTGCGCGACATGAGTGAATTGCTCGAGCGCTCGCTCGGGCCGCGCATCACGCTGCGGTTCGACATTCCGGACGGACTGCCGGCGGCCTGCGTCGATACCAACCAGCTCGAGCTTGCGGTGCTCAACCTTGCGATCAACGCGCGCGATGCGATGCCGGATGGCGGCGTGATCGAAATCCGCCTCGCGGCCTGGCAGGCCAAGAATGACCAGGCCAAGAATGACCAGACCAAGAGCGATCCCGCGCTGCGGCCGGGCAACTACCTGAAACTGTCGGTGGTCGACAGCGGCACCGGCATGTCGCCGGACGTGCTGAAGCGGGCGATAGAGCCGTTCTTCTCGTCAAAGCCGGTGGGCAAGGGGACCGGGCTCGGCCTGTCGATGGTGCATGGGCTCGCGGTGCAGCTCGGGGGCGCGCTGCAGCTGTCGAGCGCGGTCGGCAAGGGCACCACGGCCGTGCTGGTGCTGCCGGTCGCGACTGCCCTGCCGGCGGTCGAGAGCCCGGCGCCTGCGGCGGAGAAGGTCAAGCGCTCGGCGGTGATCCTGCTGGTCGACGACGATCCGCTGATCGCGATGTCGACCATGGAGATGCTTGAGGACCTCGGCCATCGCGTGATCGGCGCCAGTTCCGGACAGCACGCGCTCGATATCCTCAGGAGCGATCAGGAGATCGATCTGATGATGACCGATCACGTGATGCCCGGCATGACCGGCATCGAGCTGGTCGCGGCCTCGCGCAAGGTGCGGCCGGATCTCCCGGTCCTGCTCGCCACCGGCTATGCCGAATTGCCCGACGGCATCCAGGTCGACCTGCCGCGGCTTGCAAAACCCTACCACCAGGATCAGCTGCGCGAGCGGCTCGATCAACTGCTCGGGCAGGGGACGAGGCAGCACACGGCCGCCGCTAGCGCCGATAGTCTCGCCACCCCTTCCACTCTCTCACCGTCACCCTGAGGTGCGAGCCCTGCGGCGCACTTGCGCCGCTTGGCGAGCCTCGAAGGGCGACGGCCCGGCTATCGCCGCGAGAGCCTGAGACGCAATCTGAAATATTGGGGCCGTGCATCCTTCGAGGCGCGCAGGAGCGCGCACCTCAGGATGACGGTGATAGACGTGGTCGCACTGCCGCCTCACCCCACCATGCGGTCGCGGCCGGTCCAGAAGCGCGCCTTCAGCACCTTCTTGTCGACCTTGCCGACGCCGGTCATCGGCAGCTCCTTGACGAACTGGATCTGCTTCGGCGCGTGCGCCGAGCCCTTCTTCGCCTTCACGAGGCTGATCAGCTCGTCGGCGTCGGGCACAGCGCCCTCGCGTGGCACCACGACGGCGGTGACGGCCTCGCCCCATTTGTCGTCGGGCACGCCGACCACCGCGACCATCGCGACGTCGGCGTGTTGCGACAAGACATCCTCGACTTCGCGTGGAAAGATGTTGAAGCCGCCGGAGACGATCATGTCCTTCTTGCGGTCGAGGATGAACATGTAGCCGCGCTCGTCCTTGCGGGCGATGTCGCCGGTGTGCAGCCAGCCGCTCTTCAGCGTCTCGGCGGTGATGTCGGGCCGCTTCCAGTATTCGGCCATCACATGCGTGGCGCGCACGCAGATCTCGCCGGCCTCGCCGGTCGCGACCTCCTGGTCGTCCTGATCGAGGATCTTGACCTGGCAGGCGGCGATCGGGAAGCCGCAGGACAGGAACAGCTCCGGCGTCTTCGGATCATGGTCGGCCTTGCGCAGCACCGAGACCGGATAGCATTCGGTCTGGCCGTAGAGTTGCGAGAACACCGGGCCGATCCGCTCGATGCCCTCGACCAGCCGGCTCGGCGACATCGCGGATGCGCCGTAGAGCAACAGCTCGAGCGAGGAGAGGTCGGTTTTGGGCAGCACCGGATGATCCAGCATCACATAGATCATGGTCGGCACGAACAGCGTGAAGTTGATCTTCTCCCGCTCGATGGTCTTGAACACGGCCTCTGGATCGAACCCCTTCAGCATGTGCACGGTGCCGCCGCGCATCAGCGTCGGCAGCACCTTGGTGCCGGCGACATGGCTGATCGGCGCCACCGTCAGGTAGCGCGGCGTCTCCGGAATCTCGAAGTCGGCAAGGATGGCGGCGGCGAAGCCGCCATATTCGCGGTGATAGCGCAGCGCGCCCTTGGATTTGCCGGTCGTGCCGCCGGTGTAGTTCAGGGTCGAGATGTCGTCCTCGCGGGCGAAGTTTTTCGCGGTCGCGCTGCCGGCGTCCTCGACCACCTGCAACAGGTCGGCGCCATAATCCGCCGGGCCGAGTGTGAACACGGTCTTCAGGCCGGCGGCCTTCGCGGCGAGCTCGCCGCCACGATCGCGAAACGTGATGCCATCGACGATCAGCATCTCGGCCTCGGAGTCCTCGATCTGGAACAGCTGGTCGTCGAGCGAGCCGAGCGGATGCAGCCAGGTGATGGCGAGCCGCGACAATTGCGCGGCGACGCCGGCGCACCAGCTGTCGGCGCGGTTGGCGGTGAGCAGCGCGACGCGGGTGCCCGGCGCAAAGCCGAGCCGCATGAACACGCTCTGCATCCGTCCGATCAGGTCGGTCGCGCCCTGGTAGCTGAGCGAGCCGCCCGGCCACGCGAAGGCCGTGCGCGACGGATAGCGCGCCAGCGCCCGCAAGGTCTGCTCGCACACCGCCGGAAATGCATAGAGCGGATTGCTCATCTCGTTGTCCCTCCCGCTTTGTCTTTGGCTTCTCTCGTGCCAATGTTGGCGCAACGCTAACACAATGATGCAGGGAAGAAACAACTTGTCCGCTGATCCTCTCGCGCGTTTTCGCAATCGCCTCCGGCTGCCGCTGATTGCCGCGCCGATGTTTCTGGTGTCGGGCGTCGAGCTGGTGGTAGCGGCCTGCCGCAACGGCGTGATCGGCTCGTTTCCGACGGTGAATTGCCGTGAGACGGAACAGCTCGATGCGTGGCTCGGCGACATCGCGCGCCGCCTGCAGGCGCATGCCGACGCAAGCGGCAGGGCGGCGGCGCCGATCTGCCCGAACTTGATCGTGCACCGCTCCAACACGCGGCTGGCGCAGGATCTCGCGGTGCTGCTGCGGCACAAGCCCGAGCTTGTGATCACCTCGGTCGGTTCGCCCGCGCCGGTGCTCGCACCTCTGCACGATGCCGGCGCGCTTGTCTTCG
>NZ_JACMYP010000104.1 GCF_020889705.1 Bradyrhizobium altum | reverse complement strand
CGGGGACGGGCGGCTTCGGCGGCGGCGGTGGCGGGGCCAGCGGCAATTCCGGTCAGACGTGCGGCAATCTCGGCGGTTTCGGCGCTGGCAACGGCGGTAACGATTCCCAAGGCGGTGCGGGTGGCGGGCTTGGCGCGGGCGGCGCCGTATTTGTCCAAGGTGGCGGAACGTTCAATGTCTCCGGTGCCTTTACCGTCAACGGCAGCAGCGTCACCGGCGGAACGGGTGGTGTCGGTGCCGGCAATGGCTCAGCTTTAGGCTCGGGTATGTTCCTGCAGGGCAACGGGACGCTGACCTTCAGTCCTGCAGCCGGCCAGAACCAGACCGTCTCCGATGTCATCGCCGACCAGACTGGCAGCGGCGGCACGGGCGCAAATGCCGGCAGCTGGAGCCTTGCCAAGACCGGGCTCGGCACGCTGACACTCACCGCCGCAAATACCTATTCGGGCGGCACGGCCGTGAGCGGCGGCCTGATCAACTTCAACGCGGCGAACAATTTCGGCTCGGGCAACATCACGCTCAACGGCGGCGGCCTGCAATGGGCGAGCGGCAATACAGCCGACATCTCGGGGCGGCTGAACTCAATCGGCTCCGGCGGTGCGACGTTCGACTATAACGGCAATGCCGTGACGCTCGCGACGGCACTCACCGGTACAGGCGGCGTGACGGTCGCGAACTCGGGCAGCGGCGGTGCGCTGACCCTGACGGCGGCGGAAAGCTATTCCGGCGCAACGACTATCAATTCCGGCGCGACGCTGGCGCTGTCGGGTGGCGGTAGTATCTCGAATTCGAGCGTAGTCTCCGTCAACGGCACATTCGATATTTCGGGATCATCGTCCTTCCTCAACAGGATCACGACGCTCGCGGGCGGTGGATCGGTTGCGCTCGGCAACAACGCGCTGGTGATTACCGCCGGTTCGACGGAGTTTTCCGGCGCGATCAACGGCTCGCGCACAGGGGGCCTCGAGATCGCCGGCGGAACGCAGACCCTGTCCGGTGCCAACCGCTATTTCGGCTTTACCCAGATCGATGCCGGCGCGACGCTCGCGCTCAAGGGAAACGGCTCGATCGCCAATTCGGTCAATGTCGTGTTCGCTTCGGGCGGCACGTTGGATATTTCGCAGACCAACAGCGGTGCCAGCGTCACCGGCCTGTATGACCCGACTGGCCTCAGCATCGTTTCTCTCGGCGCGAAGACGCTGACCATCACCAGCAGGGTAGGCCCCTACGACGGCGTCATCCAGGATGGCGGCATTGGTGGCGGCACCGGCGGCAATGTGACGATCGCCCTTGGCGCCCTGGCGCGATTCGGCGGCGCCAACACCTATACCGGGCTGACCACGATCAACGCCGGCGGCGAGTTCGACCTGATCAACGGCGGCAGCATTGCGTCCTCAAAGGCCGTGATCAACGACGGCATCTTCGATATATCGCGAGCGAGCGGCGGCGTCTCGATCAACGGTCTCTCCGGGACCAGCATCGCCGGCACCGTGAACCTCGGTGCCAATACGCTGACCTTCACCAATGCCAACGGCACGTTCGCCGGCGTCATCCGGGACGGCGGCGCGGGCGGCGGTGTGGCGATGACCGGCGGCAAGGAAATCCTTACCGGCATTAACGCCTACACCGGCGCCACCACCGTCACCGGCGGCACCCTTGAAGTGGACGGCTCGATCGCCAACTCGCTGAAAGTGACGGTCAATTCCGGCGGCACGTTGAGCGGCACCGGCATCGTCGGTGCTGAGGCCGTCGTCTTTTTCCACAACGGCGTCGCGTCGACATTGTCAGGCGCCAACCCCGGCGACACCTTGAGGGGCGGCTTCGTCATTCCGGCACCCACGACCATCATGAGCGGAGGCACGCTTGCGCCCGGGAGTGCTGCAGATCCGACCGGCACATTGACGATCAACGGCGGTCTCGCCTTCCAATCCGGCGCGATCTATCAGGTGCAGGTGACGCCGACCGCTGCGGCATCGACCAATGTCAACGCGAACGCGACACTTGGAGGCGCGACCGTCAATGCAGTGTTCGCCAACGGCAGCTACATCTCCAGGCAGTATACGATTCTGAACGCCGCTGGAGGCATATCCGGCACATTTGCATCCAACATCGCCAATACCAACCTGCCGACGAATTTCACCGACACGCTGAGCTACGACGCCACCCACGCCTATCTCAATCTGACGCTGGGCTTTGCACCGCCTCCCAACTTCGGCGGCGGTCTTTCCAGCAACCAGCAAAACGTCGCGAACACGCTGGTCAACTACTTCAACACGACCGGCGGCATTCCGATGGCGTATGGCACGTTGAACGCGGCGGGGCTGACGCAGGCGTCCGGCGAGTTGGCGACCGGCTCGCAGCAGACGACGTTCGATGCCATGAACCTGTTCATGGGGCTGCTCACCGATCCCTTCACGAACCGCACCGGCGGAGCGGGGGCGATGCCGGGCGCAACGGGCTATGCGGACGAGGGTGATACGAGCGCCTACGCCGCAACGACAAAGACCGACGCATTCGCGATGTTCACCAAGGCGCCGCCGGTGCCGTTCGTGCCGCGCTGGAACGTCTGGGCCGCCGGCTTCGGCGGTTCGCAATCGACCAGCGGCAACGCCATGGTCGGATCGAACGACACCACCAGCAGCATCTATGGCACGGCGGTCGGCGCCGACTATCAGTTCTCGCCGAACACCATTGCGGGCTTTGCGATCGCCGGCGGGGGCACCAGCTTCTCGGTCGCGGGCAGCGGCAGCGGCCGATCCGATCTGTTCCAGGCCGGCGCCTATGTTCGCCACACCGAAGGTCCGGCCTATGTCTCCGCCGCGCTCGCCTATGGCTGGCAGGACATCACCACCAATCGCACCGTGACGGCCGCTGGCGTCGACCAGCTTCGCGCCGAGTTCAATGCCAACGCCTATTCGGGGCGGCTCGAGGGCGGCTATCGTTTCGTTGCGCCGTGGATCGGCGGCGTCGGCATCACGCCCTACGCCGCGGGCCAGTTCACGACTTTCGAGCTGCCCGGTTACGCCGAGCGGGTGATCTCGGGCCTGTCGACCTTTGCGCTGACCTATGGCGGCAAGAGCCTGACCGATGCGCGCAGCGAGCTCGGCCTTCGCACCGACAAGTCCTTCCCGGTACAGGACGGCATCCTGACGCTGCGCACGCGCTTCGCCTGGGCCCACGACTACGATTCCAGCCGCTCGGCTGCAGCGACCTTCCAGGCGTTGCCGGGCGCCAGCTTTGTCGTCAACGGCGCGGCGCAGGCAAGCGACTCCGCGCTGACCACAGCGTCGATCGAGATGAACTGGCGAAACGGCTGGTCGGCCGCGGCGACCTTCGAAGGCGAGTTCTCCAACGTCACCTCGAGCTACGCCGGTAAGGGCGTGGTGCGCTATCAGTGGTGAGACGGAAGCGTTTCCGCTTCCGCGAGGCCGGCATCACGCGCGTGATTACCTGAGGCGTAATCGCGCGCGCGATCTCCCTTTGCGATGGTCAGTGCATCGGCGGCGATGTGCCGATCGATCTGCAAGGGGAAACACATCATGGCCAGCCAACCGCTTTATGCGACCGCGAGCGACGGCACAAAACTGTTCGTGCAGGATTGGGGCTCGGGTAAGCCGGTGCTGCTGCTTGCCGCCTGGACGTTCAATTCCAGCGTCTGGGGCAGCCAGATCGTGGCGCTGAACGCCAAGGGTTTTCGTTGCGTCGCGCCGGATCGGCGCGGCCACGGCCGTTCCGACATGCCGATGACGGGATACGATCTCGACACGCTGACCGGTGACGTCGCTGCCGTGATCGAACAGCACGATCTCCATGACGTCACGATCGTCGCGCATTCGATGGGATCGATCGAGGCGGTGAACTATCTGGCGCGTCACGGCGCCGGTCGTGTCGCGCGGCTGGTCCTGGTGGCGCCGACCACGCCGTTCATCGTCCAGACCGAGGACAACCCGGACGCAGTGCCGAGGGCGATGGTGGAGGCGCAGAATGCCGCGATCGCGCAGGACTTCCCGAAATGGATGGGCGAGAACGAGGCGCCGTTCTTCATGCCCGACACGCCCGAGGCCACGCGGGCCTGGATCAGGGAGATGATGCTGAGCGTGCCGCTGCCGGTGGCGCTGGCCTGCCGCAAGACCATCTCCTTTGCCGACCTGCGCGCCGCGGCCAAAAGCATCGATCGCCCGACGCTGATCGTGCACGGCGACAAGGATGCCAGTGCGCCGCTCGAGCTGACCGGTGCGAAGACGGCGGCGCTGATTAAGGGCAGCAAGCTCGCCGTCTATGAAGGCGCGCCGCACGCTCTGCCGCTGACGCACAGCGCGCGCTTGATGGCCGACCTGCTGGCCTTCATGGACGCTTAGCTGGCGCGCGCGATATCGGCACGGATCCAGCGCGCCGCCCAGACGAACAGCAGCGCGCCAAGTGTCGTCGTCACCGCGGCGGACAGCAGCGAGTAGCGAACCGCATCCGTGCCGTACGCGCCCTTCAGGGCGTCATTGATCATGCCGACGGCGAGGGGGCCGACGCCCTGGCCGAAGCAGGTGGCCGTGAGCAGCACGATCGCCGAGGCCAGCGCCCGCATACTGGGCTTTGCGACCGTCCGCGCGATCGCGAAGATCGGGCCGAGATGGAAGCCGACCATGAATGAGGTCAGCGCCAGCGTCGTGACCATCAGCGTGAAGCTTTGCGTCAGCATGCACAGCGCGAAGACGGGCCCCGCGAGGCCGGACATGATCGCAGGCGCCCACAGCTTCCAGCGGTCGTCGCGGCGGCCGATCTGTGCCACCACGAGGCCGCCGGTCAGCGTGCCCGCCATGCCGGCGAGGCCCTTGAAGGTGCCGGCATAGGTGCCGATCTCGGCGCTGGTCAGATGATGGATGCGGGCCAGGAACGGCGGGATCCACACCGCGGTGGCGTAGTTGGTGTAGGTCGTGAGACAGAAGCCGACCAGCACGATGACGAAGCTCGCTGCGACATCAGGAAGCCCAGCGTCGGCCCGATCGGTTCGGCCTTGAAGGTCTCGGCCATCGCACCGCGCCTCGGCTCGGAGATCGTCAGCCACAGCACCGCGGCGAGCACGATACCGGGCAGGCCCGCGGTGAAGAAGGCCATCCGCCAGCCATAGTGCTGATTGACGTAACCGCCGATGAAATAGCCGAGGAAGACGCCGAGATAGGTGCCGATCGCGTAGATGCCGAGCGCGCGCGGACGTTCGTTCTTGTCGAACAGATCGGCGATCATCGATTGCGAGGTCGGCGTGCCTGCGGATTCCCCGATGCCGACGCCGACCCGCGCCAGTGCCAACGTCGCGACGCTGGAGGCCATGCCGCAGAGATAGGTCATTGCGCTCCAGAACGCGAAGGCTGCCGCGACGATGTTGCGGCGATTGAGGCGATCGGCCATCCGCGCAATGGGAATGCCGAGCAACGAGTAGAACAGTACGAAGCCGAACCCGGCCAACAGGCCCATCGTGGTGTCGCTGAGCGCGAACTCCTTCTTGACGGGCTCGATCAGGACGTTGAAGATCGTGCGGTCGAGGAAGTTGAGCGCGTAGATGATCGTGAGCAGGCCGAGGACGTAATAGCGGCGGGCAGCAGGCCTGGCGCTGACTTGCGCTTGCGCAGCCGCCTGCGGTGCGACATCGACCATGACTTCCTCCCCCGATTATCTTTTTGTTTTTTCTTGTTTGCCTGCGCGCGGGCCCTACGCCTCGCGGATGTAATTCCCTGCCTCGAATTCGACCGGCCTGGCATCGGCATCGAACGACACGCCGATCGGGTCGCGGCCGGCGGCCATGGCCTCGAGCTGGTCAGACATCATCCGGCGGATCATCAGGACGCCGCGGTCGCTCTGGCCGAAGTGCTCTTCCGAATGAACCGTCACCGGCCCCTGGCCGACCTGCGCCTCGTAGTCGCCGGGGAATTGCTGGTGCTCCTGCTCCGTCATGTCCCACCAGAACTTGCCGTTGAACTTCGAGCGCATGCGGCCGATATCGCCTGACTTCTTGACCCGGCCGGCGACATAGATGCGGAACGAGGTGTCGTCGATCGGCAGGGTCCAGCCGATTGATTCGACGCGGGCGAATTGCGCGACCCGCGGATTGGGCACGACGCGGAGCGTGGGGAGGGCGGCCTCGGTGACGCGATAGAACACCTTGCCGTCGTCCTGCTTGCGGATCGAGCGCACCGCGACGCCGCGTGGCGACATCTCGAACTTCACCTCGGGCATCGAGGCCATCATGGTGGTGAATTGCGGCCCTGAGAACGAGCCGTGCAGCACCGGCACATGATAGGGGTCGGCGACGTTCTCGAAATGCTGCAGCCAGTTGCAGGGGATCACCGCTGGCCCGCCGCCGCCGATCGAGGAATCGTCGGCCTCGATGAATTCGCCGTCGTCCATATTCTCCAGGCACTCGTAGCGCGGCAGCACCGGCTTTTTATCTGCCGGGCCCATATAGGCGAAAATCAGGCCGTAGAGTTCCTGCACCGGATACCAGGGCTGGCGCACCTTGCCCTTGAACAGGCCGCCTTCGGGCTCGCAGGGCTGTTCGAGGCAGCGGCCCTCTGTGTCGAACTTCCAGCCGTGATAGCAGCAGCGGATGCCGTCTTCCTCGACCTTGCCGTAATAGAGTGTGGTGCCGCGATGGCAGCAGCGCGCATGCAGGAGGCCGACCCGGCCATGCCGATCGCGGAACAGGATCAGGTCCTCAGCCAACACGCGGACTTTTCTGGGGATATTGGTGGCGTCGCCGACGAGGCCGATCGGGTGCCAGTAGCGGCGCAGCAGCTCGCCCATCGGTGTGCCGCGGACGACCGAGGTGAGCTCGGTCCGGGTTGTGGACGGCTTCATCGCATAGGCCGTGCCGAGTTCGCGATCGAGCTGGGTCATCGTCATGCTGGTTTCCTCCCGCTGCCGGATTCTTCCCGGCGGTCGTTGTGTCGCTGATGGCAGTCAACGTTGTTGACGAAGTCAACGATAGATCGATGACAATGTCAACGATATCGATTAGCTTGGCAGCGACAGGCTTTGTTGGCAGAGGTTGGCGATGACCGAGAAGCTCAGGACTGCGAGGGCCTTGCCGCCGGAGGCGGTGGTCGATGCCGAGCTGGCGCCGATCACCGCGATGATGTCGTCGCGGCTGATGGTGCTGGCGAATCTGCTCAGGCGCGGTGCGCTGCTGCGCTACAAGCGGCTGACCGGCCTGTCCTCGGTCGAGTTCGGCCTGGTTGCCTCGCTCGGCCGGCGGCCGCCGATGAGCGTGGTGCGGCTTGCCGAAGCCGTCGGCATGGACAAGGGCCAGATCAGCCGGGCGCTCGCCGAGCTCGTCGCGCGCAAGCTGGTCGCCAAGGCCGCCAACCCTCGTGACAATCGGGAAACACTTGTCTCCCTCACCAAAGCCGGGCTCGCCGCCCATGACGCCATTGTGGCCGGGGCGCAGGAGCGAAACCGGCGCCTGCTGGAACAGCTCGGCCCGCAGGATCTTGAGTTGCTGCTCGGACATATCGACCGGCTGACGCTGACCGCGGCCGAGATGCTCGCTGCCGAAAGGGAGCTGGGCTGATATGGGGAGAGCGCAGGGCACCGGGTGGCCGGCGCAGCGTTGCCCATCGAGGCAGCGCATCCGCCCGATGAGGCCATCAGCCCGCGGCAAGGGGCGGTAAAAGCGTCAAAATAGCTTGTCTTGCGCCCCCTGTTGCGCTGCGCTAAAGCCTCAAGAACAATTCCAATCAACGAATCTGCGGCACGTCCGAAACCGCAGCAAGAAGGCCTCGCCGATGACCGGCATCCTGCAAAATTATCTCCCACTTGTGGTCTTTATCGGGGTCGCGAGCCTGATCGGGCTGGCGCTCCTGATCGCGCCGTTCCTGGTCGCGTTCCAGTCGCCGGATCCGGAAAAGCTGTCCGCCTATGAATGCGGATTCAACGCTTTTGACGACGCCCGCATGAAGTTCGACGTCCGCTTCTATCTGGTGGCGATCCTCTTCATCATCTTCGATCTCGAAGTGGCGTTCCTGTTCCCATGGGCAGTGGCGTTCGGAAAACTGGGCGAGACCGGCTTCTGGTCGATGATGGTGTTCCTGGCCGTGCTGACGGTCGGGTTCGCGTATGAATGGAAGAAAGGCGCGCTCGAATGGGATTGAGCCCCACCGCCGCATCCTCGCAGCCGGCGATTGCGCAAGCTCCGAGAGGCATTCTCGATCCGTCGACCGGCAAGCCGGTCGGCGCCAATGATCCGTTTTTCCTCGAGGTCAATCACGAGCTGTCCGACAAGGGCTTCTTCGTCGCGGCGGCCGACGACCTCATCACCTGGGCGCGCACCGGCTCCCTGATGTGGATGACCTTCGGTCTCGCCTGCTGCGCGGTCGAGATGATGCAGGTCTCGATGCCGCGCTACGACGTCGAGCGCTTCGGCTTTGCACCGCGTGCCTCGCCGCGGCAGTCCGACGTGATGATCGTTGCGGGCACCCTGACCAACAAGATGGCGCCTGCGCTGCGCAAGGTCTACGACCAGATGCCGGAGCCGCGCTACGTCATCTCGATGGGCTCCTGCGCCAACGGCGGCGGCTACTACCACTATTCGTACTCGGTGGTGCGCGGTTGCGACCGCATCGTGCCGATCGACATCTACGTGCCGGGCTGTCCGCCCACGGCGGAAGCGCTGCTCTACGGCGTGCTGCTGCTGCAGAAGAAGATCCGCCGTATCGGCACTATCGAACGCTAAGGTTTCAGGCATGGACGACGGCAAGCTCGACGCCCTTGGGCAGACGATCGTGAGCGCGCTTCCGGGCGCCGCCACGGCGCACTCGGTCGCGTTCAATCAACTCACTATCGACGTCGAGATTGGCAGAATCGTGGACGTCGTCACTTTTCTGCGTGACGATCCGAACTGCCGCTTCGTCAACTTCACCGACGCGACCGCGGTCGACTATCCGAGCCGCGAAAAGCGCTTCGATGTCGTCTATCATCTGCTGTCGCCGACGCTGAACACACGCATCCGAGTACGCGGCCAGGCCGACGAGACCACGCAGGTGCCGTCGATCATCGGCGTGTTCCCCGGCGCCGACTGGTTCGAGCGCGAGACCTACGACCTCTACGGCGTGATCTTCATCGGGCATCCGGATATGCGCCGCCTGCTGACGGATTACGGCTTCGACGGCCATCCGCTGCGCAAGGATTTCCCGCTGACCGGCTTCGTCGAGGTTCGCTACGACGACCAGGAGAAGCGGGTGCTGTACGAGCCGGTCCGGCTCAACCAGGAATTCCGCAAGTTCGATTTCCTGTCTCCGTGGGAAGGTGCCGATTACCTCTTGCCGGGTGACGAAAAGGCGAAGGCGGAACCGAAGGCCTGATCATGAACGAACAGAATCTTCGCAATTTCACCATCAACTTTGGCCCGCAGCATCCTGCTGCGCACGGCGTGCTTCGTTTGGTGCTCGAATTGGACGGCGAAGTCGTCGAGCGCGTCGATCCGCATATCGGGCTGCTTCACCGCGGCACCGAGAAGCTGATCGAGCACAAGACCTATCTGCAGGCGATTCCCTATTTCGACCGGCTCGATTATGTCGCGCCGATGAATCAGGAGCATGCGTTCTGCCTCGCGGCGGAAAAGCTGCTCGGCATCACGGTGCCGCGCCGCGGTCAGCTGATCCGGGTGCTGTATTGCGAGATCGGCCGCATCCTGTCGCATCTGCTCAACGTCACCACGCAGGCGATGGACGTCGGCGCGCTCACCCCGCCGCTGTGGGGCTTCGAAGAGCGCGAAAAGCTGATGGTGTTCTACGAGCGCGCCTCGGGCTCGCGCATGCACGCGGCGTTCTTCCGCGTCGGCGGCGTGCACCAGGACCTGCCGCCAAAGCTGATCGACGATATCGAGGCGTGGTGCGATCCGTTCCTCAAGGTCGTCGACGACCTCGACACGCTGTTGACCGGCAACCGCATCTTCAAGCAGCGCAACGTCGATATCGGCGTGGTGCCGCTCAAGGAGGCCTGGGAGTGGGGCTTCTCCGGCGTGATGGTGCGCGGCTCGGGCGCGGCTTGGGACCTGCGCAAGTCGCAGCCTTATGAGTGCTACGCCGAGATGGATTTCGACATTCCGATCGGCAAGAACGGCGACTGCTACGACCGCTACCTGATCCGCATGGAAGAGATGCGCCAGTCGGTGCGCATCATGAAGCAGTGCATCCAGAAGCTGAAGGGTGCGGACGCGCAGGGCCCGGTCGTGGTCGAGGACAACAAGATCGCGCCGCCGCGCCGTGGTGACATGAAGCGCTCGATGGAAGCGCTGATCCATCACTTCAAGCTCTACACCGAAGGCGTGCACGTGCCGGCCGGCGAGGTCTACGCCGCGGTCGAGGCGCCGAAGGGTGAGTTCGGCGTCTATCTCGTCGCCGACGGCACCAACAAGCCCTACAAGTGCAAGATCCGCGCGCCGGGCTTCGCCCATCTGCAGGCGATGGATCACATCTGCAAGGGCCATCTGCTGGCCGACGTTTCCGCCATCCTTGGCTCGCTGGACATCGTGTTCGGCGAGGTCGACCGGTGATGATGTCCGCATCCGCACCGCGCGCAATGAGAGTTTGATCGATGTCCGTCCGCCGCCTTGCCCCGAAGGAATTGCAGCCCGCGAGCTTCACGTTCACGGACGAGAATCTCGCCTGGGCCAAGAAGCAGATCGAGAAATATCCACCGGGCCGTCAGGCTTCGGCTGCGATCGCGATTCTGTGGCGCGTGCAGGAGCAGCATGACGGCTGGGTCTCGGAAGCGGCGATCCGCGCCGTCGCCGACCTGCTCGAGATGCCGCATATCCGCATGCTGGAGATCGCGACCTTTTACACCATGTTCCAGCTCTCGCCGGTCGGCAAGAAGGCGCATGTCCAGGTCTGCGGCACCACGCCGTGCCGGCTGCGCGGCGCCGCCGACCTGATCGAGGTGTGCCAGCATCGCATCCATCACGACCCCTTCCAGCTGTCGAAGGACGGCAACTTCTCGTGGGAAGAGGTCGAGTGCCTGGGGGCCTGCGTGAACGCGCCGATGGTGCTGATCTGGAAGGACACATATGAGGACCTGACCAAGGAAAGCTTCGGCAAGGTGCTCGACGGCTTTGCCGCCGGCAATCCGCCGAAGCCGGGCCCACAGGTCGACCGTCAGTTCTCGGCCCCCGAAGGCGGGCCGACGACGCTGAAGGAAACCACCTGATGGGGGGCTTTCAGGTGCAGGCAAACGGGCAGGAAAACAAGGTGGGGAGGGGCGCTGCGATGAAGGCCTGGCGCACGATCGCCCTGCATACCACTGTCGCGGCGGGCTTCATGTTCCTGCTGCAACGTTACGGCCTGAGCGCGACGCTGGAATCCAGCCTGTTGTGGGCCATCGTGTTCGGCGGCTGTGCTGCCGGGCTCGCTTACTCCCAAGCCAATCGGTGATGTTCGGAAAGTTTTGAGCATGCTCGACGACAAGGACCGCATCTTCAAGAACCTCTACGGCCTCCATGATTGGGGCCTCGAGGCGCGCGCCGCAGAGGCGCCTGGGATGGCACCAAGGGGATCATCGACAAGGGCCGCGACTGGATCATCAACGAGATGAAGGCCTCGGGCCTGCGCGGCCGCGGCGGTGCAGGCTTCCCGACCGGTATGAAGTGGTCCTTCATGCCCAAGGAATCCAAGGACGGCCGTCCGAGCTATCTCGTCGTCAATGCGGACGAGTCGGAGCCCGGCACCTGCAAGGACCGCGAGATCATGCGGCACGATCCGCATCTCCTGGTCGAAGGCTGCCTGCTCGCGAGCTTCGCGATGGGCGCACATGCCTGCTACATCTACATCCGCGGCGAGTTCATCCGCGAGCGCGAGCGGCTGCAGGCGGCGATCGACCAGGCCTATGAGGCCAAGTTGGTCGGCAAGGACAATATCAACGGCTGGCCGTTCGACATCTATGTCGCGCACGGCGCCGGCGCCTATATCTGCGGCGAAGAAACCGCGCTGCTCGAGAGCCTCGAGGGCAAGAAGGGCCAGCCGCGGCTGAAGCCGCCGTTCCCGGCCAATGTCGGCCTCTATGGCTGCCCGACCACCGTCAACAATGTCGAGTCGATTGCAGTCGCGCCCGACATCCTGCGCCGCGGCGCCGCCTGGTTCGCCGCGATCGGCCGGCCGAACAATGTCGGCACCAAGCTGTTCTGCATCTCCGGTCACGTCGAGCGGCCCTGCAACGTCGAAGAGGCGATGGGGATTCCGTTCCGCGAGCTGATCGAGAAGCATTGCGGCGGCATTCGCGGCGGCTGGGACAATCTGAAGGCGGTTATCCCCGGCGGCTCGTCGGTGCGCATGGTGCCGGCCGAGCAGATCATCGACACGCCGATGGATTTCGACAGTTTGAGCAAGCTGCGCTCGGGCCTCGGCACCGCGGCCGTGATTGTGATGGACAAGTCGACCGACCTGATCCGGGCGATCGCGCGCATCTCCTATTTCTACAAGCATGAGAGCTGCGGCCAGTGCACGCCGTGCCGCGAGGGCACCGGCTGGATGTGGCGTGTCCTGACCCGCATGGCCGACGGCCGCGCCCACAAGCGCGAGATCGACATGCTGCTCGAAGTCACCAAGCAGGTCGAGGGCCACACCATCTGCGCGCTCGGCGACGCAGCAGCGTGGCCGATCCAGGGTCTGATTGCGCACTTCCGTCACGAGATTGAAGAGCGCATCGATCAGTATTCGCACAAGGCCGATCTCGACGATCAGGGCGTTCGTGATCCCGTCCACATGGTCGCGGCGGAGTAGAGAAGAGACATGAGCAAGATCATCGTCGATGGCAAAGAGATCGATGTGCCGCCGGAGTACACGCTGTTGCAGGCGTGCGAGGCGGCCGGCGCCGAGATTCCGCGCTTCTGCTATCACGAGCGGCTGTCGATCGCCGGCAATTGCCGGATGTGCCTGGTCGAGGTGAAGGGCGGCCCGAAGCCGGTCGCGAGCTGCGCCTGGGCCGTGCGCGACTGCCGTCCGGGACCGAAGGGTGAGCCGCCGGAGATTTCGACCCGTTCGCCGATGGTCAAGAAGGCGCGCGAAGGCGTGATGGAATTCCTGCTGATCAACCATCCGCTGGACTGCCCGATCTGCGACCAGGGCGGCGAGTGCGATTTGCAGGACCAGGCGATGGGCTACGGCGTCGACACCAGCCGTTTCGCCGAGAACAAGCGCGCGGTCGAGGACAAGTATCTCGGCGCCCTGGTCAAGACCTCGATGAACCGCTGCATCCAGTGCACGCGTTGCGTCCGCTTCTCCGCCGAAGTCTGCGGCGCGCCGGAAATGGGCGCGACCGGGCGCGGCGAGGACATGGAGATCACCACCTATCTCGAGCAGGCGCTGAGCTCGGAGCTGCAGGGCAATCTCGTCGACATCTGCCCGGTCGGCGCGCTGACCTCGAAGCCGTATGCCTTCGCGGCGCGGCCCTGGGAGCTCGGCAAGACGCAGTCGGTCGACGTCATGGACGGCGTCGGTTCCGCGATCCGCGTCGACACCCGCGGCCGCGAGGTGATGCGCATCCTGCCGCGCATCAACGAGGCGGTGAACGAAGAGTGGATCTCCGACAAGACCCGCCACGTCGTCGACGGCCTGCGCACGCAGCGCCTCGACCGTCCCTATGTGCGTGAGAACGGCCAGCTCAAGCCGACGACCTGGCAGGAAGCCTTTGCTGCCATCGCCGCCAAGGGCGGCCGCACCGACGGCAAGCGGATCGGCGCGATCGCCGGCGATCTCGCCGCGGTCGATGAAATGTATGCGCTGAAGGAGCTGCTCGCGAAGTTCGGCTCGGTCAACCTGGCGGTGCAGGGCGGCGACGCGTTCGACGCCAAGGCTGGCCGCGGCTCCTATATCTTCAACCCGACGATTGCCGGCATCGACCAGGCCGACGCGATCCTGATCATCGGCTCGCATCCGCGCAAGGAAGCGGCGGTGCTGAACGCGCGGATCCGCAAGCGCTGGCGCACCGGCGGGCTCAAGGTCGGCATGATCGGCGCCAAGGCCGATTTCACCTACGACCACGACTATCTCGGTGCGGGCACCGACACGCTCGCGGACCTCGTGGCCGGCAAGCACTCGTTTGCCGACGTGCTGAAGAACGCCAAGAACCCGATCATCCTGGTCGGCGCCGGCGCCTACACCAGGCATGACGGCGCGGCGGTGCTGGCGCAGGCGGCCAAGCTCGCCGTCGATGTCGGTGCGCTGAAGGACGGCTGGAACGGCTTTGCCGTGCTGCAGGACACCGCCTCGCGCGCCGGCGCGCTCGATATCGGCTTCTCGCCTTCGGCCGGCGGCCTGACCACGGCGCAGATGACGACGTTCGGCACCCTCGACATGCTGTTCCTGCTCGGCGCCGACGAGATCAAGGCGCCGGACGGCACCTTCGTGGTCTATATCGGCACCCATGGCGACCAGGGCGCGCACCGCGCCGACGTGATCCTGCCGGGCGCCGCCTATACCGAGAAGTCCGGCATCTACGTCAACACCGAGGGCCGGGCCCAGATCGCCAACCGTGCCGCATTCCCGCCGGGCGAAGCCCGCGAGGATTGGGCGATCATCCGCGCGCTGTCCGACGTGCTCGGCAAGAAGCTGCCGTTCGACTCGCTGCAGGCGCTGCGCCAGGTGATGTTCAAGACCTATCCGCACCTGATGCGGCTCGACCAGATCGAGGCCGGCAAGCCCGACGACGTCAAGGCGCTGGCGGGCAAGGGCGGTGCCGTCGACAAGGCGGCGTTCAAGCCGACGGTCGAGGACTTCTATCTGACCAACCCGATCGCGCGGGCCTCTGCCGTGATGGCGGAATGCTCGCGGCTGGCGTCGGGCCGAATGCTGACGGCAGCGGAGTGAGCGTGACCTGATGGCTGAATTCTTCGCAAGCGCGTTCTGGACCGGCTTCCTCTGGCCGCTGATCATCATGGTCGCGGAAAGCCTGTTGCTGCTCGTCGTGCTGCTGATCGCGATCGCCTACATCCTGCTCGCCGACCGCAAGATCTGGGCGGCGGTGCAGATCCGCCGCGGCCCCAACGTGGTCGGCCCGTTCGGATTGCTGCAATCCTTCGCCGACCTCCTGAAATTCGTGTTGAAGGAGCCGGTGATTCCGTCCGGCTCCAACAAGGGCGTGTTCCTGCTGGCGCCGCTGGTCTCCTGCGTGCTGGCGCTGGCGGCCTGGGCCGTGATCCCGTTCAATCTCGGCTGGGTGATTTCCGACATCAATGTCGGCGTGCTCTACATCTTCGCGATCTCGTCGCTGTCGATCTACGGCATCATCATGGCCGGCTGGTCGTCGAACTCGAAGTACCCGTTCCTGGCCGCGCTCCGCTCCGCTGCGCAGATGGTGTCCTACGAAGTCTCGATCGGCTTCGTCATCATCACCGTGCTGCTCTGCGTCGGCTCGCTGAACCTGTCGGCGGTGGTCGAGGCCCAGAACACCCGCGGGCTCGCGCACCTGATCGGCCTGCCGCAGCTCACCATCCTGAACTGGTATGTGTGGCCGCTGTTCCCGATGTTCGTGGTGTTCTACGTCTCGGCGCTGGCGGAAACCAACCGTCCGCCGTTCGACCTGGTCGAAGCTGAATCCGAGCTGGTCGCCGGCTTCATGACCGAATACGGCTCGACGCCGTATCTCCTGTTCATGCTCGGCGAGTATGTCGCGATCACCACGATGTGCGCGCTGGCGTCGATCCTGTTCCTGGGCGGCTGGCTGCCGCCGGTCAATCTGCCGCCGTTCACCTGGATTCCGGGCATCATCTGGTTCGCCCTGAAGGTGTTCTTCATGTTCTTCATGTTCGCGATGGCGAAGGCGATCGTGCCGCGCTACCGCTACGATCAACTGATGCGGCTCGGCTGGAAGGTGTTCCTGCCGCTGTCGCTGGCGATGGTGGTGATCGTGGCCGGCGTGCTGCAGTTCGCCGGCATCGCGCCGAAGTGAGGCCGTCATGAGTGTCAATGTCAACGCAACAGCCCGCTCGCTTCTACTCTCGGAATTCGTCTCGGCGTTCGTCCTCGCCATGCGCTATTTCTTCAAGCCGAAGCCGACGCTGAACTATCCCTTCGAGAAGGGCCCGATCTCGCCGCGCTTCCGTGGTGAGCACGCGCTGCGCCGCTATCCGAACGGCGAGGAACGCTGCATCGCCTGCAAGCTGTGCGAGGCGATCTGCCCGGCGCAAGCGATCACGATCGAGGCCGGCCCGCGCCGCAACGACGGCACCCGCCGCACGGTGCGTTACGACATCGACATGGTGAAGTGCATCTATTGCGGCCTGTGCCAGGAGGCATGCCCGGTGGACGCCATCGTCGAGGGACCGAATTTCGAATTCGCGACCGAGACCCGCGAGGAGCTCTACTATGACAAGGCGAAGCTGCTCGCCAATGGCGACCGCTGGGAGCGTGAGATTGCGAAGTCGATCGCGCTCGACGCGCCGTACCGTTGAGGTGAGGGCATGATCCTTCCGGCGCTGTTCTTCTATCTGTTTGCCGCGGCCTGCGTGGCCTCGGCGGTCATGGTGATTGTCTCGCGCAATCCCGTGCACTCCGTGCTGTTCCTGATCCTGGCCTTCGTCAACGCGGCCGGGCTGTTCATCCTGATGGGCGCCGAGTTCCTCGGGATGATGCTGATCGTGGTCTATGTCGGCGCGGTCGCGGTGCTGTTCCTGTTCGTGATCATGATGCTCGACGTCGATTTCGTCGAACTGCGCGAGGGCTTCATCCAGTATTTGCCTGTTGGCATCGTGATCGGCGGCATCTTCCTGTTCGAGCTGCTGCTCGTCGTCGGCGCCTGGGTTATCAATCCGCAGGTCACCAAGACGATCACTGCGGCGATCCCGACCAATGTCAGCAATACCGAGGCGCTCGGCCTCGTGCTCTATACGAAGTACATCCATTACTTCCAGCTCGCCGGCATGGTGCTCCTGGTCGCCATGATCGGCGCCATCGTGCTGACGCTGCGCCACAAGGCGAACGTCAAGCGGCAGAACATCAACGTTCAGAACGCGCGCACGCCCGAAATGGCGATGGCGATGCGCAAAGTGGCGTCGGGGCAGGGCCTGCAGGATGCCGATGCGGCGGAGTGGGTGAAATGACGATCGGGCTAGGGCACTATCTGGCGGTCGCCGCGATCCTGTTCACGCTCGGGATCCTTGGCATCTTCCTCAACCGCAAGAACATCATCGTCATCCTGATGTCGATCGAGCTGATCCTGCTCTCGGTCAACATCAACCTGGTGGCGTTCTCGACCTTCCTCGGCGACATCGTCGGCCAGGTGTTCGCGCTGCTGGTGCTGACGGTGGCGGCGGCCGAGGCCGCGATCGGCCTCGCCGTGCTGGTGGTGTATTTCCGCAACCGCGGTTCGATCGCGGTTGAAGACGTCAATCTGATGAAGGGCTAACGCGCCGATGTACCAGGCAATCGTATTTCTGCCTCTGCTGGGCGCCATTCTGGCGGGGATTATCTCGCTGACCGGCGCGCACGCGCGCTGCCCGAGCGGCGACACCGTCGATCATCACGACGACGCGCATGGCGACGCTCACGCCTCGGCGGGCCATGACGATCACGGTCATGACGATGATCATGGCCATGACGATCATCACGTGTCCGAGCCGCCAGCGGCGGGATCGCGACTGGCAGAGCTGATCACCACGGGCCTGCTGTTCGTGTCCGCGGCGCTGTCCTGGTTCGCGCTGGTCGATGTCGGCTTCATGCATCATGACGCCCGCGTCGTGCTGCTGCCCTGGATCACCTCGGGTGATCTGCAGGTCGCATGGTCGCTGCGGATCGACACCCTGACGGCCGTGATGCTGGTCGTGGTCAACACCGTGTCTGCACTGGTCCACCTCTACTCCATCGGCTACATGGACGAGGATCCGAACCGGCCGCGTTTCTTCGGCTATCTCTCGCTGTTCACCTTTGCGATGCTGATGCTGGTGACCTCGGACAACCTCGTGCAGCTGTTCTTCGGCTGGGAGGGCGTCGGCCTTGCGAGCTACCTCCTGATCGGGTTCTGGTACCAGAAGCCGTCGGCGAACGCGGCCGCGATCAAGGCTTTCGTGGTCAACCGCGTCGGCGACTTCGGCTTCGCGCTCGGCATCTTCGCGATCTTCGCGCTGGTCGGCTCGACCGATTTCGAGACCATCTTCCACGCGGCGCCCGGGCTGACCGGAAAGACCATCAACTTCTTCGGCCATCAGGTCGATGCGTTGACGCTGACCTGCCTGTTCCTGTTCATGGGCGCGATGGGCAAGTCGGCCCAGTTCCTGCTGCACACCTGGTTGCCGGACGCGATGGAAGGCCCGACCCCGGTGTCGGCGCTGATCCACGCCGCGACCATGGTCACCGCCGGCGTCTTCATGGTGGCGCGGCTGTCGCCACTGTTCGAGCTGTCGCCGACCGCGCAGGCGGTGGTGATGTTCTTCGGCGCGACCACGGCGTTCTTCGCCGCCACGATCGGCCTCGTGCAGAACGACATCAAGCGCATCGTCGCGTACTCGACCTGTTCGCAGCTCGGCTACATGTTCGTGGCGATGGGAGCCGGGGCCTATTCGGTCGGCATGTTCCACCTGTTCACGCACGCCTTCTTCAAGGCGCTGCTGTTCTTGGGCTCAGGCTCGGTGATCTACGCGATGCACCACGAGCAGGACATCCGCAACATGGGCGGCCTGTGGCGCAAGATCCCGTACACGTTTGCGGTGATGTGCATCGGCACCCTGGCGCTGACCGGTTTCCCGCTGTTCGCCGGCTACTTCTCCAAGGACGCGATCATCGAGGCGGCCTACGCTGCGCACAACCCGTTCGCGACCTACGCCTATCTCTTGACCATCGTGGCTGCCGGCCTGACCTCGTTCTACTCCTGGCGTCTGATCTTCAAGACGTTCTTCGGCGAGCCGCACGACCAGAAGCACTACGAGGCGGCGCATGAGAGCCCGGTGTGGATGCTGGTGCCGATCGGCGTGCTCGCCGCCGGCTCGATCCTGGCGGGTCTGCCGTTCAAGGAAGTGTTCGCCAGCCCGCACGGCGTCGAGGAATTCTTCCGCGAGTCCGTGAAGATGAATCCGCACATCCTCGAGGACATGGAGCACATGCCGAGCTGGCTCGCGCCGCTGCCCACCGTGATGATGGCGCTCGGCCTGTTCGTCTCGTATCTGTTCTACATCCGCAGGCCGTATCTGCCGGTCGAGCTCGCGAACCAGCAGCCGATGCTGTACCAGTTCCTGCTCAACAAATGGTACTTCGACGAGCTGTACGACTGGATCTTCGTGCGCCCGGCGAAGTGGCTCGGCTATACGTTGTGGAAGAAGGGCGATGGCTTCGTCATCGACGGCTTCGGTCCGGACGGCGTCTCGGCCCGCGTGCTCGACGTCACCCGCAACGTCGTGAAATTGCAGACCGGCTACCTCTATCACTACGCGTTCGCGATGCTGATCGGGGCCGCCGGATTGATCACCTGGTTCATGTTCGGCTTGGGAGGCCAGTAAATGACAACCTGGCCCATCCTTTCCGTCACGACCTTCCTGCCGGCGGTCGGCGCGATCCTGGTCTACCTCTTGGCGCGGGGCGGCGACGAGACCGCGAGCCGCACGGCACGCTGGATCGCGCTGTGGACCACGCTGATCACCTTCGCGGTGTCGCTGATCCTGGTCGCGCGCTTCGATCCCGCGCAGTCCGACTTCCAGTTCGTCGAGAAGACGTCCTGGCTCGCCACCGGCATCACCTATCATATGGGTATCGACGGCATCTCGCTGCCGCTGATCATCCTGACCACCGCGATCATGCCGCTCTGCATCATCGCGAGCTGGAAGTCGGTGACGCAGCGCGTCAGCGAATACATGATGGCGTTCCTGATCCTGGAAACGCTGATGGTCGGCACCTTCTCGGCGCTCGACCTCGTGCTGTTCTATCTGTTCTTCGAGGGCGGCCTGATCCCGATGTTCCTGATCATCGGCGTCTGGGGCGGTCCGCGCCGGGTCTACGCCTCGTTCAAGTTCTTCCTCTATACGTTCCTCGGCTCGGTCTTGATGCTGCTCGCCATCATGGCGCTGTACTGGAACGCCGGCACGACCGATATCCCGACCCTGATGCACACCGCGGTGCCGCGCTCGATGCAGACCTGGGCGTGGCTCGCCTTCTTCGCCTCATTCGCGGTGAAGATGCCGATGTGGCCGGTGCACACCTGGCTGCCTGACGCGCACGTCGAGGCGCCGACGGCGGGCTCGGTGATCCTGGCCGCCATCCTGCTGAAGATGGGCGGCTACGGCTTCCTGCGCTTCTCGCTGCCGATGTTCCCGCTGGCCTCGCACGACTTCGCACCATTCGTGTTCACGCTGTCGGTCATCGCCATCATCTACACCTCGCTGGTGGCGATGATGCAGGAGGACATGAAGAAGCTGATCGCGTACTCGTCCGTCGCGCATATGGGCTTCGTCACCATGGGCATCTTCGCGGTGACCACGCAGGGCGTCGCCGGCGGCATGTTCCAGATGATCTCGCATGGCATCGTCTCCGGCGCGCTGTTCCTCTGCGTCGGCATCGTCTACGACCGCATGCACACCCGCGAGATCGCGGCCTATGGCGGCCTCGTCAACCGGATGCCGCTCTACGCGATGACCTTCATGGTCTTCACCATGGCCAATGTCGGTCTGCCGGGCACGAGCGGATTCGTCGGCGAGTTCATGACGCTGCTCGGCACCTTCAAGATCTCGCTGCCGACGGCGTTCTTCGCCACCACGGGCGTGATCCTGTCGGCCTGCTACGCGCTCTGGCTCTACCGCAAGGTGGTGTTCGGCGCGCTGGTCAAGCCGTCGCTGATGTCGATCAAGGATCTGACCTTCCGCGAATGCGTGACGCTGTTTCCGCTGATCGCGCTGACCATCCTGTTCGGCGTCTATCCGAAGCCGGTGCTCGACATGTCGGCCGCCTCGGTGCAGCAACTCGTCAACAATTACAACACCGCCGTGACTGCCGTGAAGGCAGCCGCGCTGGTTACGCAGTAAGGCCGCCGCCATGAGCTTTTCCAGTGCAGGTTATCAGTTGCAGCCGGTGCTGCCGGAGCTGGTGCTCGCGGTCGGCGCCATGGTGCTGTTGATGATCGGAGCCTATCGCGGGCAGGGGACGACCCGGCTGATCACCGCGCTCGCGGTGTGTCTCTTGGTCCTGACCGGCGTGCTGGAGCTCTGGCTGCCGGCCGGCAAGCTCGTCACCTTCGGCGGCAGCTTCATCGTCGATGACTTCGCCCGCTTCCTGAAGATCCTCGCTTTGATCGCCTCGGCGGCAACGTTGATCCTGTCGACCGAGTACCTGTCCCAGCCGTCGACCCGTAATTTCGAGTTCTCGATCCTGGTGCTGCTGTCGACGCTCGGCATGATGGTGCTGATCTCGGCCGGCGACCTGATTTCGCTCTATCTCGGCCTCGAGCTGATGAGCCTTGCGCTCTACGTCGTTGCCGCCAGCCAGCGCGACAATGCCAAGTCGAGCGAGGCCGGCCTGAAGTATTTCGTGCTCGGCGCGCTGTCGTCGGGCATGCTGCTCTACGGCGCCTCGCTGATCTACGGCTTCACCGGCACCGTCAGCTTCGCCGGCATCGCGGCGGCCGCAACCACCGGCAGCATCGGCATCGTGTTCGGCCTGGTGTTCCTGCTCGCCGGCCTCTGCTTCAAGGTCTCGGCGGTGCCGTTCCATATGTGGACGCCGGACGTCTATGAGGGCGCGCCGACGCCGGTGACGGCGTTCTTCGCCTCGGCCCCGAAGGTCGCCGCGCTCGCCGTGTTCACCCGTGCGACGCTGACCGCGTTCCCGGGCATCGTTACCCAGTGGCAGCAGATCCTGGTGTTCGTGGCGATCGCCTCGATGGCGCTGGGCTCGTTCGCCGCGATCGGCCAGTCCAACATCAAGCGGCTGATGGCCTATTCCTCGATCGGCCATATGGGCTTTGCGCTGGTCGGCCTCGCCTCCGGCACGGTCGAGGGCGCGCAGGGCGTCCTGATCTACATCGCGATCTATGTCGCGATGACGCTCGGCACCTTCTCGATCATCCTTGCCATGAAGCGGAACGGCCAGGCGCTGGAGCAGATCAGTGATTTCGCCGGCCTGTCCCGCACCAACCCGCTGATCGCCTTCGTCTTCGCGATGCTGCTGTTCTCGCTGGCCGGCGTGCCGCCGCTCGCCGGCTTCTTCGGCAAATGGTACGTGTTCGTCGCCGCGATCAAGGCCAACCTGTTCACGCTCGCAGTGATCGGCGTGCTGACCAGCGTGGTGGGCGCGTTCTATTATCTGTCGATCGTCAAGGTGATGTATTTCGACCAGCCCCTCGGCAAACTCGACCCGGTCCGCGTCGAGCTGCGCACCGTGCTGGCGGTCGCAGGCATCTTCAATATCTTCTTCTTCGCCTATCCGGGACCGCTAGTGAGCGTGGCCACGGCGGCGGCGAAGTCGCTGTTCTAAAGCGTTTTCGAGCGAAGTGGACACCGGTTCGCGTGAGGAAAACGCGTCAAAAAAACAACTCAGGGCCGCGTCACGCGGCCCTGACGCGTATGATTCCGGACACGGAGGCTGGCTTTCGGACCGGATCATGCGCATAACCTTGACATGACCTTCACGCTCGGACCTCGGGCCATTGCGGCGGGCACCAAGCTCGCCGCCTTCGATCAGATCGGCTCGACCAATGCCGAGGCGATGCTGCGCGCGCGCGATGGCGAGCGTGGGCCGATGTGGTTCGTGACGCCGGAGCAGACCGCTGGCCGCGGACGCCGTCAGCGGGTCTGGGTCGCACCGCGCGGCAATCTCGCCAGCAGCATTCTCGAGGTGACCGACGTTCAGCCGGCGGTTGCCGCGACGCTCGGCTTTGCCGCCGGGCTGTCGCTCGAGGCCGCGTTGCGCAAGGTCAGCATCGAGGCGGCGCTGCGGCTCGGGCCGGACAGCCCGAAATTCACCCTGAAATGGCCGAACGACGTGCTGGCCAACGGCAAGAAGCTCTCGGGCATCCTGCTGGAGGCCGAGGCGGTCGGCGACCGGCTTGCAGTCGTCGTCGGCATCGGCACCAACGTCATTGCGGCGCCCGAGGGCACGCCGACGCCTGCGGTATCGCTCGCTGCGCTCGGCATCCAGATCGGTGCGGAAGAGCTGTTTGTGGAATTGTCGGATGCTTGGGTCGAGTTTCGCGGCATCTGGGACGATGGCCGCGGCTTCCCGGAGATCCGCAGGCTGTGGCTGGAGCGCGCAGCCGGCCTCGGCGACAAGGTCGCGGTCCAGACCGGCACGGCGACCGTTGAAGGTACCTTTGACACCATCGACGACACCGGCTGCCTGATCGTCCGCACCGCGGCCGGGCAGCGCTTGCCCGTAACGGCCGGCGAGGTCTATTTCGGCTCCGCAGCCACAGTGAGGGCCAACTGATGGCGCGACCTGACGAGCTTACCTTTGCACCGCTCGGCGGTGTCGGCGAGATCGGCATGAATTTGTCGATCTATGGGCTCGGCAACCGCCACCAGCGCTCGTTCCTCGCGGTCGATCTCGGCGTCTCCTTTGGCGACGAGGAGCATCTGCCGGGCATCGACCTGATCATGCCGGATGTCCGCTTCTTGGAGAAGGAGCGCAACAATCTGATGGGCCTCGTGCTGACGCACGCCCATGAGGACCATTTCGGCGCGATCGTCGATCTCTGGCCGAAGCTCGGCTGCAAGATCTACGCGACGCAGTTCAGCGCGGCGCTGTTCGAGGCCAAATGCGCCGCCGAGCGCAATCCGCCCAAAATCCCGATCACGGTGATCCCGTCGGGCGGCCGGGTCGATATCGGCCCGTTCAATGTCGAGTTCATCCCGGTCGCGCATTCGATCCCGGAATCGCATGCGCTGGCGATCAAGACCGATGTCGGCACCGTGCTGCACACCGGCGACTGGAAGATCGATCCGACCCCGATCATCGGCCTGCCGACCGACGAGCGGCGGCTGCGCGAGCTTGGTGACGAAGGCGTGCTGGCGCTGGTCGGCGATTCCACCAACGCGGTGCGCGACGGGCGCTCGCCCTCGGAGACCGAGGTTGCCGCCACCATCAAGAAGCTGGTCAAGGCAGCCAAGGGCCGGGTCGCAGTCACGACTTTCGCCTCCAATGTCGCCCGCGTGAGGGCGGTGGCGGACGCCGCGAACGCCGCCGATCGCGAGGTCGTCGTGGTCGGCCGCGCCATGGAGCGCGTGGTGCAGGTCGCGCGCGAATGCGGCTATCTCGACGGCTCGCACAAATTTCGCAGCGCCGACTATTACGGCCATTTCCCGCCCGACAAGGTGCTGGCGCTGTGCACCGGCAGCCAGGGCGAACCCCGCGCCGCGCTGGCGCGGATCGCCAACAACGACCACCCGCAGGTGACCCTGAACAGGGGCGACACCGTGATCTTCTCCTCCCGCACCATTCCCGGCAACGAGAAGGCGGTCGCCGGCATCATCAACGGGCTGGTGACGCAGGGCGTCGAAATCATCACCGACCGCGAGCATCTGGTGCACGTCTCCGGCCATCCGCGTCGCGACGAGCTGCGCGACATGATCTCCTGGGTGCGGCCGCAGCTCCTGATCCCCGTGCATGGCGAGGCGCTGCATCTCGCCGAGCACGCCAAGCTGGCGCGCGCCGCGGGTGTCCCGAAAGTCCTGACCTGCCGCAACGGCGACCTCGTCAAGCTCGGGCCCGGAGATCCCGGCATCGTCGGCGAAGTACCATCGGGGCGGCTCTACAAGGACGGAACCATCCTTGAGGACTCCAAGTCGCGCGCCGTGGTCGAGCGGCGGCGGATGGGTTTTGCCGGCTGCGCCTTCGTCGCCGTCGCCATGACCGCGCAGGGCGAGATGGTCGACGATCCCGAGGTTGATCTCGTCGCATGCCGGAGAAAAATGCCGCGGGCGAATTGTTCGACGACATCGTGTTCGATGTCGTGGTATCGACGATCGAGGGCCTGCCCCGGCCGCGGCGCCGCGATCCGGACGCACTCGGGGAATCGGTGCGCCGTGCGGTGCGGGCCGCGCTGAACGAGCAGTGGGGCAAGAAGCCGATCTGCGTCGTGCACGTTCTGACGGTCTGACACATGCCCTTAAGGCGTGCGCAACGACAAAGGGAGAGAGATATGCTGGGCCGCCTCAATCACGTCGCCATCGCGGTCAAGGACGCCAGGCAGGCCGCCAAGATCTACGGCACGGCCTTCAATGCCGAGATTTCTGACGCGGTGCCGCTGCCGGAGCATGGCGTCATCACCGTGTTCGTGACGCTGCCCAACACCAAGATCGAGTTCATCGAGCCGCTCGGCGAGGCCTCGCCGATCGCGAAGTTCGTCGAGCGCAACGCCGACGGCGGCATCCACCATGTCTGCTACGACGTGCCCGACATCATCGCGGCCCGCGACCGCATGATTGCCGAGGGCGCGCGGGTGCTGGGCGACGGCCAGCCGAAGATCGGCGCGCACGGCAAGCCGGTGCTGTTCTTCCACCCCAAGGACTTTTCCGGCGCTTTGGTCGAGATCGAACAGGCCTGAGCCCACATGGCGTACCAGATCTCCACCGGGCTTGCGATCTACTTCGTCCTTTGGTGGCTCGTCCTGTTCCTGACGCTGCCGTTCGGCATCCGCAGCCAGCATGAGGACGGCGTCGGCGCGCCCGGCACCGATCCCGGCGCGCCGATCATGGCGCGAATGGGCCGCAAGCTGTTGTGGACCACGCTGATCTCGGCCGTGATCTTCGCGATCGGCATGTGGGCCTATTATGCCGGCTATCTCTCGATCGAGCGGCTGTCGAAGCTGATGGGGATGCCGTTCTAAAGCGCGATGAGATCGGGTTGAATCGTCATCGCGCTTTAGCTCTTTGTTTGAGCATGGTCTTTTCGGAAAACCGCTTCGCACTTTTCCGGATCATGCTTTAGCGCGGAGTTCGGAAGGAGTCGTGTCACGAGCCGAAGGATTACGTGAACCTGACCGCGACGCGGCGCTCCCTGCGCCAGGCGACCCGGCATTGGCGTTTGCTGTGATCGCCGGGAATCAACAGGTTGAAGGTCTCGGGGATGCCGACCGGGCTGGTGACTTCGAGCGCGGCGCCGGTCTCCGAGATGTTTCGGATCACGCAGTCGATGGCGCCGCCGTTGAATTCGATGGTGCCGGGTTTGAGCACACGATGCCGAAGCGCCCCACGGCTGTTTTGCATGACCTGAACCACGTCCGGCTTGGTTGCCTCGGTCTGCGCGGCAGTCTGCTTCAGCAGCCCTTCCGCATGGCGTGTCGCGACGGCGATCTGCTCGTCGGTTAGGGTCGGCCTGAGCCGAGCCCAGGCAAGCTTGAAGCGGACCTGACCATCCTTGAAATCGATCGCGGGACCTCTGTCGCCGCTTGCCGGCGGCCGGCCATAGACGTTGCAGCCCCACCACCATTGCCGGCTGTCCTGCTGCCGCATGATCCTCCCGACCGGGAGGCCGCGCCAGATCACTTCATAATCGTCGCCCTGCTGGACGCCGTCGACCATGGTGTGACGCAGCGAAATGGTCTCGGTGTCGTCGGTCATCGTGCGACCCGTTTCGGGGCCGATCCGGTGAAGCCCCCGGTGCGGATCGACAAGTTTCGATACCCGCAATTTACATCCATCTTGACGGTACGCAAATCCCGTCACCCTACGGACAATCCGGCGACGGGCCGGTTACCAGCTCGCATGATCCTGGGAGATCGGGTGATGATCATTACCGCGCTCGGGAGAAATTGACATGAAGTTTCAGAGACCGGAGGCGGAGTTTTGGTTGAAACGGAACAGCGGAAGCAGACCGCGGTGATCGGCTTGGACCCGGTCAAGCTTGACAGAGGCACCTTCATCGCAAGCTATGCGCTGGTCGCCGACAGCGTTTACTGCGACTATGATCCGGTCAGGAGAAAGGCCGACGTCGGCTAGAATTTCCTGGAACGGGAGTGAGGACCAACCTCGCCCCGAGGCAGTCGAAGGAGGGGCCACAATGAACCTGCAGGCGCAACCAGGCTCCTCCGGGGCCAGTCCATATCGAATCCTGCGGGAAGCCGATCTGCGCGACTATCTAGCGAGCCTTCCCGCCATCGTCACGCAGCTTGGCGGGGCGCCAGCCGGCTGGTCGATCAGTGAGGTCGGTGACGGCAATCTCAACCTCGTCTTCATCGTCAAGGGCAGCAGCGGCGGCATCGCCGTCAAGCAGGCGCTGCCCTATGTGCGGCTGGTCGGCGAGAGCTGGCCGCTCCCGCTGTCGCGAGCCCATTATGAGCATCTGGCGCTGGTGCATCAGGCGCGGCTGGCATCGAAGCTCGTGCCGGCGGTGCTGCATCATGACGCGCCGCTTGCGCTCACCGCGATGGAGCTGCTCGAGCCCCACATCATCATGCGCAAGGGCCTGATCGGCGCCACGCGTTATCCGCGCTTTGTCGAGGATATCTCGACATTCCTGGCGCAGACGCTGTTCCTTACGTCCGATCTGGCGCTGTCGGCCGCGGAAAAGAAGCAGGGGATCGCCGATTTCGTCGGCAACCACGCGCTCTGCAAGATCACCGAGGATTTGATCTTCACCGACCCCTATCGCATCGCCGAGCAGAACCGCTGGACCGCACCGTATCTCGACGCGACGGCTGAGGCGTTCCGCGAGGATCTCGACCTGCATGTCGCGATCTCCAGGCTCAAGCTGAAATTCATGGCGAGCCCGGAGGCGTTGCTGCACGGCGACCTGCACACCGGCTCGATCATGGTCACGGATAGCGAGACCAAGGTGATCGATCCCGAGTTTGCCTTCTATGGCCCGATGGGCTTCGACATCGGCGCCGTCATCGGCAATCTCTTGATGGCCTATCTGGCCTCCGCCGGCCACGAGCGCACGGCGGGCGAGCGCGCGTCATTCGAGGCCTGGCTCTTGGAAACCATCGAGGGCGTCTGGACCGAATTCTCGCGAAAATTTCTCGCGCTGTGGCGCAACGAGGCCAAGGGCGACGGCTATCCGGTGTCGCTGTTCGCAGGCGAAGCGGGGGCCGCGCGGCTGGAGGCGGAACGACAGGCCTATATGGCGCGGCTGTTTCAGGACACGGTCGGCTTTGCCGCGGCTAAGACCATCCGGCGCATCCTTGGCCTTGCGCACAACATCGATTTCGAGTGGATTGCGGACGAGAAGCAGCGCGCGATCTGCGAGGCGCGCAGCCTCAAGCTCGCGCGCAACATGATGCTGGAAGCAGCGTCCTACACGACGATCGGCACAGTCACCTACGCCGCGCGCGAGCTGCGCCACTGGCAGCCGGATTTTGCCCGATAGTTGGCCGCGCGGAATGTAAGGTGGGTCAGCCGAAGGCGTAACCCACCGCCGGTCCATCACCGGTCGATGAGCTGCGCTCGGGCGACAATGGCGGGTTACGCTGCGCTAACCCGCCCTACGATGCCACGAATTCTCGCGGTAGAAATATTCGCCGTTTCCGAAATTGCTCTTGACGCGTACCCCAACTCAGATGTTCAATATGTGCGTCTCACCCGATCGAGGGGCGCTTCGCAATCGTCACGAACGCGGTGTGAGGTGCGGTGGACGCGGATTGCGCAACTGACGAGTGCGCATGAC